>DASWHG010000051.1:0-3739 GCA_036393315.1 Anaerolineales bacterium | reverse complement strand
GCAAACAACCCCCACATATCCCTTTTTCCACGGCGATTCCCAAAGACCCAAAAAATTACTTTCAGCGGTTTGCCATTACTAAAGTGAAATGTTTCGCAGCCCGAAAAGAGACTTGCCGGGAAGCCCCGTTTGTGCTAGACTGGCAGCTGCACAGGCCATTACAGCATGGGTGAACTATCGGATGAACTCTACCGGGATATACAAAACGCTGCCTACTTGATCCGGTCTCAAAAGAAAGGCGTGGCTCTGACTGGGGCCGGAATTTCCACGCCTTCTGGCATCCCTGACTTCCGCTCTGCCGGGAGCGGCTTATGGGAACGTTACAATCCGTTGGAAGTCGCCTCGCTGAGCGCCTTCCGCTATCATCCCGAAAAATTTTACGCCTGGATGCGGGATCTGGCCCTCGAGATGTCGCATACCCAACCAAACCCGGCCCATATCGCCCTGGCGGAGCTCGAAGAAACCGGCTGTATCCAGACCGTCATCACCCAGAATATCGATGGCCTTCACCAGCGGGCGGGATCGAAGCACGTGCTCGAAGTTCACGGATCGATGCAAACTCTCACCTGTGTCGGCTGCTACCACCAACACCCCTCGAGCGGTTTTATTGGACCGTATCTGGAGACCGGGGAAATCCCTCGCTGCCCGGACTGCCGGCATATTCTCAAGCTGGATGTCGTCCTCTTCGAAGAACAGCTGCCCATCCGCACCTGGTTATCAGCCCAGGAGGCATGCCGGAACTGCGATCTCATCCTGGTGACCGGTTCTTCTTTAGAGGTCATGCCAGTTGCCGGCCTGCCGATGCAGGCGCTCGAGCATGGCGCTCGCTTGATCCTGATCAACCAGTCCACCACTTATCTGGATGTGCGCGCCGATGTCGTCCTGCGGGGGGACGTTGCGGAAATCCTGCCCCAGATCGCCGAGGAGGTCATCGGTGAGTGAGGTCATCCAGACCCCTCTTTTAGAACGCTATCAGCGGCTGGCAGAAATATCCCGCGACCTGGCCTCCACCCTCGAATTGGATGGTCTGCTGAAACGGATCGTCCAGGCAGCTGCGGATTTAAGCCAGGCCGAGGCTGCCTCCATCCTGCTCTACGACGAAGACAAACAGCAACTGTATTTCGAATCGGCCACCAACCTGGAAGAGCCCTTGATGCGCGGTTTGATCGTCCCTGTCGAGGGGAGCATTGCGGGTTGGGTAGTCACCCATCGCCAGCCAATCATCATCGCCGACACACAAAAAGACCCGCGCCACTTCGGGAACATTGCCAAGGCGACGAAAGTCACGACGACTTCGATGCTGGGAGTCCCATTGGTCGCCAAAGACAAGGTGATCGGCACCCTGGAAGCCATCAACAAACAAGTCGGCCAGTTCACCGAAGACGATCAAAATGTACTGATGGCGCTGGCGGCCCAGGCTGCAGTAGCAATCGAGAACGCCCGTCTCTTCCAGCAATCGGACCTGATTGCAGAGCTGGTCCACGAACTTCGCACCCCCCTGGCATCGCTGAACACGGCAGCCCACCTGCTGCTACGAAGCGACATCCCTGAAGAGCACCGCATCCGGGTAATCCAGATCATCCACAATGAGACAGACCGTCTCACCGAGATGACCTCTGCCTTCCTGGACCTAGCCCGGCTCGAGTCAGGGCGGACCCAGTTCCAGGTCCAGGTCTTCGACCTTTATCCTTTGCTGGAGGAATGCGCGAACATGATGCGCGGGAAAGCCGTCGAAAACAGCCTGCGCCTCGAGCTGGAAGTAGAGCGGGATCTTCCCCGCCTCAAGGCGGACCGGGATAAGATCAAGCAGGTAATCTTGAATTTGCTGAGCAACGGGATCAAATACAACCGGCCGGGCGGCGAGATCGCCATCCGGGCCAGCTTCGAACTGGATCGCTTCATCATCGTGGTGAGCGATACCGGCCTCGGGATCCATGCGAGCGATCTCGAGCACCTGTTCGAGAAGTTCTACCGGGTGCAGTCGACAGAGCAGGTCGCTTCAGGCACTGGGTTGGGCCTGGCGATCTGCAAGCGGATCGTAGAAGCACACGGGGGAAAAATTCGCGCAGCCAGCGAGCTGGGAACGGGGACGACCTTCACAATTTCCCTTCCCGCCAAGTGAAGCTAGCGGGCTCCCCGGCGCCCGAACTGGCGCTCTAAAAGATCAACCGAGAGATGGATCATGGTCGGCCGCCCGTGCGGGCAGGTGCGTGGCGCCTGGCATGCCTCCAGGTCGAGCAGCAACTCGCGCTGCTCCTCTGGAGAGAGGTTCTGACCGGCTTTGACGGCGGCGCGCTTGCACACGCGGGCAATGATCCTGGCTTCGATCTCGGCCTGCAGAGGGGTTTCATCTTCTTCGAAGTCTTCGACCACCACCCGCAGCGACGCGGCCGGATCGCCGTTTGCCAAAAGCGCCGGGAGTGCCCGGACAAGGAAAGTGTTCGAGCCAAAAGGCTCTACCTGGAAGCCCAGGCTTTCCAGAGTGGGCAGCTGTTCAGCCAGCAGCCTGGCTCCGCCCGGAGGCAGATCGACAGCCACCGGTTCCAGCAGAACCTGCGCCGGGATAATGCCGTTCCGCTGCGCCATGAAGCGCTCGAACAGCACGCGTTCGTGGGCCGCGTGCTGGTCCACCAGGTAGAGACCATCCGGGCCTTCCGCGACCAGGAAGGCCGAGGCGACCTGTCCGACGAGTCGCAGCAAAGGTATCTTTCCCGGCAACTGCTCCTGATTCGACTGGAAGGCTTTCTGTGGACCGGTAGCGTCTCCCGCCTGGTTGGATGTACCCATGGGGGCGCGATCGACCGCTGCGACCGGCTGCCATTCTGGCCAGGAGAACTCGGGGTTTGCCTGCTCCGGGGGTGACCAGGTCGAAATGGACCCCAAGCCGGGAACGGGCGTGTAGGCCAACAAGGCACGCCGGACTGCCCTCTGCACCCCACTGAAAATCTCGTCTCGATCGCGGAAACGCACCTCTGCCTTGGCCGGGTGTACGTTTACATCCACCCTTTCCGGTGGGACCTCCAGGAAAAGGACTGCCTGTGGGTAGCGCCCTACCATCAGCATGGTGTGGTAGGCCTGGATCAATGCAGAAGTCAGGGCGGGATCTTGCACCCAGCGACCGTTGACGAAGAACGTGATCTCCCGCCGGTTGGAGCGGGTCAGCGAGACCGGGCTGATGAAACCGGTCACATGCAGTTCTTCATATCCGGCCAGGACTTCAAGCATCTGGCGAGCGACTTCCACGCCGTACAGCGCGGCCAGTACCTCCCGGCGGTCTCCGTTGCCGCTCGTCGTTAATGAAAGGCGGCCATCCTGGCGCATCTGGAATCGAACTTGAGGATAAGCCAGGGCATAGCGCGTCACCAGCTCATCGATCTGTCTCCGCTCTGTAGCCTCGGATTTCAAGAATTTCAAGCGCGCTGGGACGTTATAAAAAAGGTCTTCCACCCGGACCACCGTGCCCGTCGGTGCACCGACCGGTTCGACGGAGCCGGACTTCCCACCCTCCACCCGCAGGCGCGCCCCGGATTCAGCCCCCGCGGGCCGGGAGGTGAACGTCAGGCGCGCCACCGACCCAATCGAAGCCAGGGCTTCACCGCGGAAACCCAGGGTGCTGATGTGGAACAGGTCGTCGGCCTTTACCAGTTTGCTGGTCGCATGGCGAGAAACAGCCAGGACCAGCTCCTCCGCAAGAATGCCGCAGCCATCATCTCCCACCTCGATCAATTTTCGTCCGGCG
>DASWHG010000050.1:0-4751 GCA_036393315.1 Anaerolineales bacterium | reverse complement strand
AAAAAAACCCCCACATATGGCCCCTACCACGGCAGATCCCAGAGAGACCTATATATCTTCTGGCAAACCTGGAATGGGAGGAGTGGGATTTTCGCAATAAATAACCAGTGAACCTCTGCTTGCATGATATTCATATTCTTTGTCGTCAGCGTTTAAGATAATAAGATAACCAGGTGTGATTACATCAGCATATGCCATACCAGGTTGTGGGCATCCCAGGCTGGAATCTGGCCAGACAACTGCCTTAGCATCGACAAGATTTATTTGTGATACTGAAATAGATAGTCGTTTAGCTAAATCTTCTCTGGCTTTTTCGATTAGGTTTCGCAGACTAGAAGTGAAGGTGGGATCAGAGTCGGGTATACCCATGGCTTCGGCCTCCGTGGGAGTCGAGGTTTCTTGCGGTTGGATGGGATCCGGCTGAAGGGTTGGTGAGAATGGGGTGTCAATGGCAGGGGGTGAGGGCGTCACACCTTCCGGTTGAACCGCCGCCGGGCTGCAGCCGGCGATCAAGGCCAGGAGTACGGCCATCCACGTGAACACCGTCACCCATCGCTTATTTTCTCTCACCACCACACCATCCCGAATGAATTTCATTTGCACCAGCCACCTGTGATTCTATCCGATTGTCACGGCCATCTTCAAGGGAGCCTTGTGGCGAGCGCTTCCACAGGAAATCACAACCTGATCTCTCGATCCTTAGAATGGCACCTTGCCTGGGGTTCCCAGCGCGACCAGCGATTAAGATCAGATTCTGAAACTTCGCTTATATTTTCTTACGCCTCTCAGCGGCTCCGCACTAGGAATTCTTTTTCTCGCGAAGAGACGAAGAGCGCAGAGTTTTTCTTTTTTTTGGCGGCTCGGCGTCTCAGTGAGAGGATTCTTATTTTTTCCCGCAGAGCCGCAGGGAGCGTAACAGACCTGTAGGGTTTCGGAAAACCCTACAGGTCTGTTCAAGTAGGGAGCGCGGAGAACCCTGTGAATTTTCTCTCCGTGGCTCTGCGTCTCTGCGCGAGGAATTCTATTTCTTCCGCAGAGCCGCAGGGGGCGCGGAGTTTCTCTAGAATTGGAAGAGCGGGCCGCCGCGGTCTAAGAGTCTGGGATCTTGAGCAGCAGCAGCTGCCCGCCCTCGCGCTTGAACGTCAGCGTAGCCGTCACCGGCGGCGTCCGGCTGGTGTCGATCACCGTGCGCACCTCGGTATCGACGAAGAGCGTGTGCGCCTGCACGTATACCAGCCAGGCGCCCGGGCCGAAGATGCTCGAAGCGTCCACGATGCCGCTCGACTCCCAGGCGCCGAGCACGGCAGCCGGGTCGGCGCTCTGGTCGACTTCGGCGACGACCTCAAGCTGGCCAGAGTCGAGATCGTAGCGCCAGACCCTCGCCGCTGGTCCCTGGCCAACCGGGAAGCTGTTGTGGCTGCCCGGGTCTTCCTGGATCATCAGGCTGTTCAGGCTGGTATCGAGGTTGTCCGGGTTGTGCAGGGCAGCCGGATTGCCGTATCCGCCCAGGTCGGCGTCGACCAGGATCGAGAGTTCGTCCACGACCAGCGGGTCGGCCTGATTCAGGACCATTTTGAAGATGCGCCCGTTCGGGTAAGGACCCTGCGTGCCGCTCGGTCCGCGGCCCAGCCGGCCGGTGACCGGATTGGGGATGGCGCGGGGTTCGCCGGTGTCGGCAAAGTAGACCACGCGTGGGTCATTCTTGTCGTAGGCGATATCCTCGATGCGGATAAACTGGAACACGTTATTATCGTTCGACCAGTTTTCCAGGGCCGTCTGGTCCCCCAGGGCGATCGCCCGCGGGACGGGGATGAAGCTGCCGCTGGTTGTGGAGCTGCCGGAGAGGTCGCCGTAATCGTTGACCCCCGGGATGTCGCTGACGAAGGCGTACAGGCTGCCCTGGTCGGCCAGGAAGTCGTCGTCTGAAGCAGCCGCGTACATGTACATCTGGGAGGAGGGCGCAGAGAAGGTGTCATCGCCGGTCAAGGCCACGATCTGGCCCCAACCGCCGGGCACGACCACGGTGTTCTCATGGTTCAGGCGGCCCAGGCCGGGGATCTCGTACGTCTTCCCGGTGAGCGTGTCCAGGGCAACTACCAGGCCGGCCTGGCGGCTGGCAGCCGGGTCGGGCGGCCAGGCCAGGAAGGGCGGCGGGGAGACGAAGTCCGTGGCCTCTTCGTTGGCGAAGAAGACCGGGTGTTTGAAGCCGTGCTCATTATCTGCGATAAAAGCCGATCAAAAGCGCTGGTAGTTGGCGTCGCTCTGGATGGCCAGCTTGCCAGACAGGACACCGGCGGAGTCCTGGTGCAGCTTGAGCTTCGAGACCTGGGCATTGTCGAAGTCAGACAAGCCCGTGGCGGTCGTCCCGCTACTGCTGATATTATACGGGAACGGAACCAGGGAAGTCTCGTGGGTGACGAACACGTTGACCGTCCCATTCCCGTTTGGCGTGAAACCAATACCGTCCGGGATGGCTTCGAAGCGGTAACCGCCAGGAAGAGTGTCGCCGACCGTCAGGATCGGCAGGACAGAACCGCCCGGGGCAGTCGCCTTGAGCATGGCCGGTTGCCCGGTCAGGAACCCCGGGGAGGCGGCTGCCAGCGCGGCCGGGCCAAGGTTGGACAGGGCCAGGACCAGCAGCAGAGCGGCCAGTATTAAATACGAAGGCTTACGTTTTAGGGACAACATACAGCTTTCCTCCTTCACAAATCGGGTATTGGGATATTTGTGCGACGCACGCAGCGCAGTGGGGAAATGGAGGAGCCCGGCTTAGACCCTGATCGCCTGGGTAGAGAAACGCGCTATCGCATTCAAGCGGGTCAATTGTCAGGAAGGTACTGGAGTTCTTGACTTGCTCTGATCGGGCGCCTTGGATATGCTTGTCTTGCCTGTTGATACTGTTCCTCACTCTGAGCGCCGCAGAGTGAATATCTCGATTCGTTCAAATGCTTCTATCTCGATATTGACTCCGGGGTCGGTCCCACTGGCGACCCCGGAGTCCCATCGAGGCAGATCGATCGAACTGTCTATTTGGAGAGCTGGCCGCGCACCGCGCCGGCCGGAAAATCGGTGGTATGGACGTTTACGTAGTACCCTGCGGGGTTCTGGCCGATCGCACGGATCAAGCCGGGGTCAACGCCACTCATACATCCTTTAGAGATGCCACTCTCGTCCGGAGGTGTCAGGGGTACCACGACCGGTCCGGCGACATCCGCAGTCCCCACATGGATGTGCGCGCCGATCGCCGGGAGCAGAATATCCGAAACGCTGATCTTGAAGCACACCCTACCCTCCCCTGGATTGAGCACGATGCTCGACACACCGCTCCCGTCCGGGTCGGCGGGCCCTGGCACCTCCGCCGCTCCCGTGAGCGTAGCCGAAAGTGTCCGGGCGCCTCCGTCCGCAAAAGCCGTGCTGGTGGCGAAGACCAGCGCCAGCCCGAGGATAAGCACGAGCAGAAGACTGATTAGCCTGGCTTTCCTGGTCAAGTGAATACTTGTGAGCATGAGATTTCCTCCTATGGAACTCAATCGAAATGGAAGTTTTTTGGATCATATGGCTGGTTTCTGAAAAACCTTCTTGATATACATGGTCAGAATCGGAACCGTTTGCATCCACCTCCTTTCTAACCCAAGATTTTCTACAGTGTTTTCCCTCCCTAAACGACGCTGTCCCTTTCCCATACTCAATTATACGTAAAAATGTCCGATTTGGATTGAAGAACCTTTCGAAGGATACCCACATTGCACTATCTTTGCACTTTCATAGGACTTGAATAGAAAGGCACGGTTCCACCTGGGATAATTGGAATCGAAGTGTAGCGGGCTATTTGTCATTCGGCCTTATCACAAGCGAGCCAGCTGCGGGTAAGCCCCCATCAGTCTGATCTCCTCGAACGGCGCAGGCGGGGGATCCAGGCCGGCACCCGGCGGGCATAGGCCTCCCACCGCTCGCCGAACTCGGCTGCCAGGGCTTGCTCCTCCCGGCGAGCCCGCAAGAACAGGCCGGCGAAACTCAGCAGGAGGAATACGAAGGTCCAATTCCGGTAGACCAAGAGCCCGCCGAGTGCGGCTACCTGCAGCCCAAGGTAGAGCGGGTGGCGCACGAAGGTATAGGGGCCGTGGGTGACCAGCCGTTGCTTGGCGTGCAGCTGCACGCCGAAAGCGGTGGAGGGTTTGTACATCTCACCCAGGGTACGGCTCCCCCACAGGTATAGGGTCAGGCCGGCGAAGTAAAGCAGCGCACCCAGGGCCAGCGCGCCGGCGCGGGCGGGCAGCGAAAGCGCCAGTGGGAGCGGCCGCCATAAGAAGAACAGCAGGCCGGTCCAGATGAAGCCAACCACGAGCAGGAGTGGGGCGCGCAGGATCTTCCCGGCCAGGCCGGTCGTCCGACCGGGCGCATGGCGCAGGCCCTGCCATACGCCGCGCCACAACACGACCGCCAGGAACCCGAGCCCTGCCACGACCCCGGCCCAACGCAGCCACGATTCAATCACAGCCAACATGAGGTCACTCCGGGACCGGCCTGGATACCAGGGGAAATCCCGCAGATTCATTATCGCGCCGAATATGGAAAAAATTGCTATTCGCCTTTACGCTCGCCCCACACCCGCGCGCCGATGCGCTCGACGGATGTTGCCAACCCCTCGACGTCTGCCAGCGTCGTGCGAGGGTTAATGTAGCACGGGCGGATAGCGAACGCGCCGTCAATCTCGGTGCTCGACGGGATGTGATGGTGCTCGTGGTGGAGTC
>DASWHG010000049.1:0-3861 GCA_036393315.1 Anaerolineales bacterium | reverse complement strand
ACAGACTGATAGCGCTCAAAAAGTCTAACGCTGCCAGCCCGGGTACTTCTCCAACCGGTTGTTGCCGGCGTCGGCAACCCACACCCCCCCGTCCAGACCAATAGCCACGCCGGTGGGCAGCCCAAACGCGTCCTCTTCTGCCCCAGACTGTCCAAAAGCAGCCAATGGCTCCCCGGTATTCGAGAAGACGATCACGCGGTACCCTTCCGGATCGGTGACGTAAATCCGGCCTTCCCCGTCTACCGCAAGGTAGGGCTTATTGTCCAGAGAATCGCCCAGCCAGCCCTCGACCGGCCAACTGTCCAGGAACATCCCCTCCGGGGAAAACACAGCCACCCGGCTGTTCCAGGTATCGGCCACGTAGACGTTAAGGTCCGGGCCAACGGCCACGCCCACCGGCTCGTCCAACCGGCCTTCACCCTCCCGGCCAAACTCGAACAGGAATTTCCCGTCTGGTTCGAAGACCAGCACGCGCTTGTTGCCTGTATCGGTGAGATAAACGCGCCCATCCGGGCTTACGGCAATTCCGCGCGGTCCCCAGAGGGCCGTCTCTGACCCTTGGCCGGCCTGCCCGGCGGTCCCCCATTCCCGGAGAAACGTCCCATCCGCATCGAACGTCTGCACGCGATGGTTCCAGGTGTCGGCGACATAGACGTTGCCCTTGCCGTCCACGGCGACCCCCCACGGCTCGTTGAAGGTACCCGGGGCGGGTGGGGTCTGCCCGTCCGGCGTCCGGCTGCCCCAGGCGGCGACCTGTTCGCCTTCTGGGTTGAGCTTGACCACTCGAGAGTTCCCGGTGTCGACCACGTAGATCAAACCATCCGGGCCGATTGCCAGGTTTCGAGGCGCGTTGAGGCCGGGGGCGACCAGCTTTTCCGCGCTCATCTGCTTTCTTACCCCCTCGTAGGCGTCCACTGCCTCGGGTAAGTCTTCCAGCATGGACTCGCCCAGGCTCAGGCCCAGCATCTGCGCTGCGACCTCTTTCTGCACGTACACCCGCATCCGGTCCGAAAGCGGCCAGGAGACAGGCGGATCGATCGCCTGGCCGGTCAAGGCGGCGTAGCGGGTGTAATCGCGCCGCCAGAGGATATCCCACAGCGCCGAGCGCATCTCCGGGTCCGCCAGGGCGAAGCGAACACGTTCCCAGCTCAGGTTCTTGTAGTCTTCCAGCGGCCACCACATGCGGATGACTTCGAAGCGGTGGTAGCGGTTTCCCAGGATGGACTCCACCTTCGACCAGTTCTTCGGACCAGCGATCACCACCGGCGCGCTCATCGCCTGGCGGTCCGGCTGCTCACCGTAGAGGATCCGGTTGGGGAAATCGCGCAGGTACCAGCTCATCGGCCAGGAGACCTCGTTGTCGTAGGCGATCTTCAAATCCCGTCCGGCGCCTGTATGGTTTGCGATGGCCTGTAGGTCGGACAGGACCCACTTGACGCCCGGCGCTCCGCGAGCATAATCGATCAACTCGGTGCTGTAATCGTAGTTGACGTAGTTAACGGCGAGCGACGTGCGCAGGGTGAGCAGGAATAAAATAGCCACTCCAGTCAAAGCCAGCCCGCTCGCCGTCGTTCGAATAAGGTCCTTGAATCCCTTTCCCCAGGACCAGGCGCCTTCCAGCAACTGCCCGGTCCACCAGCCCGTCAGCAGGATCAAAGGGACCGCGATGTGAGTCGAGAGCCAGGGCATCTTTTCGCCGGCCAGGGAAAGCCCGGCGAAGATCCCCGCCGTCCACAAGAACAGGAAAGGCGGGAAGGATCGAGAAGCTAAGGATAGAGCCCGATACTTAATAGCATAGTAGACAGCCGCGGCCATGCCGCCCACCAGCGGCAGATATTCGTAGATCGGAAATACGATCAGGTAGTAATACCAGGGCTGGCTCCCCCGGGAGACATCCTGCTGTGAGAGCCAGTATCCGAGCGAGCCGACGAAACCGGTGCCCAGGCCGGCCGGGTTGGTCCAGAAGGTGGTGAATAAAGTCGTGGTAATTCCCAGGAACAGGGCAGCCAGTTTCAGCCAACGTCTCCCACCCCACAATAAGCCAGTGCCTAATGAAGCGAACACAAAGACGACTAACAGGCCCCACAGACGCAGGCCGTCCTGACCGATCGTCCAACCCAGGTCCTGGCTGTCCAGGACCTCCAAAGCCACGAAGGGAGCCCCGCTGACCCGAGACCAGATGGGATTTAACAGGAGCAGCGCAATGGGCGCGGAAAAGAATGCCCCAAGCGTGCCTATCACGACCAGCAGGTCGAACTCGGCGGATTGGCGTATCGCTCGCAATGCCAGCCGGTGTCTTATAACGACTCGCAACGCAAGGAACCCTGCGAAGATCGCCAGGTAAAAGAAAGTGATCTCCATCGTGCTGAACATCAACGCCAAAGCTGCGGCCAGCAGGACCAGGTCTTGAAATCGCCGGGTCTCCAAGAAGCGGAATATAGCGACGATGGCCAGCAGGGTCCAGGCGATGACCTGGATGTCGTGGCGGATGTAGCGAGAGTAATACAAGATATAGGGAGAGATCAGCAATAGGGCAGTAGCCGCCAGCGCGCCCAGCCGTCCCAGCCAGCGTTTGAGCAACTGTGGAACGGCGATGGCGATGAACGTGCCCAGGATGGCCGGGACCAGGCGGGAGGTGAAGTCGCTAACGCCGAACAGAACGTTCATCAGCGCGGTCGCCTCGAACAAGAACGGCCCGTGCATCATCGGGTTGTGGGCGAAGCCGTCCCCATTGGCGAGCTGCCAGGAATAGTAGACGTGCAGGCTCTCGTCGTGGCTCATTACCCGCGCGCCCAGGGCCCACAAGCGGGTGATGGCCGCCAGAACCAGCATCGCCCCCACCAGGGCGGTTTCCCAGGTGAGCGGAAAAGCGAAAGAAAGGGTACGCGCCAGTGGGGACGCCTCGCCGGATTCAGGCATATTCTCCAGCGTCTGGGGGAATGCGTTCGAGATTTTTGAAGTCGCCATATCAGCAACACTGCAGGCCCTGACCGAACTTCGGTTTGTCAGAGCCTGCAGTAGAGGAGAATGCCAAAACCGTTTGCTCGTCTAACTTCTCAAGAATTACCCGGCTATGAAGGCCATCTAGGCAGCCGCCGGAACACACCCACATTCGTCCCCGCAGCCGCAGGCGTGTTCGGAAGCGGCGGCAGTCTGGCCGGCGGCAGTTTGCCCGAATAACCTCCCTGACTGCCAGGGCGTTCCAAGTAAAGGTAAGATCCAGCGGTCCAGGCCCCACCAGCCGGCCGTCTTCCAGGCCAGGATCAGCAAGACCGAGATGGTGAACAAAACCGGGTTGATGCTGGCCGTGCCCGCCATCATGAAGTTCCAGTTCATGAAGCCGCCGAAGAAAATGGCGATCCCGGTAAAGGCCCCTAAGATCAGGGCAATCCCGATCAGCAGCTCGCCTGCTACGATCAGCTTGGCAAACCAGGTATAGGCCTGGGCTTCCAGAAGGGACTGGAGGAAAGCACGGTACCAATCAAATGTAATCGGAGGTCGAGCAGGAGCCTCAGGGATGGCGACGGCGCGCTCCCAGAAGCCCTTCAGGGCAGCGCCGGTCTCAGTCCAGGCCGGGTTGCTCAACTTGCCCCAGCCGGAGGTCAGCCAGGTGTAGCCAACGTACAGGCGGGCGACCAGCCACAGCCAGGCCCAGCCGGGGCTGTCAAACAGCATTCTGGCAAGGGCCGGATCCGAGAATGTTGTGTTTCGTTGTAAGGTTTGTGTTGCCATAATTCGTCTCCTTTAGAACAATAAAGTTTGATGTGCGCTCTTATACAACCGATCTTACCTGACAATGGGACTTGCTAAAAGCGCTAAATTGCGCAAATTTACACAAGTTATTTCGCCCACGAATATACA
>DASWHG010000048.1:0-5778 GCA_036393315.1 Anaerolineales bacterium | reverse complement strand
GTGGATCGTGTGGTTTGAGACCTACCGCAAGTTCGCCCTGCACCATGCCGACCTAGCGCAGTCCCAGGGCGCCCAGTCGCTGATCCTGGGAGGAGATTGGGTTTTGCCTGCGCTGCCTCCCGGGCTGCTGGTTGATGGCTCGCCCTCCGGTGTGCCGGCCGACGCCGAAACGCGCTGGCGCGAGTTGCTGGCTGAGGTGAAAAACCACTTCAGCGGTGAGCTGGTCTGGGCGCTGCCTTTTACTCCCGAGAAGGCGGACACACCCCCTTTCCTGGACCTGGTCGATTGGATTTACCTGCTCTGGTCGCCGCCTCTCACTGACGGGGCGGATGCCCCCGAGCAAGACCTGCACGCCCGGGCCGCCGCTTATTTAGACGAGCAAGTCAAATCGTACCAGGAAAGCACCGAGAAACCGGTTGTTCTCGGCATATCTTACCCTTCTGTGGATGCAGGCGCCACCGCCTGCCTGCCCGACCCTTTGGCGGCGGTCGAGGGGGACTGCCTGGACGTGGGCCTGCTTGCCCGTCCAAACGCCGATATCCCTACATTAACCCTGGACCTGGACGAACAGGCACAGATTTACAGCGCTCTGCTGGTGGCGATCAACGAACGAGATTGGATCAGCGGCTTCATCTCCCGTGGCTACTACCCACCCGCCGGCCTGCAGGATAAATCTACCTCGGTGCACGGGAAACCGGCCGGCGACGTCCTGTTTTACTGGTACCCGCGCATGCTTGGAGCGGCGCCCTGAAGCAGGCTGCAGGCTGAACTGATGGCCTGAATATCGGTAGTTATGGAGAGGAGTGAAGACATGAACAGTACCTCACTTCCAGCAGATACCGGAATTGCGAACGTCCATTTACAGGTCGCTGACCTGGAACGGTCACTGGAATTTTACTCCGGCATACTCGGCTTCCGGCAGATCCACCGCGAGAGCGGTAGTGCGACGCTATCCGCAACCGGCACCTCTCCGGAACAGCTCCGCCTCAGCGAACACCCAGGCGCCCAACCGAAACCGGCCCGGACCACGGGGCTTTATCACGTCGCCATCCGCCTCCCGGACCGCCGCGCCCTGGCGCGGCTCTTCCAGCAGCTGCTCCAGAACAATATATCGTTGCAGGGCGCCGCGGATCACCGGGTATCCGAAGCGCTTTATCTGGCCGATCCGGACGATAACGGTTTGGAACTGTACGTCGACCGGCCGCGGGAGCTGTGGCCGGTGTTCGACGGGCAGGTAGCCATGACGACCCAACAGCTGAACGTCAACAACTTGCTGGCCGAAGTCCAGGACGATCGGGAGCCGTGGATGGGGATCGATAAAGGCGCGGACATCGGCCACGTCCATCTGCAGGTCTCGGACCTGGCCCAGGCCGAGGATTTCTACCACCGCCTGATAGGCTTGGATGTCACCCAGCGCTCCTACCCGGGCGCCCTTTTCCTTTCCGCCGGAGGGTACCACCACCACGTCGGTGTCAACACTTGGAACAGCCAGGGTGCACCTCCTCCGCCTCCGGATGCCACCGGCCTGGTTTCGTTTGCGATCCGGGTGCCGGATCCTGCAGCCTGGGAAGCGCTGGTAAGACGTCTCGAGGACGCCGGCCTGCCTATCGAGAAGCGCAGCGAGAGCTCGGATTGGACATCCGTGTTAGTTCGCGATCCTTCGCAGAACGGGGTCGAGCTGGTTATGGAACGGGATCAGCTGGCTAGGCTGTACCCGCCCGCCGGGTAGCCTTCCCTATTTGAATCTTAAGAAACGGGGTATAATCAATGAGTGATGGATAACGGATATTCCGCCCTCCCGAGTTCGACCAGCGAGACCAGTTATCCTACCGGTTCGACAGTGCCAAGTCAAGACTCTCAACGCCGCCAACGCCTGGCAATCATTGCGCTGGTAATCGGTGGTTTAATCCTCCTGGGTGCAATGATTGCCGCGATCGTGTACCTGGCCAGCCCGGGATCCCCAACGGAACGAATCCGTGACATCTTCATCATCTTCATGGCATTGGAGTTCGCGGTCGTCGGCCTGGCCCTGGTCATCCTGATCGTACAGCTGGCGACGCTGATCAATCTACTCCAGAATGAAATCCGGCCGATCTTGGAATCGACGAACGAGACGGCCAATACCCTGCGAGGCACGGCGGTTTTCCTGAGCGAGAACCTGACCGAGCCCGTAATCAAACTGAACGAGTACGCTGTCGCCGCTCGCCGGCTGGTGGAACTGATCGGCCTGGGGCGCAAACGATAATCGAACGCATTTACGAAAGGAGAATATGCGATGGCTGAAAATGATGGGGATTTCGGAACATTTTTCGTAGGTTTCTTGATCGGTGGGCTGGCAGGCGCGGCTGTCGCCTTACTGCTTGCACCGCAATCCGGCGAAGAGACCCGCACGATCATCCGGGACAAGAGCATCGAGCTGAAAGACCGCGCCATGGAATCCGCCGAGGAAGCCCGCATGCGGGCAGAAGAGGTAGCCGAGGAAGCGCGCCACCGGGCAGAGGTTCTGGCTCAGCAGGCGCGCACCCGGGCGGAGGAGATCCAGCAAAAGGGCAAGCAGGTCATCGACGAGCAGAAACACCGCATCGAATCCGCCGTTGAAGCGGGCAAGAAAGCCGCCAAGGAAAAGCGCGACGAGATGGGCGGTGAGACGCCGGCCACACCTGTGTAATCTATTTACCCCATTGACGAAGATCGAAAAGCGGAGCTGCTACCAGGCGGCTCCGCTTTTCGATTCTAGCATGAAACTGTTAACCGCTCACTTATCTATCTGGCTTAATAAAAACGCGTATATATCCGCAATCTCGGAGATCGACTCTTCCAGCGAAGTGCCTATCCCGTGACCGGTGCCGATCTTATAGCTCAATAAGATTGGGCGATCGGAGCGGTTTGCCGCCTGCAGACGGGCGCTCATCTTGCGGCTTTGGGAAGGGTTGACGCGCCCATCGTTCTCCCCGGTCGTCAGCAGCACCGCCGGGTAGGATGCGCCGTCGACCACGCGGTGGTAGGGAGAATAGTCATACAGCGCCTCGAAGTGACGCGGGTTCTTCACGGTGCCGAATTCGGTTACGTTGAATGCGCCATTGGGGTCCAACTCGACGCGCAGCATATCGTAGATTCCAACCTGCGAAACGACAGCAAGGAACAGCTCGGGGTGCTGGGTGAGTGCGGCGCCCATCAGCAGCCCTCCGTTGCTACCTCCAATGATGCATAACTTCTCGGGGTTAGTGTAGGACTGTTCGATCAAATGCCTGGCGCAGGCGATAAAGTCGTCGAATACGTTCTGCTTATTCTCCAGGTTCCCACCCTTGTGCCACTCCTCGCCGTATTCGCCGCCGCCGCGCAAGTTGGCGATCGCGATGATCCCGCCTTGGTCGATCCACAGGCGGCGGACCGTGTTGAAGTAAGGAGTCAGGCTGATGCCATACCCGCCGTATCCTGTTAGTAAGACCGGGTTCCGCCCGTTCCGTTGGGTACCTTTACGGAGGATAATATTGACGGGCACTCTAGTCCCATCGCGTGATGCAGCGAACTCGCGCAATACTTCGCAGTCACTGTATTCTACCGGAGAAGTGACGAACAAAGCTGTGCGGCTCACCTCGCCTGTTGCCGGGTCATACCGCTGCCAGGCGGGTGGGGTGATAAAGCTGGTGGTACGGAAGAGAATTTCGTCGCTCCTCAGACGAACGATTTGATAAATTGACGAGATCGGTTCAATCGGCGGCTGCGGCAGCTCGCGACCAGAGAGGTCGAAGACATTCAGCCGGGATGGACCTCCGTCAAGCTCGACGACGTATAGATGCTTCTCGTTTGGCAGGAAGCGCTGGATGGCGCCCGACCTTTCAGGGACGATGGTCTGCGACTCTGACAGAAGCGGATTGGCGAGCGGCAGACGGATCAGCTTGCCGCGCGGCGTATCCCGGCGCGAGAGTAGATACAGGTATCCATCCACACCCAGGACCGCCTCCTGGCACTGGTCTTCAAAGCGGGTTACCTGCGTCCATGAATGGTTTGGGTCCACCAGGTAATGGGCGAACTCGCCGCCGTCGCCATTCTTAACCGTCGCCAGCAGATAACGTCCATCATCGGTTATGTCCAGACCGATCTCTGCGATACGCGGAAAGTCCTGCCCGATCACGTAAGCGTCGCTTTCCGTTGAGGCGCCCAGTCGGTGGAAATAAACCTGCTGGAAGAAGTTCAAATCCTCCGGTGGGCGTTCCTGCCCACGCGGGTAGTGGGTGTAATAGAAGCCTGAGCCATCCGCATTCCAGGCGACGCTGCCGCCTGCAGTCGGGTAGTTGACGCGTGGGATTTCGTCCTCGAGCCGCTCGCCTGTCTCGACATCGTAGACGAATACGGTCCCTTCTTCGCTGCCGCCTTTCGAAAGCGAGATCGCCACGTGCCGTCCATCCAGGGACGGAACGTAAAAGTCAATCGCCGTCCCACCGGACGGGTCGATCTGGTTGGTGTCTAAGACCGTCTTCTCTGAGGCGGGGACATCCGCCGAGGCAAGGGTTACAAGGAAGGGCTGTTGCTTGGGTGGTTGGAACTTGATAGCGAACAGTTTCCCACCGCGCTGGAGAAGGGAAAAGTAATCGGCGGAAGTCGCAGAATACCATGCCTTGACCTGGTCGAAGATCTTTTGTCGGAATGGCAGTCCATCTAGGAACGCGCGGGTGGCGGAGTTTTGGGCTTCGACCCACTGGCGAACCTGGGAGTCTTGAGTGTCTTCCAGCCAGCGGTAATCGTCGGCAACCTGCATGCCGTGATATTCGTCGATTACACGATACTTAGGGGTATCCGGATAAGCCATCTCGTATCCTTCCTTATCTTATTTGGGCTCATTTTGGAGAAGACAACCTGCGCAGCACCTCCGGCACGCCGCGCAGCACGTCCCCGGCGAGCACGGAAGCCGTACTGCCCAGTTTCTTCTCCGCCACCAGCCCGGCCTGAGCGTGGATCCAGCAGCCGGCCACGGCCGCTTCAAATGCTTCCATCCCCTGCGCCCGCAGTCCGGCGATCAGCCCGGCCAGCACGTCTCCCGTCCCGGCGCGCGCCAGGGCGGCCGTCGCCACCGGGATGACAGTTGTCCGCCCGTCCGGCCCAGATACAACCGTGTTGGCGCCCTTGAGCACCACCACGTGCCCCCATTCCTGGGCAAAGCGCTCGGCAACCGCCAGGCGGTCGGCCTGGATCTCGTCTGTCTCCAGACCGGTAAGGACCGCCATCTCGCCGGGGTGAGGGGTCAGCACGGCAGGAGCCGGAAGGTATCTTTCCCAGCCCTGGATGCGAGCGAGCAGCTTCAATCCGTCTGCATCGATCACCAGTGGTGGGAGCGCAAGCGCATCGCCGCTTGGTTCCACTCTGCCCGGGCTGACGAAGCCAATGCCTCCCCCCCGGCTCGCCCGGGATGCCCCAATCAAACGAGCGAGGAAGCTCAGCGTCTTCTCCTCGGTCCCGAAGCCGGGCCCGACCAGCATAGCCGTAGCGCGTTCCAGGTTCTTGTAGATCACCTCTGCAGCCCCTTCGGCGATGACCCCCATTTCGTGGGGGAGTAACAACCAGGTCGCTTCCGGGAACTGGCCTGCCAGAGGGGCGTGCAGTACGGAAGGAACCGCCAGGGTGACCAAACCCGCCCCGGCCCGGTAGGCAGCCCGGCCGGCCAGCAGGGCCGCGCCGGTGTAGTTCAACGACCCGGCCACCACCAGGGCAGTCCCAAACGTGCCTTTGTGGGCATCCACCGGGCGTGCGGGCAGGCTCTCCCGCACTATCTCGGCGGTA
>DASWHG010000047.1:0-6132 GCA_036393315.1 Anaerolineales bacterium | reverse complement strand
CTCCCAGCCGAGGGCGAGAATTGTAACTCGTCTGGTCTTGTAGCTCACGCGAAAGATAAGTTCAACCAGGCCGAGGGATGGGAGCGGTGATCTCGCTTAATTGAAGGGGCCTGTGTTGACCCCTCCCGCCCTTCGGGCCGCTTCGCAGTCCCCAAATACGACAGAGCAACGATCCATGTGCTTGTATGATCTCCTTGTCGTATTTGGGGAGGGCGGGGGGTAGAATCCTGGCATGCCTGCAAGACGTACGACACCGAAAGGTTACGAACAAGCTCGCGAACTACGGAAGGCACTTACGCCTGCCGAAGCAAAATTATGGGCTTATTTAAGGGAAGCTTATTGAGCTCGAGCCGGTAGAGCCTGGAGTATAATTTCGCTAAGAGTTATTCTGACGTGCGCAAAGACACCGCCAACTGGATTGCACTCGCTGACTATGATATTGAGACTACTCACCATATGCTTACCACAAAGCGGTATCTCTATGTCATTTTTCTTTGCCATCTCGCGCTGGAAAAACTATTAAAGGCGCACGTCGCTGAAGTGACCCAGACAGTTCCAATCAAAACACACGATTTGATTTATCTGGTGAAGAAATGTGAGATAAAGCTGCCCGGAGACTATTTGGACTTTATTGGTAAAATCAACACGGCGAGTATTCCAACGCGTTATCCGGACGATCTACAGCGTTCCTTGAAGGAATATCCGGAGTCAGTCGCAAAAGATTATCTGAATCAAACGGTAGAACTGGTCTAATGGCTGAAACAACACCCGAACTTAGGCAGATCGTGAAGAGATATAGGATTCAACTCGAAAAGATGGGGATCCACCCAACGCGAGTTCTGCTTTACGGCTCTCAGGCTTCTGGTACTGCACGTGAAGGCAGCGACATCGATTTAATTGTGATTTCAAGCGACTGGAAAAAGTATAACCACCGCCAGCGTCTGGAATTGCTTGGAATTGCCGCGGCCAGGATATTAGAGCCTGTCCAGGCACAAGGCTTCACACCAAGTGAAATCGAGAAAAAGCAGATAACACCGTTTTGGGAACAATTGATGAATGAGCAGGCAATTACTGTCTAGTCGGAGCCGAAAGACTCCGATTTTGTTTGCTCTGATCGAGAGATGATGATCTTTTTTCACGGCCATCCCAATGACGACCGGGATGCGCGCTGTAGCCCCGGCGACCCAGCTAATACCCTCTCTTCCGTCTCAACTGCAGACCGTTTTATTGACATTCACCGTGGAAATATGGTAGTATCTTTTTGATTTCAGCGGTATCTCTGCTGGCTTTTCCAATTATCCGTAAAACAATTTGATAAAATAACACCCGGGCTTGTGCGCTTTTCCACTCTCTAGCTGAATGTATCCTGTCTCTGGTCGCCCGCTTCTTCCTTTTCGGGAGGAGCAGATAACCTGCACGTTTGCAGATCATTATGGAGAAGAAGAAATGAATAAAAAATCGCAACACTGGACTTCGTTAGCCGTCTTGGTGATCCTCAGCCTGCTCCTCGCCGCCTGCGGCGCCGCGCCGGCGCAGGGGGAGACGATCAAGCTCGGCGCCGCGCTGTGCCTGACTGGCATCCAGGCTCCTCTGGATGAGCCGGCCTTGAAGGGCGCGCAGCTGGCCGTGGAGGAGATCAATAAAAAAGGCGGGGTGCTTGGGAAACAGCTCGAGCTGATCAACCTGGACTGTAAGAGCGACCCGGTCACCACCGGCAATGTGGCGATCCAGCTCATTGACCAGGGGGCCCAGGCTATCATCGCTCCCAGCGACTTTGACTTTGGCGGTCCTGCCAGCCGCGAAGCCCAGAAAGCCGGCCTGGTGGGCATCTCACCGGCGGCTTCGTCCCCGTTCTATGGCTCGGCGGCTCTGGGTGACAAGCAGTTCACCATGTCCATGTGGAACACCACCATGGGCGCTGCCGCGGCTCAGTACGCCCGCGAGCAAGGCTGGGATACCGTCTATGTCGTGACCGATGATTTCATCCAATACACCAAAGACCTTGGCCTGTACTTCGTGGAGCACTTCAAGACCCTCGGCGGCACGGTCCTGTTCGAAGAGTCCTATACCCAGGGGGCGGCGGATTTCTCTGCCCAGCTTGCCCGCATCCAGGCTTTGCCCGAGCAGCCGGATTTCTTCTACATCTCCTCCTACATGCCGGACCTGGCGCTGATCATCCGCACACTGCGCGAAGCCGGAATCACGCAGCCGATCGTGGGCGGCGACTCGTATGATGACCCCGGCCTGTTCCAGGCGCTTGGCCCGGAGTTCGGCAGTGACATCGTTTTTGCCACTCATACCTGGGTCTCACCCGACACCTCCCCGCAGATGGCGGAGTTCCTGACAGCTTATGACGCCAAATACGGCGGTCCGCCCGAGGCCATGTGGGCTGCCACCGGTTGGGATGTTGTCCACGTTCTGACTGGCGCGATGGAAAAGGCCGGTTCCACCGATGGAGCTGCCATGGCAAAAGCCATGGAAGACAACACCTGGGAGCTGCTGACCGGAGCCCTGGACTGGGAACCCGCCGATAAGGGTCATGAGACGCACAAGCAGGCGGCTATGGTCAAGCTGACCGGTGGAGAGCCCGAGTTCCTTGGCTGGCTTCTGCCAGAAAGCCAGCCCGAGCCGTAATTTCGTGAATAGGGATTTGCGTTTCTCCCGCAACGCGAACTAACCCCGGAGGATTTTGTGCAGGCCCGCGCCTCTGCACAAAATCCCTCAACAACCCTTTCCCTGATGTCTCACATGCCTGCCGGCTCCGATCACAATACTCTGACCATCCAGGGATTAAGTAAATATTTTGTCGGCCTGCGCGCCCTGGACGATGTGAGCTTCACTCTCGGGCGCGGTGAGATCCTCGGGCTGATCGGGCCGAATGGCTCCGGGAAGACCACCCTGATCAACGTCGTCACCGGGCTGCTGCGCGCCACCAGCGGGCGGGTCTTTGTGGATGGCCTGGAGCTCACCAACAAGAAGCCCTACCAGATCGCCCATGCCGGGCTGGCGCGCACGTTCCAGACGATCCGCCTGTTCCGGGAGCTGAGTGTCCTGGAAAACGTGGAAGTGGCTGCCGTCAGCATGGGTCTCTCCCGGGCAGAAGCCCGGAAGTGGGCCGTTGAGGTATTGGAGGAGATCGGCATTTCCCGCTGGGCAGCGATGCGCGCCGGGTCGCTGCCCTACGGATTGGAGCGCCGGGTGGAAGTCGCCCGCGCCCTTGCTACCCGGCCGCGTTTCCTCTTCCTCGATGAGCCGGCTGCCGGTTTGAATGAAGAGGAGAGCGAAGAACTGCTCCAGATCCTGGTTGCCATCCCCTCGCGGAAAAACCTGGGAATGCTGATCGTCGATCACGATATGCGTCTGATCATGCGCCTGTGCCATCGCCTGCATGTTCTGAACTTCGGCAAGACCATTGGCGAGGGCAAGCCTGAGGAAGTGCGCAAGATCCCGGCTGTGCTCCAGGCCTATCTGGGCAAAACCGCGCTGTGAGACTGAGTATGCTGGAACTGAAGGACATCCATACGCGTTACGGAGCCATCACGGCGCTGCGGGGCGTCTCGCTCTCCGTCAGCCAGGGCGAGCTGGTCGCGCTGCTCGGAGTCAATGGGGCCGGCAAATCCACCACACTTGTCTCTATCGCCGGGGTGCTGCGACCGTGGAAAGGGGACATCCTCTTCGAGGATCGTTCCATTGCCGGAAGGTCTCCCGAGCAGATCGCCCGACTCGGTATATCACTGGTGCCCGAAGGACGCGCTATTTTTCCCAGCCTGACCGTGGAGGAGAACCTGCGGCTGGGTGCTTTCACCCGCCGCGAGAAAACCGAATACAGCCGCAATCTGGGTGAAGTTTTCGAGCTTTTCCCCGTGCTCAAAGACCGTATGCAGCAGCCCGGTGGGACGCTCTCCGGTGGAGAGCAGCAGCAGCTCGCCATCGGCCGCGCTCTCATGTCCCGCCCGCGTCTGCTCATGCTCGACGAGCCCTCCCTGGGGTTGGCACCTGCGCTCGTCGACCAGATCTTTGAGCTGATCGCCCGCCTGCACCGGCGCGGGGTGACCATCCTGCTGGTGGAGCAAAATGTGGAGCGCTCCCTCGAAATCGTCGACCGGGCCTATCTGATGAATACCGGCCTGATCGAAAGCCAGGGCACTCCCCAGCAGCTGCGGACTCAGACCGATATCGAAGGCATCTACATGGGCGTCCGCGGCCCCGGCAAATAGGAGCGCTGCTTGATCAACCTGGAGTTCATCATCAATACGCTTAGCCTGGGCAGCCTGTATGCCATGCTGGCCCTGGGGCTGGTCATCGTCTACGGGATCCTGCGGCTTGTTAACTTTGCCTACGGCGAGCTGATCATGATCGGCGGCTACACCCTTTTCCTGCTCACCGGTTTCGGCCCCCTGCCCTGGCTGGCCGTTGCCGTCCTGGCTATATTGGCTGCCATGTTCACCAGCCTGTTCACCGAGCTGGTCGCCTTCCGCCCGGTTCGGGAAAAATCCCTGACCGCAATGCTGATCACCTCGTTCGCGGTCAGCGCCCTGTTGCAGAACGCGGCCCTGCTGATCATCTCCCCGCGTGCCCGCGCCGTTACCTTGCCGGAGATCTTCCAGACCAGCGTGATGATCGCCGGGACCAGCGTGCCCTGGCGCAACGTCCTCACCATTCTTACGAGCCTTCTCATGCTGGTCCTGCTGACCGTGCTCCTGAAGCGCACCGTGCTGGGGATTGCACTGCGCGCCGCTGCCGATAACTTCACCATGACGCGCATGCTAGGTGTGCCGGCCAACACGGTCATCTCCACTGCCTTTGCCATCAGCGGCATCATGGCCGGCCTTGTCTCCATTTTCTGGATCGCGCGCTCTTCTATCGTGACACCTACCATCGGCGCGCCGCCCCTGCTGGTGGCATTTGTCGCCACCGTCATCGGAGGCATGCGCAGCCTGACCGGCGCTGTGGTGGGCGGTTTTGTTTACGCTGCTATGATCAGCCTGTTGGGCGTTCTCCTGCCGCCGGGTTTGCTGGAGTTTCGCGAGGCCTTCATGTTTGCCTTTGTCATCATCATCCTGCTCTTCCTGCCCCAGGGACTGATCCGCAGCAAAACCTCTGTGGAGCGCGTGGGATGAACCTGACCGATCGCCTCAAGCCGCTCAATACCCCGCTCACCCTTGTCGGTGTGGTCCTGGCGCTGGCCGTCCTCACCGAGCTGATGGGCATCCCGCTCCTGGCGCGCATCGTGACCGTCATGTTCGTCAGCCTCATCCTTGTCCTGGGTTTGCAGCTCTACATGGGCAATTCTGGGATCCTGTCCTTCGCCCACATCGGTTTCATGGGCATCGGCGCCTACACCTCCGTATTGTTCTCCATGACGCCCACCGCCAAGGAATTGAGCAATCCCAATCTGTATCCCTTCCTCATCCCACTCCACCTGCCCTTTTTGCCGTCGCTGCTGATCGGTGCGCTGGTGGCAGCCTTCATTGCTGCCGTGGTCGGCTATCCCCTCATGCGCCTCTCGGATGCCGCTGCCGTTATCACCACGTTCGCCCTGCTGGTCATCAACAACGTGGTGCTTGTACATTGGGACCGGGTGACCAACGGCCCGCGGACCCTCTTTGGTGTGAATAACTACACCACCCTGTGGACCGGCGTTATTTTTTGTGTGATAACGATCTTTGCCGTTTACTTTTTCAAAGAGTCGCGGGTTGGCCTGCGACTGCGCGCAACCCGGGATGATGCCTATGCTGCTGTCTCGATCGGCATCAATATGGTCCTGATGCGCTGGCTGGCTTTCATCGCCAGCGCCTTTATCGCCGGCGTCGGGGGGGCTCTTTGGGCGCACTTCATCACCTCCTTCTCCCCCTACTCCTTTTATCTGACCGAAACGTTCGTGATCCTCGCCATGCTGGTCATCGGCGGGCCGTATAGTGTCTCAGGGGCTGTGGTGGGAACACTGGTCGTTACCGCTGCCCGGGAGATCCTGCGCGCCATCGAAAACTATGTCAACATCCTGCAGATCTTCCCCGAGGGCTTCTTCGGTTTCACTGAGGTGGTGCTGGCGATCGTCTTGATCGTGATCCTGGTCTACCGGCCCGGCGGCATCATGGGCAGCCAGGAAATCCGCTGGCCGCTCCGCCTGCG
>DASWHG010000046.1:0-6715 GCA_036393315.1 Anaerolineales bacterium | reverse complement strand
ACGGTCTCGATGCGCAGGGAAGGGAGGGAGATGGCCAGGTGGCGGCCTGCAAATCGACGGTTGACGGCCTGGACGAGATCGAGCACCTCCGGATAGTCAGAAGAAGAGAGCGAAACCAGGCTGACTTCCTCGTATCCCGTGGCGTCGACCGCCGCCTCGATGGCGTCCAGGATCTCCTCCAGCGGGCGCTCCCGCACGGGACGGGTCACCATCCCGGCCTGGCAGAAGCGGCAGCCCCGTGTGCACCCCCGCATGATCTCGATCTGGGCCCGGTTATGGACGGTATCAATATACGGAACCACGAAGCGGGTGGTCGGTGGAGGTAGTTCCGGGAGGATGCGCTTGCGCACCATCTCAGGCGCGCCCTCCCAGGTTCTCTCGAGCCGCGCCAGGGTCCCATCCGGTTGGTAATGCGCCTGGTAGAAGGCCGGGACGTACACACCGGGCAGGCCTGCCAGGCCACGCAACAGCTGCTCTCGACCTGCTCCTGAGGAGCGCCAACCCTGGTGGAGATCGATGATCTCGTGGATGACCTGCTCGCCTTCGCCGATCACGAACGCGTCGATGAAGGCGTGCATGGGCTCCGGGTTGTAGCAGGCGTGCCCGCCGGCAATCACCAGGGGATGCTCCGCCGTGCGCTCTGCGCCGAGCACCGGCATTCCAGCCAGGTCGAGAACGTTGAGGGTGTTGGTGTACAGGCTCTCGTACGGAAGCGAGAAGCCGAGAATGTCGAAGTCCGCCAGGGGGTGTTTGGTCTCGAGCGAGTAAAGCGGGATACCCGAGGCCCGCATAGCCGCTTCCATGTCCGTCCAGGGACAAAAAGCCCGTTCTGCCAGCGTGTCCGGGCGTTGGTTGAGCAGGTCGTACAGGATGGCCAGCCCCGGGCATGAACGGCATCGACGAGCTTGACAAATGTTTGCTAAATAAGTATATTCGAATCAGATTCAGACCAACCGCTCGTCAGCGAGTGGTTTTTTTATTGGCGGCAATTTGCCGCTAAATCTTTTTAAGTGAAGGAGGTTTACGATGAATAACGGGGTTCCAAGAAGAATAGCCGTGGTTAGCTTGTGGGCTGAGAACGTGCCGGCAACCGTCCATTTCTACCACGACGTGCTTGGCCTGCGCCTGGTTCCCCATCATGCAAGCGCCAGGCCGCACTTTGAAGTTGGGGGTGTGATCCTGATCGTCCTCCCTGGCCACCCGCATCCGGCCAGCCCAGAGAGGTTTCCCCAATTGGCTTTTGCCGTTGATGACCTGAAATCTGCGGTGAAGAACCTTGAAGCTCACCAGGTACACTTACCCTGGGGTGTCGAGGAAGATAGGCAGGCGCATTGGGTCATGTTCTATGACCCTGCCGGGAATCTGGTCGAGCTGGTGCAGCTCGAGGAGAAGAAATGGATTGGGGGAGAGGGGGACAAGTAGAGAAGCTAGATAATGAGAAATTCACCCGTAAAAAATTTAAAAATCGGGTAACACGCGCCGGGTAGAATCGTTTAACGATTAACGAGGCAAACAGGACTTAAGTACTAGGCAATCCGACGATCATCCCATCCCCGCTTCGGAGAATGGTTTTTTTCCGAAGAGAAGAGCAGGCAGCACGATTCGCAAGGAGATGAGACTTAATGATGAAGAAAATTCTCATTGTGGACGATGATCCAGATACCTGTGAGCTGGTTACCCTGGTTTTCAAGATGCAGGGATACCAGGCCTGGTCCGTTCAAAATGGTGTGGAAGCCCTGAAATTCCTGGATTCCGGCCAACCGGATGTTGTTCTCCTGGATTTAATGATGGAGGGGATGGATGGTTGGGAAACCTACCGGCAGATGAAGGCGCGCTCCACCGTCCCGGTAATCTTCTTGACCGCCTTGAGCTCCGCCGAGAACGCGACCCGGTCGAGAGACCTGGGTGCCCGGGATTTCATCGAAAAACCATTCCGGCCTTTGGACCTGATCGCCCGGACCGAGACGGTCATGGAGGGTGTACCGGGCGTAGTCCAGCCCGCCTGGCAGGCAAGCCTGGAGCATTTCCTTGAGAAGCCGCGCGTCTCGCTGGTGATCCCGGCGATGAACGAAGCGAAGAACTTGCCGCTGCTGCTCCCCTACTTGCCGCACGATTGGATCGACGAAGTCATCCTGGTAGATGGGCACTCGGACGACGATACGGTCCAGGTGGCCAGGCAGCTGCTGCCTTCCATCAAGGTGATCTACGAACCGCGGCCCGGAAAAGGGGCTGCTCTTCGGGCCGGCTACGATGCCGCCCAGGGCGACATCATCGTAGCCATCGACGCGGACGGTTCGCACGACCCGCGCGAGATTCCTCGCTTCATCCGAACCCTGCTGGAGGGCGCCGACTTTGCCCGCGGCTCTCGCTTTGCCCCCGGCGGCGGCACAACCGATATGCCGCGTTACCGCAAATTCGGGAACAGCGTCTTTGTTTGGCTGGTAAATGCCCTGTATGACGCCCATTTCACTGATATCACCTACGGATTTCATGCTTTCTGGCGGTACTGCCTGGACGTGTTCCACTATCATGATATCGATGGGTTTGATTTCGAGCCGGCGATCTACATCCGTTCGCTGAAGAAGCAAATGCGGATCGTGGACGTACCCAGCTTCGAGGGCGAGCGCTTCCTGGGAGTCCCGAAGCTCCAGACCATCCCGGATGGCTGGCGGATCTTAAGAAGGATTTTCATCGAACTGGTTGTCAATTCCAATAAAGAAGAGGGCGATGGCCCGGTCTTTTATCGAAGCGGAGAGAAATGGGCCAGGCCGGAGTACTTATCCCCCGCTCGGCAGAAGGCGGTCGGCAAGACAGCATTGCTGGCGATCTCTCCGGGGACTGCCGCGGCCAGGTTCGCCCGCAGGCCGGCCGAACGTTCCCTGGCGCAGCTGCGACTACTCTCGTCCCTGTGCGGAGTGCTGGTGAAGAGCGTCACCCCGTATGAGCTGTTGAACCGCACCCTGCAGGAAACGCTTGAGGCGCTCAACGCCGCCAGTGGGAGCCTGCTGGTCTTGGACGAGAGGGGCGAGGTGGTCCACAGCTCCACCATCTACCAGGGTACGATTCGGCCGTTCCCCGCCGCCCGTTTGGTCGACCTGGTGGAGAGCGGGCTGGTCCGCTGGGTGATCGATCACCGCCAGCCGACCGTGGTGCTCAGCACTCAGGATGACCCGCGCTGGCTGCCGCGTGAGTGGGAGGGGAGCCCGGGAGAAGCCCGTTCGGCGCTCAGCCTGCCTTTGTTCGCCAGAGGCTGGCTGGTGGGCGTGCTGACGGTCTCCCGTCCTGGCTTCCAGGGCTTCACAGTGGAAGACCTTAGGCGTTTAGGCAGGCTGGACTTTCCGATCTGACTCGCTCATCCAGCCGGCAACCCCTGCGCTGGTCCGGTCTTCTCCCGGAGACTGGGATGTGCACTCCCGGTATGGAGGCGGTGCACATCCTGTTGGTTTAGAGGTGCAATGCGTGATCGAACCCTGCCAGTGGCAATACCTGCTCCTACGCCCAAAGAATGCAAAGGTTGGGGGTGGCTGCCTGGCCTGATCGTGATAGGCTCCTATGGGATCCTGGTGGTTTCGTACGCGAATTACCTTTCGAGAGCCAACGCCCCTCTTGCCGAAATCCTGTTTTGGATAGGCCTGCTGCTCCTGGTAATGCCCATCTCGGCGCGCCTGGTCGGGGAAACGCCCACACGATTCGAACGCATCGGGCTGGTTGTGTTCCTCGGCCTGGCGCTTTACCTGGTGAAGTTCTCGCACAGCCCGTTCGCTTTCACCTTTTCAGATGAGCTGGTCCACATTTACAACGCTCGGGCCATCTTGGAACGCAACGCCCTGTTCACCAGCAATCCGATCCTGGCAGTCACCGCTTTCTACCCGGGATTAGAGATCATTACCGCTGCGGTAACCATGCTGACCGGGCTGCCGCTGTTCGCTGCGGGGCTCATCGTGATCGGATTCGCCCGGCTCGTGCTCGTTCTAGCGCTATTCCTGCTCTACGAACAGGTCTCTGGTTCTGCACGGGCGGCCAGCCTCGGCGTGCTGCTGTTCATGGGGAGCTCCAACTTCGTCTACTGGAGCGGGCAGTATTCGTACGAGTCGCTCTCGTTCCCCCTGGCCATCCTGCTCCTTCATGCACTTGCCCGCCGGTTTTACACGCCGGAAAGCCGGCAGCAGTTCGGGCTGACGATCGTCATCCTGCTCACATTGCTGGCGGTGGTGGTGACCCACCACCTGACGTCTTATGCCGTGTTCATTTTCTTAGCCGCAGTTGGCCTCATCCAGGCGATCTTTCGTTCGACACGGGCGAGGCGCATCGGTTCCTTTGGGGTGATCCTGATTGCGTTTCTGGCGACTGTGACCTGGCTGGTTTACGTCGGCAACCAGGCGGTCGCTTACATCTACCCGGTGCTGAGGAGTGCCGGGAGGTCGGTGGCCGGTACGGTCGCCGGCGAAGAGGTCAGGCGAGCGTTGTTTACCTCCAATACAGGAGCAGTCGCTCCCTTATGGGAGCGCCTGGTTGGCCTGGGGTCCGTTGTCTTGCTCGTCCTCGGCCTGCCAACTGGCCTTCACCAGGTATGGAAGAGTGCCCGGTCCAATGCCCTGGCGATCGTTCTGGCGGGCGCAGCCCTGGCTTATTTCCCACTGCTGATGCTGCGCTTCACATCGGCAGGTTGGGAGATCTCTAACCGGGCGGCAAATTACCTTTTCATCGGCCTGGCCTTGGTGGCTGGCCTGGCTGCGGGACACGTCTGGGCAGCTGAGCGGATTCGTGGGCCGGGAGCGGCCCTGTTCTCGGTCTGCGTTGCGATCATTATCCTGGGAGGCATCATTGCAGGCTGGTCACCTGACCTGCGCCTCTCCTGGCCATACCGGGTCGGGGATATTTTCCACGCCAGCGATCCGCAGGGTGTGGCCGTGGCGAACTGGGCGCAGGCTCATCTCGGTCTGGGCAATCGCATCGCCACCGATGAAACGAATGCCCGATTGATGCTCGCCTACGGCGGCCAGTACGTCCTGACCGGGACAACAGGTGGGCTTCGCCTGATGATGCTTTCGCCGTATTTCAGCCAATCTGACCTTCAGATCATACGGGCCGGAGACATCGATTACCTGGTCTACGATAAACGGTCCATCAGCTTGGACAATATGAGAGGCGTATACTACCGGCGCACTCCCTCCGGGGATTTCGGGCAGAATGACTTCCTGGACGAACAGGCTTATGACCAATTCGACGGGCTGAGGTACGTGAGCAGGCTGCTGGATAGCGGATTTGTGACCGTTTACGACGTAGGAGTAATGAGCGGTGCGAAACCGATCCCTTGATCTCGCCCTGGTGGTCTTGCTCACCTGTATTGCGCTTCTGCTTCCCCTGCGGCCGCCGGTGAGCACTCCCTTCGCGTTGCTGCTCGTGCTCTATTTGCCCGGCTATGCACTCACAAGTGCAGTGTTCGCCTACAGAACGCTGGATAGGCCGGAGCGTACCCTGTTCAGCATGGGGCTTAGCCTTGCGATCACGGCGATTTCCGGCCTGGTGCTGCACCTGACCGGCTTGGGCATCCATACAGAATACCTCTCGGCGCTGCTCAGCGGCATTGCTCTGATTTCAGCCGCCGCTGCCTGGTTACAACGGAGCAGGATTATTTTCAATCCTCCTCCCGCCCGGGCAAGGTTGGATCTGACCGGTATCTTTCTGCTCATCTTTTCCGGTTTTATCCTGGCGATCGCCATAGCGATCGCCCGTACACCGACTCCACCGGGAGGATTTCAGGGCTACACCTTGCTTTGGATCGGCAACGGCGAGGCAGGCAGCCCAGGCACCTATCAGATCGGCATCCAAAGCCAGGAGTTTACGACCATGGGCTTCAGCTTGCGGGTCGCTGCCGGGGGAGAAGATCTGAAGTCCATATCATCGTTCCAGCTCAAGCCGGGGGAGACGCTGGAGATCACGGAACCCTTGCCTGCATGGGTAACTCCCCAGATTCCTATCGAAGCCCAGCTTTTCCGGCTTGCCGAGCCGGCAGAGCCTTACCGCCGGGTTGTTCTGTGGCCAGATGGATAACCCGATTGGACAAAGCCGGCAATGCCGCTGTTCGCCTGAGGCTGGTGAGATAACAAGGTGATCACCCATTTTGTCTCCTACCAGCTGATCCCTGGCCTCCTGATATCGGTCCTGCTGCTTGCATTCCTGGTCTTGCGAGAGTTCGCCCTGGCCTCTACAGATCCGAGATGGAACAGGATCAGCTGCTGCCTGGTTGTCCCTATCGTGCCCCTGTTTGTGCTGTTCCTGGTCCTGGCTGCAGCCCGCTTTGAGGCGTTTGACAGCCCGGATGAATTTCGCGGGAACATTATCCCTATGCTGGACCTCTCCACCCTAGTTGGAGAGAACCCGACGCCCACTCCTTACCAACCTGACCGGTCTGGGCCCACGCCAGTGCCTGTGACGCCCACGCAGCTCCTTCCGAACCGGCCAAAGAAGATTCGGCTTCTACCACTACAGCCAGGATCAACGGAGATACCGCAAACGCAATTGCCTCCTTCCGTGCCTCTGGTGACTGGCATACCGGTCCCCGCACAGGCGCCGACCTGGCTTGGTCCCTTTCTGGAAGGGATACAACCCTATAGGGAATATCCCTACTGGCATATTAGGGATACCCCGTATTGAAATGAATTTTATTAGTCTCTCTGGGATCTGCCGTGGTAGGGGCCATATGTGGGGGTTG
>DASWHG010000045.1:0-6710 GCA_036393315.1 Anaerolineales bacterium | reverse complement strand
GCCCGCAAACAACCCCCACATATCCCTTTTTCCACGGCGATTCCCAAAGACCCAAATATCTTGACAGGATAGAACAATTGTACTAATATTAATCCAACCAAATTTCCCCTCTATATCCTATATACCCAAAGGAGTGTGTTCGATGGCCAGTTACCCGATCGTCCACGTCGAGATCTCGGCAAATGATCTTGAATCTGCCGGGAAGTACTATGCCGACTTATTCGGCTGGAAGGTACAGCATATTCCTGAAATGAATTATGCGACCTTCGAACCTCAGGAAGGGCCAGCCGGCGGATTTAACCCGGTCGGCGACTCAAACCCGGCCGGCAACGTGCTCGTATACGTCGGCACTGACGACATTGAAGGAACCCTTGCCAGGGCCGAGTCGCTGGGAGGCAAGATCCTGGTACCCAAGATGGAGATCCCCCAGACAGGTTGGTTTGGCATCTTCTCCGACCCGACCGGTAACCAGATCGGCCTGTACACTGCCATGGAGAGGCAGGCCTGAGCGAAGCCCTAAGGCCAGCATTAGAAGCACAGATTTCGTAATGGCCGTCCAACGGATTTGGACGGCCGTTTATTTATTTTCACCGCAAGCGGGCTAGACATCCTGCAAGTATCTGCGCTGCCATTCGTACAGCTTATTCAGCGCTTCGATCGGCGATAGCGTGTTCATATCTAAAGCGCGCAGTTCTGCCAGCATAGGATTGGTCTCCGGGAAAAGGGCCAGCTGCTGTGCAGCCTGAGGGCTGAGCCGGACGGCTTTCCCCGAGGAGGCTTCCAGCTGGTGCAGTATTTCACCAGCGCGCTGCACGACCGGGCGAGGCAGCCCGGCCAACTGCCCGACGTGGATGCCATAGGATCGGTCGGCACCCCCGGGGACGATCTTATGCAGAAACACGACCTTTCCTTCCGCTTCGCTGACGGCAACGTTGAAGTTGCGCACCCCGGGCAGCAGGTCGGCCAGTTGGGTGAGCTCGTGGTAATGGGTGGCAAAGAGAGTCTTGGCGCGCAGATCGGGATGGTTGTGGACGTACTCCACCACCGCCCAGGCGATCGAGACGCCGTCGTAGGTGCTGGTGCCTCGCCCAATCTCATCCAGAACGAGCAGGCTCCGCCCGGTGGCGTGGTTCAAGATGTTGGCCGTTTCCACCATTTCCACCATGAAGGTGGACTGCCCGGCATGGATCTCGTCCTGGGCTCCGATGCGCGTAAAGATCCGGTCGACCAGGCCGATGCGGGCACGGTCGGCAGGTACGAAGCTGCCCATCTGGGCCATTAACACGATCAGAGCCACCTGGCGCAGGAAGGTGGACTTCCCGGACATGTTTGGGCCCGTGATGATGCGGATCCGTTCGCCCGGTTCGAACACGGAATCGTTCGGGACGAAGCGCTCCCCGCTGAGCAGCTGCTCGACGACCGGGTGGCGCCCCTCAATTATTTCCAGGACATCCTCCTGCACCACATCCGGCTGGACGTAATCCCCCTGGACAGCGGCTTCTGCCAGGCTGGCCAGCACATCCAGGCGGGCGATGACTCGCGCGGCGCCGAGCATCCGGTTTGCCGAACCGGACAGGCGTTCGCATGCTTCCTTGAAGAGCCGCGCCTCGATTTCCCGGATGCGATCTTCAGCGTTCAGCACCAGCGTTTCATACTCTTTCAGTTCCGGGGTAATATAGCGTTCGGCGTTTACCAGGGTCTGTTTACGGATATACTCCGCCGGCGCCAGCTCAGCGTTCGCCCGGGTCACTTCCAGGTAGTAGCCGAAGACCTTGTTGTAGCCAACTTTGAGGGTCTTGATCCCTGTCCGTTTGCGCTCCACCGCTTCCAATCCGGCGATCCATTCGCGCGCATGCCTCGAACGCTCGATGACGCCGTCCAGCTCTGCCGAAAACCCGGCGCGGATCACGCCAGGATTCTGTAACGTCGCCGGGGGCTCTTCGGCCAGGAAAGCCTCCAGAAAGGCCAGTTCCTCTGCACACAGGTCGAACGACTGCAGGGCAGCGCGTAAATCCGGCTCGTCTTCGGGCAGCAGAGCGCGCAGCTCCGGCAGTCGCCGGAGCGTACTGCGGATGGCGACCAGGTCGCGCGGCTGGGCCGTGCCGCTGACGACGCGCTGAGCCAGCCGCTCCAGGTCGCCAAGCGGTTTAAGCGCGAGGCGGAGCTCGGCCCTCACCAGCCCGGCCGCGACGAAATAAGCGATGCCATCTTGCCTGCGCCTGACTTGCTCGACGTTCAGCAGTGGCTTGCTCACCCACTGGTAGATCAAGCGCTTCCCCATCGGGGTGACGGTGTGATCGAGCACGCCGAGCAGTGCGCCGCGTTTTGCCCCGCCCCGGATGGTCTCGGTCAGCTCCAGGTTCCTGCGAGTGGAGGCATCCAGGGTCATAAACTCACCCAGGTGATAGGTCCCCAGGCGCTGGAGCAGTTTTAAAGCCGCCGGTTGCGTTTCGATTAAATACTGGATGATTCCGCCGGCTGCCCGGGCAGCCAGGGGCAGCCCTCGCAGGCCGAAGCCATCCAAGGAAGCTGCTTCGAAATGCTTCAGGAGCGCCTCCTGGCTGCGGCCGGGTTCGAAGCGCCAGGCCGGCCAGGCCGTGGTATGACCGGGCAGGCTATCTCCAGGTTGGAACGAATCGGGGTGCAGGATTTCCGCCGGGTTCAAGCGCATCAGCTCCGCTCGCAGGGTCGTGGCCTTTTCGCCGCTGCTGAGCTGGGTCGCGGCAAACTCCCCGGTCGTAACGTCCACGAACGCCACCCCGGCGAGCTCCTCCTGCGGGACGACGCAGACCAGGTAGTTGTTGGCATCGCCGGGCAGCAGTCCGGGCTCTGTAATCGTGCCCGGCGTGACTACCCGGGTGACTTTCCGGGGAACCAGGCCTTTCACCGGTTGGTCGCCAATCTGCTCACAGATGGCGACGTGGTACCCGCGCTCGATTAACCGCGCCAGGTAGTTTTCGGCGGCATGGTAGGGGATGCCGGCCATCGGTACCCGCACACCCTTAGCGACGTTGCGTGAAGTGAGCACGATATCCAGCTCCCGGGCCGCGACTTCGGCATCCTGGTCGAAGGTCTCGTAGAAATCCCCCAGGCGGAAGAACAGGATCGCGTCCGGATACTGGCGCTTGATCTGCAGGTACTGCTTTCGAATCGGGGTGGCATCATCGCTCTGGGCCATACCCTCATTGTAATGGCGAGACAGGCAAATCGACAAGTATGTTTTCGCAGGAGGCATGGCTTCCTCAAAAATGGGGTTTGGGGTGGGGAAAAGCAGGGCTTTCGACTTTGAGAAAACCATAGGGCAGGAGGGGAATGTAATTGCTTTTTTCTTCTCTTCGGGCTATAATCACGCTACCATACTCTGTGGAAAGGAGATTTTATACCCATGGCAAGCGTGACCTTTGAGCACGTCACGAAGCGTTTCGGAGACGTCCTCGCCGTAAACGATCTTGACATCAAGATTGACGACAAGGAATTCCTGGTGCTGGTAGGCCCATCCGGTTGCGGAAAATCGACCGCGCTGAGATGTCTGGCCGGCCTGGAGGACATTACCGAGGGCCGCATCTTGATCGGGGACCAGATGGTAAACGATGTCGCGCCCAAGGACCGGGACATCGCAATGGTGTTCCAGTCCTACGCTCTCTACCCCCACATGTCTGTGTACGACAACATGGCTTTCGGATTGAAGCTGCGCAAGACTCCGAAGGCCGAGATCAAGCGGCGCGTCGAGGAAGCCGCTCGCCTCCTCGGGATCGAGAAGCTGCTCGACCGCAAGCCACGCCAGCTTTCTGGTGGGCAGCGCCAGCGCGTCGCCGTCGGGCGAGCCATCGTGCGTGAGCCAAAGGTCTTCCTCTTCGACGAACCGCTCTCCAACCTGGATGCAAAGCTGCGCGTGGAAACCCGGGCGAACATCAGCCGCTTGCACCAGCAGCTGGAGACCACGTTCATCTACGTCACCCACGACCAGGTGGAAGCCATGACCATGGCATCCCGGATCGCCGTGATGAACGCCGGCGTCCTCCAGCAGATCGACAGCCCTCAGAACCTGTACGATCGCCCAAACAACCTGTTCGTGGCCGGTTTCATCGGTTCGCCTGCGATGAACTTCTTCCCGGCTTCCATCCGCAGGGATGATGGCAAGCTGTTTGTCGACGGTGGATCCTTTAACGTGCAGATCCCCGAGAACCGAGAGGAAACGTACGGTCCATACGTGGGTAAGAGTGTGATTTTCGGTATCCGGCCCGAGGACATCCACAACCCACAGTTCGCACCACCCGATATTATCGCGCGACCGGTGGATTCTAAAGTCGAAGTGACCGAGCTGATGGGTAACGAAATCTTTGTCTACCTGACCAACGGCGAGCACAACTTCGTTGCCCGTGTCGATCCGCGGACACGCGTCCACATGGGAGATAACATGCAGGTCGTCTTGAACATGGACAATATGCACATCTTCGACCGCGAGACCGAGCAGGCTGTCCGCTAAGCATCCGGACGAAAAACGGAATCGTTCAACCTCTGGGAGATGCACCTCCCTGACCCCGAGAACGACAGGGCGCAGAGCACACCGTAAAGGGTAAACTCTGCGCCCTTTCAAATTCAAATCAGGAGTGAAAGACATGCCGTTCGATTACATTCCACCCTTGCTGCGCACCTCGCAAAGCAAGATCGTCCTTCTGGTTATGGATGGGCTGGGTGGCCTACCCATCGAACCGGGCGGCCCCACCGAGCTGGAAGCCGCAAATACTCCTAATATGGATCGTCTGGCTGCCGAAGGCATGCTGGGACAAACCATACCGATCCGCCCTGGGATCACCCCTGGCTCTGGCCCGGCGCATTTGGCACTATTCGGCTACGATCCAATCCAATACGAGATCGGCCGGGGTGTGCTCGAAGCCGTCGGGGTCGGGCTACAGGTCAGGCGCGGGGACGTAGCGGCCCGCGGCAATTTCGCAACCCTGGACCCGGCCGGGAACATCCTCGACCGGCGTGCGGGGCGGATATCCAGCGAAGAGGCCGCGCCCCTGGTGGAGCGATTGAAAAAGATCTCACTGCCGGGCGTGGAGACGGAAGTCCGCCAGGTGAAAGAGTACCGCTTTGCAGTGGTGATGCGCGGGGAGAATCTGAACGGGGATATCGATGATACCGACCCGCAGCAGACAGGCGTGCCGCCGCTGCCAGCCGTCGCCCGCACTCCGGGTGCCGAACCCACTGCCGAACTGTTCAACCGGTGGATCGCCAAAGCGTGCGAACTGCTGGCCGACAGCCCGAAAGCGAACGGCTTGACCCTGCGCGGTTTTGCGACCGACCCCAACCTGCCCTCCTTCCAGGATTCGTACGGTCTCAATCCGGCCTGCGTTTCGGTCTACCCGATGTACCGCGGCGTCTCACAGCTGGTCGGGATGGAGGTCGTCCAGTTCAGCGGCGAGACCCCGGAAGACGAGTTTTTCGCCCTGGCTAAGGCCTGGGGGGATCACGATTTCTTCTTCGTGCACATCAAAAAGACCGACAGCAAAGGCGAAGACGGCGATTTCGCCGGCAAGGCGCAGGTGATCGAAGGCGTAGACGTGGCCCTGCCCCGGCTTCTGGAGCTCAAACCCGACGTATTAATCATCACTGGCGACCATTCCACCCCGGCTCGCCTGCGCACTCACTCCTGGCATCCAGTGCCGTTCTTGCTGTGGGCGCCTGCCACCGTCCGCCCGGACGATCTGACCGCGTTCGGCGAGCGCGCCTGCGCCCGCGGCGGACTGGGCAGCTTCTCCGCCCTGGATACCATCCCCCTGGCGCTCGCACACGCTCGAAGGCTGGAGAAGTTCGGCGCCTGACAGGGAGAGGAGGCTGAGCTATTTTTTACGCAAACCCAGCGCCAGGGCCAACCCCCCCAGGACTGAGATCGACCCGATCACCAGGAAAGCGTCCCGCCAGAACCTCTCCGGGAACAGCCGGATCAGCGTATCTGAAAATTGAAACGTCCAGGTCCCTGGATCGAAAAAGACGCCGTGGAATAATACGAAGAAGAACCCAAAACCGACCAGGACGAACAGGATCACAGTTCCCACCACGAATAAGGTGAACCAACCGCCGCGCGCCAGGCCCTGCCGGTAGCCCTCCAGCCAGCCGCCGCGCCCGGCCCACAGTCCAAGAACGAGCAGCCCGGCCAGAGAGACGTACAAGACCTTGAGCGAAGCCTGCACGACGTTCTTGACATCGACCATGTGGACCAGTTCTCGCTCGTTATAAACCGGCGAGCTATCCGGAAAGCGCAGGTCGGCCAGGAAGTCGATCCCTTCGTCGTTGAGCAGGTAATCCAGAGCGATTTGCGACCAATAAAGCCGCTCTTCCCGGCTAAACCCAAAAAAGTCGCGAGGGAAATTGGGGGTGCGGTACTCGAATTGCACGAAAGCAGGCGTCAGCAGCAAGCGCACCCCCGTCAGCACCAACCCGACAGGGACCAATATGGTTAACAGCCAGGATAACAACTGGTAGACCGGGCGAGTCCCGGCTTCAATCGAGTTCATTGCAGCTCCTCCAGATCGCCAAAGAATACGAATTTGAGCACCATGTTGTTGGTAATCCACTCAATCGGCGCCAGATCGTCGGTGTAAACGGTGGTCGACTCCGGCGTCGGCTGCTGGTGGATCGCAGCCAGCTCGAGCGCCTGGATCAGCAGGGGATGAACGTCCCCGCGGCTGCTGAGGTACACCAGG
>DASWHG010000044.1:0-3768 GCA_036393315.1 Anaerolineales bacterium | reverse complement strand
GCCCGCAAACAACCCCCACATATCCCTTTTTCCACGGCGATTCCCAAAGACCCCCTTGATTATAAAGGAAATCTCTCGTTAAAACTGGATATAATGCAGGGGTGCTCTTATTAATGCGAAAGTCCAGATCTTTTTTGCTTGGCCTACATGGTGCGCGCAACCTTATCCAAGTTTGACCATACTAAATGGAGAATCCACACATGAGCGAGCTCCACCCCGACCTGGCCCGCATCCTGATCCCGGCCGATGCCATCCAGGCACGCGTCAAAGAGTTAGCCCGGCAGATCGAGCAGGATTACCGGGCCGCGGACCGGCTGTACATGGTGGGGATCCTCAAGGGCGCCTTCATCTTCCTGGCCGACCTGACCCGCCAACTGACCCACCCGCACATCGTCGACTTCATGGCCCTTTCCAGCTACGGCAAGACCACCACTTCTGGGGCCGTACGCATCCTGATGGACCTGCGCGAACCGATCGAAGGGCAGCACGTGCTGGTCGTCGAGGACATCGTGGACAGCGGCCACACGCTCAATTATTTATACCAGATCCTGAAGGGCCGCAACCCGGCCTCCTTGCGCTGCTGCGTCCTGCTGCTCAAGGACCGGGAAAACCTCGACCTGGAGGTCGACATCGATTACCTCGGGTTTGAGATCCCGGACGTGTGGGTGGTGGGTTATGGGCTGGATTTTGCCGACCGCCACCGCACCCTGCCTTACATCGCCGAGCTGAAGCGGGATTCTAGTGAGTAGGAGCTCCCTCAACGAAGGTACTCCGTAGAATCGACAAAGGAGTAAGATCATGAACCTCATCTCTGTGAAAATTGAAAAGCCGGAAGCGACCAACTTCATCCTCGGGCAGTCTCACTTCATTAAAACAGTCGAGGATCTGCACGAAGCCCTGGTCGCGGCCGTACCGGGGATCAAGTTTGGCCTGGCCTTCTCTGAATCGTCCGGCAAATGCCTGGTACGCTGGACCGGGACCGACCCGCAGATGATCGAACTGGCTCAGGTGAACTCGATGGCTATCTCTGCCGGCCACAGCTTTATCCTATTCCTCGGCGAAGGCTTTTACCCGATCAACGTGCTGAAAACCATCCAGAACGTGCCCGAAGTCTGCCGAATTTTCTGCGCCACGGCCAACCCGACTGAGGTGATCCTGGCCGAGACGGAGCAGGGCCGGGCAATCCTGGGCGTGGTCGATGGTCTCAAACCCGCCGGGGTGGAAGGTGATGAGGACATCGCCTGGCGGAAGGGTTTCTTACGCCAGATCGGCTATAAACTCTCCTGAGTGATGGAAGCATCGATCCCAAACGTAATGCACGCCATGGTGCTGGAAGCGCCCGGCCAGCCGCTGCAGGCCAGACAGGTGCCTGTGCCTGAACCGGGCCCGCAGCAGGTGCTGATCCGGGTGCAGGCCTGCGGCGTGTGCCGTACCGACTTGCACATCCTGGATGGCGAGCTCAAGGAGGCGAAGCTACCGCTCATCCCCGGGCACCAGATCGCCGGTACGGTCGTGCGGGTTGGCCGGGACGTTGACCGCTTCGATTTGGGAGAACGGGTCGGGGTCCCCTGGCTGGGGTTCACGGATGGGACCTGCCGCTACTGCCGGCGCGGCCAGGAGAACCTGTGCGATCACCCGCTCTTCACCGGATACACGATCGACGGCGGGTTTGCGGAATACGCCGTCGCCGACCAGCGCTACTGCTTCCCGCTGCCCGAATCTTACCCGGATGCCGAAGCTGCCCCGCTCCTGTGCGCCGGGCTGATCGGCTACCGGACTTACCGCCTGGCCGGTGAGAACGTGGAGCGGCTGGGCATCTACGGTTTTGGCGCTGCCGCGCACATCGTCGCCCAGGTGGCAGTGCACGAGGGGAAGGAAGTCTTCGCCTTCACCTCGCCCGGCGACGTCGCAGCCCAGAACTTCGCCCTGCGGCTGGGAGCCGTGTGGGCAGGCAATTCATCAGAACTACCGCCCGTACCGCTGGACGCCGCCCTGATCTTCGCCCCGGTCGGCCCGCTAGTCGTCGCGGCTTTGCGCGCCACCGCGAAAGGGGGTGTGGTGGTCAGCGGCGGCATCCACATGAGCGACATCCCCTCCTTCCCCTACAGCCTGCTGTGGGAAGAAAGGGTGGTGCGTTCGGTGGCCAACCTGACCCGCCGGGATGGGGAGGAATTCCTGGCGATCGCGCCGCAGGTGCCGGTGAAAACAGAAGTCCAGACCTTCCCGCTTGAGGAGGCAAATGAAGCATTGGAACGCCTGCGCCGCGGCCAGCTACAAGGCGCAGCCGTGCTGGTGGTTTGAAATGGTTGCGAAAATCTACGATGTGATCGTCGTGGGTGGAGGACCCGCCGGAGGCACCGCGGCTTACTTCCTTGGGCAGGCCGGTCTCCGGGTCCTGCTGCTCGAAAAAGAACGGATTCCTCGATACAAAACATGCGGTGGAGGGCTGTCAGCCCGCCTGCTGGAAATGTTCCCTTTTTCCTTCGACCACCTGATCCAAGCCCGAGTCGAATCGATCTGCTACGCCTTTCAGAACGACTGGATCACCGTACCGGTCCAGGATCGCTCCCTGGTCATGGTTATGCGCTCCGATTTCGACGCTCACATCCTTTCGCATGCCCGGGCCGAGATCCGCACCGGGGTAAGCGTGCGGGAGGTCATTGAGAAAGATGACCGGGTGCTGGTGCATACTCGCGAAGGGTACACATTCGAAAGCCGCTACCTGGTGGCAGCGGATGGGGCGAACTCGATCGCCGCCCGCTCCCTTGGCCTGCGCCGGAAAAGGACCCTGGCCGCAGCCATCGAGATGGAGGTGCCCGCTGCTCCTGAGATCATGCAGCGGTTCGCCAACACCGTGTTGTTTGTCTTCGGCGAGGTGCGCCGGGGCTACCTGTGGGTCTTCCCGAAAGCAGAGCATCTCTCGGTTGGCATCGGCGCGATGCGCCCGAAGCCGGGCGAGCTGCAGGCAACCCTGAAAAGAGTCATGGACCGGTTCGGGATTCCGCTAACCGGTGTACCGGTTCACGGCCACCCGCTGCCCATCTACCTCCGCCACGAGCGGATCGCCACCGCCCGCACGCTGCTGGCCGGCGACGCGGCCGGGTTGGTCGACCCGTTCAATGGAGAGGGGATCCGCTTCGCGGTCAAGAGCGGCAGGCTCGCGGCTGAATCCATCCTTTCCGGCCGCCTGGAGCGCTACCCCGCCACGATTCACCGCCAGATCGGCCGCAACCATTCCGTTGCGGCCGGCCTGGCGCTGTTCTTCTACCAGTTCCCGCGCGCCTGCTACCTGTTCGGTATGCGCAACCCGTTCACCACCCAGGCTTTTCTGGATCTGCTTTCCGACCGCGCCGGCTACCCGGAAGTGCTGCTGCGCATGTTTGGCACCCTGCCAACCTATCTGGCTACGGAAAGCCTGGCTCTCCTGGCCGGGTCCCTTGCCGGTCCGGAGCAGGAGCGGCGGATCCGGTCTGCGATCTATCCCGGCTTCAGCCGGTAAATCAGGCAGCCTTTTGGCCGCTCCTCAGCCTGATCTAAACCTTTCCATCTTTTACTTGGGTACCATAGCTCGGTTTTGCATCGGCGGTCGGGCCGTGTACCACCCTGCCATCCCGCAAATCGTATACCGATTGGTGCCAGGACCAGCCATAAGACCTATGGTCTATACAATATCCAGTATAAAGTCGAATGGCGGGTAGGCAATTAAGGATATCCCTACTCGTCGAATGGGAAACGCGTGGACTGAAGAGGCCTTTATGCGACCTTATA
>DASWHG010000043.1:0-1948 GCA_036393315.1 Anaerolineales bacterium | reverse complement strand
GCGGATGGCGGTCAGCAGCTCCTCCGGGGCGGCGCGCTTGGGCACGTACCCGCTGGCGCCGGCTTCCAGCATCTTGAAGAAATACTCCTCGTCTTCGTGGATGGTCAGGGCAATGACGGCGGTCTCGGGGGACAGGCGCTTGATTTCCCGGGTAGCATCGATACCCGAGAGGTCCGGCAGCCCGATATCCATCAGGACGACATCCGGCAGGGACCTGGCAACCTGGTTCAGCGCTTCACTGGCCGAGTCGGCCTCGCCAACGATCTCGATATCCGGCTCACTCTCCAAAAGCATCCGCAGGCCGACCCGCACCACGGCGTGGTCGTCAACCAGCAACAGGCTTATCTTCATTCTCTGCTTCCTTAAAGTTAACGTGGTAAGGGATGAATACTTCGACCCGCGTCCCGAGTCCGGGCTTCGCATCCAGGGTAAACTGGCCTCCCAGCAAGGCAGCGCGCTCTTCCATGCCCACCAGGCCCCAGGAAGGCCGGCTCGCGGGGTTCAGTTTTGCCGGCACAAAGCCCATCCCATCGTCCTGCACCTGCACGGAGACGCCTCGCTCACCAAAAGTCAACTGCACGCAGGCAGTCTGCGCATGGGCGTGCTTGACCACGTTGGTCAGCGCCTCTTGTACGACCCGGAAGAGGGTGGTCTTGACTTCAGATGGGAGCGGGCGAGCCTCTCCAGCCACCTCCACGGTGACCTGCAGCGGGACCCGGTCCTGCAGCTCCCCTGCATACCAGCGCAGGGTTGCCGCCAATCCCAGGTCGTCCAGGTGAGAAGGGCGCAGGTCGGCGATCAGGTGCTGCAGCTCCACGAGCGAACTTTCCACCAGGCGCTCGAGGCGCCTGAGGTTGTTTACGGACCTTTCCCCACCCTGGGAGAGGTTCGTCGAGATCCCTCGCAGCCCCAAACCGATGGCGGTCAGCGCCTGGCCGGTCTCGTCGTGCAGCTCCCGGGCGATCCGCTGGCGCTCCGCCTCCTGTGCAGATACGATTCTCCGCAGCATCTCGCCGCGGAGAGCCTCGCGCCGCTCGGCTTCCTCCAGGCGGGCAGCCTGGAGCGCGGCAATCTGGCGCTGGATCTCAACCTCGAACGCTCGCAGCACCCGCATGATGAAGATTGCCGCCACGATGGCGGTCGTAGCGCGCAGCAGCTGCACCGGGAAGCCAAACCACTGCAGGAAAAGGTCCTCGTTGATCACGTTCGAAGGAGGCAGGCTGCTGGCATGCGTGAACATCTGGCCGATGAGGCCGTACCAGGCAAATGCGATCGCCGCCCAAAGGCTGTCCCGGCCGAACTGCGCCATGCCTGCCTGGCGGAATTCCCGCTGCTGGGCGATTAAACCAGCGCTTGCCAGCAAGGCAGCGGGCATACCTAAAACATAACGGGACCAGGTATTGGCAACGTGGAGCAGATCTGCTGCCAGTGGGAAATAAGCGCGCAGCACGAACAACCCCAAACCCCAAATCCCGACCATCGCCAGGGGGACCAGCAGGCTGAGCCGCTGTTGAAGCCGTTCACGCCTGGAGAGCAAGAACATGCCGAAGGCTGCCAGGGATAAGAAAGAGAAAGCCAGGATCGCCAACCGCACCATTTCCCAGATGATGGGGATGGAAAACTGGCCCGGCAGCATATTCAGGTCATCTAACATTTCCAGCCATTCATGGCTGCCGTGTAGGAACCCGAAGACGGCCAGGGGGCGGAAGGCATGGCGCAGGCGCATATCCTTACCATGCCCCAGTTCCAGCAAAATTGCCAGGCCCATGCTGTAAAAGGCCAGGCCGTAAAAGAAAAAAATCAGGGGGAAGTATGGCTGCAGCATCGATGTTCAAGTATGATTATAGATATTTCGGATGAAATTCACAATGGATAGGTGTCACGTGTCCGGGTGACACATGTCCTCTGTATACGGGTCTTTGGGAATCGCCGTGGAAAAAGGGATATG
>DASWHG010000042.1:0-2432 GCA_036393315.1 Anaerolineales bacterium | reverse complement strand
TCCAGCACGCCTTGCGGCGAGCCGGACTCGACCAGCAGGTCGCGGTAGCGCCCGTGGTCCGGCAGGCCGTCTTCGCAGGCCGCCGCGAGGATGATCGCGCCCCCTTCCCGGACCACCTGGCTGGCGGCGCTCATGCCCTTCACCGACTGGTAAAGGTTTTGGTCGAGCGGGTAGCCGCTGTTGGTCGTGATGACGACGTCGTAGGGTTCGTCGACTTCCACCATGGCTGCCTCCTTGACGTGGGCGCAGCCGGCGGCGTGCGCGGCGAGCATCTCCCCAGCGAAGACGCCAGTGATCTCCCGCTTTGAATTCAGCGTCACGTTCAGCAGGAAGGTCGGGTCGGTGCGCAGGGCCACCTCGCGCATCTCCATCCAGATCGGGTTGCCCTCCGTCACCCCCCAGGTAGCACGCGGATCGGCGATCATGCGCAGACCGTGGTTGGTGAAAACGCTCTCCACCCCCGCAAGGGAAGGCAGGACTGCCTTGGGCCCGCCGCTGAAGCCGGCGAAGAAGTGCGGTTCGATGAAGCCGGTCAGGATGCGGGCGTCCGCTTCCAGGTAAAGGCGGTTGACCCGCACCGGGTGCCCGAGGGAAGTCACGCCGACTGAAACCAGGTTCTCGTCGTCGTTGCAGTCGTGCTGCAGGCAGCGGTAGTGATCCACGATCCGGTCGCCCAGCATGGCACGCATCTCCGCCTCCGCCTGGCGGCGATGCGTGCCCAGCCCGTTCAGCAGGGTGATATCCTCCCTGGCGACCCCGGCGGCTTCCAGTTCGTCCAGCAAGACCGGCAGAATGCGGTCGTTGGGGGTAGCGCGGGTGATGTCGGTGTGCACCACCACGACCTGATCCCCGTGTCGGACCCGGTCGGCCAGGGGCTGGGAGCCAATGGGATTCCTCAGGCCCCCCAGCAGGGCGGCGTTCTCGTCCTGAATGCCGGGGACGAAACGCGGTTCCAGGATGTCAACCCCCTCTGGCAGAGAAACGCCCAACCCCTGGCGACCATACGCGAGCTTCACAAACATGAATATAATTATGAGGTGGCGCTCACTCCGCGCCCAACGACTGCAGGTAGGCGTAGCTCTTGAGCAAGTTTTCGTCGCCGCCCACCTCCAGGGTGGAGTATTCCAGGTGCGGAGCGTTTTTCAGCACTTCATAGACTCCGGCGATGTCGATCACGCCATCGCCCAGCGCCACCGGTCCGAAGCCGCAGCCCCACATGTGGCCGCGCTTCGCCTCCCAATCGGCAGGCAGGTCCTTCCAGTGCACGTGGTAGATGTGCTCGCAGAAGGTCCTGGCCAGCTCTACAGGGTCAGAACCACCCAGCCAGGAATTGCCGGTGTCCAAGTTGACGCCCAGCTGTTCTGGCCAGCCAAAGGCATCCAGGAGCGCCTGCAATCCGTCGATCGTGTCTGTCAGCGGGCCATGCGGCTCGAGCAGCAGGGTCACTCCCAGGTCGCCGGCCAGCCGCACGGGTTCGTACAGCTTATCGACCGTGACCAGGACCTGCTGGTCGAAAGACAGCCGGTGCGCCCAATCCGTCTGGGGATGGCCTTCCGTGGTGATGACGTGCTGCACCCCCATATCCGCCGCTAACCGGATGGCTTTGATGATCTCACTCGTCCCAAAGCGGGCGGGTGAGACGGGGTCAAGCAGGGTGGCATGCGCGCAAACGCTGGTAACTTGCAGCCCGTGCTTTTCGAACATGCGCCTGACATCCAGCGGGTTGTCGTCGAGGCTGACGGTGGCAGCAAACCCGTAATCTCGGCCCAGCGAGCTGCCCGGGTGGCTGTCCGTGATATCGGCATACTTAAAGCCCAGCCCGGCGATGCGCTCCAGCTGGTGGTCCAGCGTCGCGAATGGGTCGATCAGTGCGAAGCATCCGACTTTCATCGTATCCTTCCTTAAGATTCAAACCAGGGTTTGCCACGCTCGTCGGTCAGCACCAGCTCGCGCAAGAAGCCGACGCCCTTCTCCAGTCCTTCCCGCAGGGACATCAGGCTGTCTTCGTGCTCCATGCTGAGCACGTAGTCGTAGCCGACCAGGCGCAGGTTGCTGACCAGGTCCTTCCAGAACTTTGCATCGTGCCCGTAACCCACCGTGCGAAAGATCCAGGAGCGGTGCAGCTCGTCGGCGTACGGCTTGGTGTCCAACACGCCGTTCACCGGGGTGTTGACCGGGTCGATGATCGTATCCTTGGCGTGTACGTGGAAGATGGCCTCGCCCAGCTCGCGGACGGCGAAGATCGGGTCGATGCCCTGCCAGAACAGGTGGCTGGGATCGAAATTGGCCCCGATCTCCGGGCCGACTGCCTGCCGCAGGCGCAGCAACGTCTCAGGGTTGTAGACGACGAAGCCCGGGTGCATCTCCAGCGAAATCATATCCACACCGTGGTTGCGGCAGAAACGCACCTCCTCCTGCCAGTATGGGATCAC
>DASWHG010000041.1:0-12610 GCA_036393315.1 Anaerolineales bacterium | reverse complement strand
CGAGCAGGCCTACCTCCCTCCCTTGCAGGTCGCCGAGCATATCCTGCAAACGGTTGACGGCCATTGGCCGGCGATCGTTATTGATATCCATCACGGCGTGCAGCAGTTGCGGGTGGCGGCCTTTCTCAGCGGCCATGTAGGCCAGCGCTTTCACGTCTTTCGGGAAGCAAGAGCCTCCGTAGCCCAGCCCGGCATCCAGGAAAAATAGCCCGATCCGCTTGTCGTAGCCCATCCCGACTGCGACTTCCTTTACGTCGGCGCCCAACTCCTCGCAGATGTTCGCAATTTCGTTGATAAAGGAGATTTTGGTCGCCAGGAACGCGTTGGAAGCGTACTTGATCATTTCAGCGGTACGAAGGTCGGTGATCACGATCGGGGCGCGCAGCGCAAGGTGCAGCTGGGCCACTTTTTCGGCTGCTTCAGGATCTAGAGAGCCGAGCACGGTGCGGTGAGGCTGCATAAAGTCGCTGATCGCAGAGCCTTCTCGCAAGAACTCTGGGCAGGAGACAACAGAAAATGAGATGGGTTTCGGCTGGTGGCGGGTAATAATTTCCGCCACCCAGTCACCCGTACCGACGGGCACCGTTGACTTGTTGATGATGATCAAGGGAGCGCGCATGTTTTCGGCGATGCTGCGTGTGGAAGCAGCCACGTGCCTCAAATCGGCCTCTCCATCCACGCCGGAGGGTGTGCCGACCGCGATGAAAGCAAATTCTGTGCCTTCGAGCGCTTCAGCATAGGACGTGGTGAACGATAACCTGCCCGCGCCCACGTTGCGGGCGACCAGCTCTTCCAGCCCGGGCTCGTAAATGGGCATCTCCCCGCGTTTCAAACCCTCGATCCGTTCCTCGCTGATGTCGAGGGCGATCACGCGGTTGCCAAGATCGGAAAAGCAAGCCGCGGTCACCAAGCCTACGTATCCGACGCCAACGACGCATATCTGTTTCATAAGCCTGACCTCCGTTTTTATTGTTAAGAAATCATCTTGAGGGTCAACGAGGCAAGCGAACCTGAGATCGCTGATGACCTTTCTTTCCCTCCCAAAAAGTCTGCTGGCCAGAGAAAAAATCTCGTTTTTGGCTCAAGTTCCAATATTACCATAGGTTCCCCCGTTCTTCCACGGGAAATTCTACGTAAAAGGTCATCCGCGAGCAATGACCTCTGTCACTTGTAATTCGGTTCAACTTACTCTAAAATATCGATGATAAATATCACCGTAAAGACCAAAAAGGAAGACTTTATTATGCAGATCACACGTCAAGCCGATTATGCAATGCGCGCAGTTCTCTATCTGTCGAAGTTGGGACCTGAGCGCCGGGCAGCCACCAGCCAGATCGCCCAGGAGCAGAACATTCCCCCCTCCTTCCTGGCGAAAATTGTCTCGCAGCTCTCCGTTGCCGGGCTGCTGCAAACGTCACGCGGCGCCCGGGGCGGCGTCTCCCTGGCTCGCTCTCCGGAAGATATCTCCTTCCTGGAGGTGGTCGAGGCCATCGATGGCCCGATTCTGCTCAATGAATGCGTCGCGGATGGCGGTTCATGTGCATTCGGAGACTCCTGCCTCATGCGCCCTGTCTTCTGTGATGCCCAGGCCGATCTGGTAGCCCGCCTCGGGCGTACGACGTTCGGCCTCGTTCTCCAGGGTAACGGGAAGGGTAACGGAAAGGCTTCAGTCGCCGCGTAACCAGAAAGAGCACGCTAGACCAGCCAGCCTCCTGCTTTGCAGCACAACCGTAAAGCAGGCTCGTAGGCAAGGAATCTGCCAGGCAGAATAGTTCATCGCATCCATAAAGCCCCACCTCTTCAAAAGTTGGTTGCTCTCTCTTCCCCTTCCGGCGTATAATCCGGAGGGGTTTTTTTAAGTCCGAGGAGGTCAAGATGTCTGTTCCACGCACGGTGCGCGCGCCGCGCGGCGCGCAGCTCAGCTGCAAATCCTGGCTGGCAGAAGCAGCCTATCGCATGCTCCAGAACAATCTGGACCCTGAAGTCGCGGAGCGGCCCCAGGATCTGGTTGTGTACGGGGGCCGGGGACAGGCCGCCCGGAACTGGGAGGCCTTTGATACGATCCTCGAAAGCCTGCGCCAGCTGGAGAACGACGAGACCCTCCTGGTCCAGTCTGGAAAGCCGGTCGCGGTCTTCAAGTCGCACCCGGATGCGCCGCGCGTGCTCATCGCCAACTCCAACCTGGTGCCGCACTGGGCCACCCAGGAGCATTTCGACGAACTGGCCGCTCGAGGCTTGATGATGTACGGGCAGATGACTGCTGGTTCTTGGATTTACATCGGCACCCAGGGCATCCTCCAGGGTACCTATGAGACCCTCGTCTCGCTGGCCCGCCAGCGCGGCTGGCCTTCCTTGCGCGGCAAGTTCGTGCTCACGGCTGGCCTGGGAGGCATGGGTGGCGCTCAGCCGCTGGCGGTGACGATGAATGAAGGAGTTGGGCTGGTCGTAGAGGCCGACCCGGACCGCGCCCGGCGACGACTTGAAATCGGTTACATCGATGTGGTCGTGGACACCCTCGAAGAAGCCATGACCCTGGTGGAAGAGGCAGTGAAAGAGGAGAGGCCCAGGTCCATCGGCCTGATCGGCAACGCCGCCCAGGTTTACCCGGAACTGGCTTTGCGCGGGGTGGTCCCGGATGTGGTTACCGACCAGACGCCGGCCCACGACGTGTTGATGTACATCCCCACCGGATTGAGCGTGGAAGAAGCCGGAGAACTCCGTCAAAAAGATCCAGCGGAATATGGCCGCCGCTCCATGCAGTCCATGGCCCGGCACGTCGAGGCAATGCTGGACTTCCAAAGGGCCGGCGCGGAGGTTTTTGACTATGGGAACAATCTGCGCCAGCGCGCCTATGACTACGGCGTGAAGGAAGCGTTCAACTTCCCGGGGTTTGTGCCGGCCTACATCCGCCCGCTTTTCTGCGAGGGCAAGGGCCCATTTCGCTGGGTGGCCCTCTCCGGCGATCCCGAGGACATCTACGTCACCGACGAGGCGGTCATGCAGCTCTTCCCGGAAGACCAGCACCTGCATCGCTGGCTGAGGCTGGCCCGTGAGAAGGTGCCTTTCCAGGGCCTGCCGGCGCGCATCTGCTGGCTCGGGTATGGCGAACGGGCGCAGGCCGGGTTGGCTTTTAACCGGCTGGTCGCCGAGGGCGCCGTCAAAGCGCCGATTGTGATCGGCCGGGATCACCTGGACACCGGCTCGGTCGCTTCTCCCAACCGGGAGACCGAGGGGATGCTCGACGGCAGCGATGCAGTCAGCGATTGGCCGGTCCTCAACGCGCTGATCAACGCGGTGGGAGGCGCCACCTGGGTGTCTTTCCACCACGGCGGCGGCGTGGGGATCGGGTTCAGCCAGCACGCGGGACAGGTGATCGTGGCCGACGGCACCCCGGAAGCGGCTCGCCGCCTGGAGCGTGTCCTGACTGCTGACCCGGGCCTGGGCATCGTACGCCACGCCGACGCAGGCTACCCGGAAGCCATCGCCGCGGCAAAGAGGCACGGGATAAATATGCCCATGCTCCGCTGACGATCTCAGGCATCCATTCCCATGTACCGAGGAAACTTTGTGACAATAAATCGAACGCGAGCCTCCTATTTCTGGCTTATGCTGACGCTGTTGGCGATCGCCGCGTTCACCACCCTTGGCCCGGCCGAGAAAGCGCTCGGCGCGAACGTTCGGGTCGTGTATCTTCACGGCGCCTGGGTGTGGGCAGCACTGGCCTGCTTCGCCGCCGCCGCCCTCGCCGGCCTGGCGGGTCTGCTCACCCGCCGTCCCAGCCTGCATTCCTGGTCCCGCGCCCTTGGCCGGACCGGCCTGCTCTTCTGGATCACCTACCTGCCAATCTCCGTGTGGGCCATGCAGACCAGCTGGAACGGGCTGTACCTGGCCGAGCCGCGCTGGCGCCTGGCGGTGATCTTTGCCATTGGAGGTTTGCTGATGCAGGCTGGCATTGCCCTGCTGGAGGATCCCGCCTGGGCATCGGCCTTGAACCTGGTGTACGCGGTGATCCTGCTGCTCGCGCTGCGTTCGGCCGAGCAGGTCATGCACCCACCCAGTCCCATCCTCACGTCGGATGCCTGGCGCATCCAGTTATTCTTCGCCGGACTCGTCTGCCTCACATTACTGGCTGCCTTACAGATCGCCCGCTGGTTCTTCACAACTCGCCTCATCGAACATTGAGATCTCGCCTCCGCTTCCAGGTCCTGGCATTTACCGGTACGCGCACCGTGCTCAACACGATGCACCGCATGGTTTACCCTCTCTTACCCGCTTTTCAGCGAGGCCTGGGGGTGGACCTGGCGGCGCTTTCCCTCGCCCTGACCCTCCGCTCGCTGGCGGGGGCTTCCGGGCCATTGTTAGCCTCGATCGCCGACAGCCGGGGACGCAAGGCTGGGATGATGATAGGCCTGCTGCTGTTCGTCGCCGGGGTCGGGTTGGTCGCAGTCTGGCCGACCTATCAGGCTTTCCTGATCGCCCTGATCCTGGCCATGGTAGGGAAGTACATCTTCGACCCCTCCATGCAGGCCTATCTGGGAGACCGGGTTGCCTACCAGCGCCGGGGGCTGGTGCTGGCCGTCACGGAAGTCGGCTGGTCGTTCAGCTTTATCCTCGGCGTGCCGCTGATGGGTCTATTGATCGCCGGGTACGGCTGGGCAGCGCCGTTCCCCCTGTTTGCCCTGTTCGGGCTTTTAGCTCTCGGGCTACTCGGCTGGCTCTTACCCCGGGATCCGGCACCAGCAGATGGTCGGGTGGGGCTGCTGGGCAACATGAGCCTGGTCTGGGCCAGCCCGCTTGCCCTGGCTGGCCTATCGATGAGCCTCCTGTTGAGCGCCGCGAACGAAATCATCAACCTGGTTTTCGGCGTTTGGCTGGAAGACTCATTTGGATTGAAGATCACCGCCTTAGGGGCAGTCGCGATCGTGATCGGCCTCTCCGAACTGGGCGGCGAATCGCTGGTCGGAGGCCTGACGGACCGGCTGGGAAAGGTACGTTCCCTTACTATCGGGCTGCTGCTGAATAGCCTGGCCGCCCTGACTTTGTCCTATCTCGGCCAGAGCACGTTGGGAGCTCTGGTTGGTCTGTTCCTTTTCTACATAACTTTCGAATTTTCCCTGGTGAGCAGCATCCCTTTGATGAGTGAAATCCTGCCCAACGCCCGGGCAACCCTCATGGGCATGAACATCGCCGCTGTTTCCATTGGGCGCGCCGTGGGCGCTTTACTCGCCTCCCCGATTTATTTCCTGGGAGCTAACACTGGCAGCATGCCCAGCCTGCTGCCGAGTGCGCTGGCGGTTGGTGTCTTTAACCTGCTGGCGCTGGTCGCCTTGAGAAGGATTAAGGACCTGGGATAAGGGGTTGGCGGAAGGTCAATTTTTTCCTCCCGAGCCCTTTTCATAAAGTATAATCGGCTTATGTTGAACTCCCGGCGTCACCACCTCATCTATGGCTTTGGCCTGGTAACCTTCACCTTGTACCTGATCGGCCTGGCGTTCCCGGTGCTGGCAGCCCCTGTGTTGCAGCTGACCCCATTCCCCACCCCGACACCTGCGGCAGATGGGAGGATTATCTACGTCGTCCAGCCAGGAGATACCTTGTGGCGTGTCTCGGCCATCACCGGAGTTTCCCTGGATGAACTCCGCCGGTTGAACAACCTGGGTGCGGAGGAGCCGATCATCGAAGGCCAGGAGCTGCTCTTGGGGATGGCCGGCCCGGCCGAGATCGTGCCGACCACCGGTCCGACAGGGACGCCGGAGCCCGTCCTGCCCACCACCTCTCCTCAGCCCGGCTCCGGTACGCTTTGCATCCTGGTCTACGACGACGTCAACGGCGACTCCATGCACCAGGAAAGCGAGCCCTCCATTCCCGGGGGCGAGATCAGCATCTCGGACCGGACCGGACAGGTTTCTCTGACCGAGACCACGACCACCAGCCTGGATCCATTCTGCTTCGAGGAGCTGCCGGAAGGCGATTACAACATCAGTGTGGCGGTCCCAGACGACTTCAACCCCACCACGGTCTTGAACTACGCGCTGGCAATGGAGCCGGGCGCTACCACTTCGATCGGCTTTGGCGCGCAGCTCAACACAGAAGCCTTGGTCGAAGCGCCCACACCCGCGGGCGCCGGCAAGTCGCCCCTGCTGGGCATCCTGGGAGGTTTGATCCTGGCAGGCGGCCTCGGCCTGGGCTTTTATGCCAGCCGGCTGGGGAGATCCAGGACCCGTTCGCTGGATTGAGACCCGGCCTGGGAATTCCTGAAGGGATGCAGGCGACCTACGCGTTTCCCCCAAGTCCCATCTAAATTTCAGAAACAGGCTCGCCCTGGGAGAGGATCCTGCGGTATGCCTCGAACAGCGCCTGGCCGAAAGCCGGGCCGTGCCAGGCGACTGAGCGCTGCCAGGCGCTTTCGGCGAGATTCCCGGCCACCTCTTCTTCCACGATCACGGTAAGCAAAGCCGCGCCGAGAGCGCGAGTATCCTCGCCCGGGACAAGGTAAGCCGCCGGCCCGACGATCGCATCTGCCAGGCGGCTCTCTGTCGCGACCACGGGTTTTCCACAGGCCAGCGCATTGCGTACCGGGTCGCCCCAAGGCGAGAGCGGCGCCGGGTGGAAGTAGACAGAGCAACCGCGGTAAACGGCGGGTAGCACTTCGACCGGAACGGCCGGCAGTGCCCGCACGGTCTCCTCCGGGTCGAATTGTCTCCGTATTTCGTCGAGAGTCTCGCGCCTGCCCTCTGGCATCCCCAGGATCACTAAAGGATATTCGGCGCCGATCGGACCGTTGGCCCACTGCCAGCTTTCGAGCAGGCGCAGCAGCCAGAAGGGGCTGGTAGGGCCGTGATAGAGGACGTACGTTTCGGGCAGGTCGAAGGCTGCCAGTATCCTGGCCTGTTCATTAAACTCGAGCCCGGTTTTCCGCTCGCCCCGAGAATGCCCGTTGGACTCTCGGACCGGGTTCTCGGGCAGTATAGGCCCATGGTCACTGGAGGTAAAAGCCGGGTGGACCACAGGCGGCAGCCTCACAACCGGAATGGGCAGCTCTGGCTCGGGCACATCCTCCGGCCAAAAGATAGCGCGGGCTCGGGCTAACCCGCCATTCGCCAGAGAGAGGCGCAGACGGGCGGCGAAGGATCGCATCTCTTGAGGTCTCTTCCAGGCCGCCCGAGACTGGAGCCCGGAAAATGCGCCTGTCTCTTCGAAGGCGCCTGGGCTGACCACGCTGGCCACCCCTCCGAGCAAGGGGGCGTTCGGCGTGGTCATGTGCAGAACCTGAGCGTCTGCCTGCCGCGCGATCTGGGGCAGGCTGCGCTGTTCCCAAAGCAGCCGACCGTAGTCGCTTTCTGGGGTCGGTTGGACTTGGATGCGGGTGTTCAGAAGCCAGTCAGGAGCCGGCCCAGGTAGCGCCACGACGGGCTCGACCTGGGCGGGGAGATGCGCCAGCAAGGCCTGTAAGTGCATCGCGGCCGGACCGTAAGCCTCATACACCAGGGGCCAGCCATCATACAGAATGCGTGTGGAAGTCATGGTGATCTCTGAGAATCTGCCGGGATCCTGTCGAGGAGCAGGGCGCAGGGATTGGAGCAGCCCCTGGCCCTCCGCCCGCTCTAAGTGCAGCTGCCCGCCGCGCTATTCATAACCCCGGGGATGCTCCCGGTGCCATTCCCAGGCGCTGGCGATGATATCGTCCAGGGCCGGGATCTGAGGCTGCCAGCCCAGCTCTCGGCGGATGCGCTCCGGAGAGGCGACCAGGCGTGGCGCATCGCCAGGCCGGGCAGGCGCCTCCACGGCCGGGATCCGATTGCCGGTCACCCGCCGAGCTGTCTCCACGACTTCTCGGACCGAGTAACCTGCCCCATTCCCCAGGTTGTAGACCAGCCGGTCCTGCTCGCTCAACGCCTCCAGAGCCAGCAGGTGGGCTGAGACCAGGTCGCGGATGTGGATGTAATCGCGGATGCAGGTGCCGTCTGGCGTCGGGTAATCCGTACCGTAGATGTTGACCGCCTCACGCTGGCCCAAGGCGGCCTGCAGCACCAGCGGGATCAGGTGAGTCTCCGGCTGATGGAGCTCGCCGCGCCCGGGCAGCGCGCCGGAGGCGTTGAAATAACGCAGCGAGGCGTAGTGCAGGCCGTGGATGCTCCGGTACCATTCCAGGACCTCTTCGACCATCCGTTTGGTCTGCCCGTATACGTTGGTAGGACCCAGCGGGGAATCCTCACGAAGAGGCTCGTCGCTGGAGGCGTATACTGCCGCAGTGGAGGACAGCACGAACCGGCGCACCCCGGCCCGTACGGCCGATTCGATCAGGCGCAGGGAGTTGCACACGTTGTTCTGAAAGTATTTCCCCGGATCGACCATGCTCTCTCCGGCCTCGATGGAGGCCGCAAAATGCAGCACGGCCTGGAACGGTCCACCGGCCAGCGCCTGGTCCAGGACAGCCTGATCGGCCAGGTCGGCGTGGATGAAGGACGCGCCAGCGGGAACCGCCTGGCGATGCCCGCTGGCCAACGAGTCGTACACGGTGACGGCGTGACCGGCTGCCAGCAGCGCTTCTGCGGTCGCAGAACCGATGTAGCCCGCTCCGCCGGTGACCAATAAGTTCATGCTCTTTTGTTCCCCTCTGACTGCGTAGAATTGCCTCCTGCCACTGAGTTCATTCACCAGCTGGTTTCTTCGCCTCGACCCGTTTGAGAAAACGCGCTTCGTCGATCACCACCCGTTGGTGCCGGCCTTCGCCGACCAGCTCGCTCTCGTCCCAGGCCTGGACGACCAGGGCAACATTTAGACCGTTCAGTTCGATGATCTCGGCCCGCACTCTCACCGTGCCGCCGATCGGGGTAGGAGCCAGGTGGCGCACGTCCACAACCACGCCGACGCTCGAGTATCCCTGTGGGAGGTTCTCCGAAACGAGGCGGTGCGATACCCGCTCCATGAAGGCGATCATCCAGGGTGTGGCCAACACGCGGGATGAGCCGCTTCCGATGTGGATGGCCGCATGTTCCTCTTCCACTCGAAAGGTTTCTTCCCGCTGCATGCCTGGGCGGAGAATTTGAATTAGATCCATGCTACGCTCCAAATCATGATCTGATCCATTGAGAAACTCAGGCTGCGCTCCACCAGTCCTGCCCTTCCCGCAAGCCGAAGGCTTCCAGGCGGGCGCGGATGAGCGGGCGCGCACCCCGCGCTCCAACGGCTGCTAACAGGACGGGGCGCTGGTACCGCACCCACCAGCCCGGAAGTTCCTCGGGAGAGAGGATCGGGAGACCCCGCCGGGTCCGCCCGATCTTGCGTGGGTCGATGTCCACGAAGGCCGCCAGGCGGGCGCCCTCTCTCACCAGGTGCTTGCTTAATCGCCGGCCCATCATCCCTGCCCCCCAGATGATAACAGCCTCCCGGTCCGCCAGCGGGCCGCGCGCCAGGTAATATGCTTTCACCCGCAGGAAATTTTCGAGCGAATAGCGGCTGTCCGTCCGGGTCAGTCTTGCCGAGCTCTCGCGCCAGTCGAGCAGCACTTCGGGCACCTTGGCGAACCGGGCTCCGGCCAGGTGGAGACGCAGCCAAAGATCGTAGTCCTCGGGCCAGCCGTGCTCCTGGTACCCGCCGGCGTGCTCAACCCAATCCTTGCGGAAGGTCACGCTCGGGTGAGGCAGCGGGCTCTCGATAAAAATCTGCCTGCTGATTTCCTCGCCGGCGACAAGAGAGTTCAGCCAATCCAGGTACACGCGAAATCCCTGGCGCACCCCCTCCGTGGGGAAAGCCCTCACCAGGCAGCTCACGACGGCTGTTTCCGGGTGGGCATCCAGGAAGGCAGCCTGGCGTTCCAACCGCCGGGGGTGAGACCGGTCGTCGGCATCCATCCGGGCGATGTACGGCGACCGGCACGCCTCCAGCCCGGCATTGAGCGCGTGGATGATCCCTTGGTGAGGCTGGGTGAAGACTCGAAAGCGCCCATCTCTCCGTTCCCAGGCACGCAGGATCTCCAGGCTTCCATCGGTCGATCCATCGTCGATGGCGACGACCTCAAAATCCACCAGGGTCTGGCGCTCGATGGATTCCAGGGATTCGGGCAGTGTCTCTGCGGAGTTGTAGCTTGGCAGCAGCACGGATACGGCCGGCATGCCCCGATTCTACTTTAAAATTGCAGGCCAGAGAAATCTCCGGGGATACCACAGCATGCGGTATGATTGGGTTTAAAATCCACAAACCCGAAGGACAGGTGAGGACTGCAGATGATCGAAGAGGTAACCTCGATTCCAGAAACGCTCCAGGAATTATTGGTCCGGCTCGTGAATGCGGTGCCGGCGTTGATCTCGGCCCTCGTAATTTTCTTTCTCAGCCTGTATATTGCCGGCCTCAGCCGGCGGGCCGTTTTGCGGGCGTTGAAGCTGCGCAATGCCAATGCGCAGGTCACCGAGATGCTGATGAAGTTAACCCAGTGGTCGGTCCTGACCATGGGGACGATCATTGCGCTTCAGCAGGTCGGTTTCAACGTCACCGCCTTCCTGGCCGGCCTGGGGATCGTCGGCTTTACCATCGGTTTTGCGCTGCAGGACGTCAGTAAGAATTTCATCTCCGGCCTGCTGCTGCTGATCCAGCAGCCCTTCAACATCGGCGAGACGATCGAAGTCACCGGTTTCACCGGCAAAGTTGTGGCGATCGACATGCGCGCCACCGAAATCCACACGGGGGATGGGCGGGTGGTATTGATCCCGAACGCCAACGTGTTCACTAACCCGATCACGAACCACAGCCGGACCGGCGCCAGGCGGGTGGACCTGGTCTTGAAGGTGACTTCTGATAACGACCTGGAAGCGGTCCGAGAGGCAGTGCTGCAGGCCAGCAGCTCCGTTCCCGGCTTAAGGGAGCAGCCGCCGCCCGTGGTTAACTTCAGCACGATCGAGTTCCACACGGTTGAGATGCAGGTCTACTACTGGATCGATACGAACCAGACAGACCTACTGCTCGCCAGAGATGCGGGCCTGACAGCCATCAAGCGCGCCCTCGACCAGGCAGGGATCGAGATGGCGTGACCGGCTTCAAGCCAGGCCAGGCTGCTCCGTGGCTTTCTCGATCGCGGCCAGCATCTCCTGGTTGGATGCGAACTTGTACTCTTCCAATCCCAGGCGCTCCGCCTCGGCCCGCTCGATCGCTTCGAGCCTGGCGACATCCTCTTTCGTGATCACGCGTTTTTCGAGCCGGCTGGTGCGCTGGCGGACCGCCTCGAGGACCTGGTCAGGATTTTTCAAAGGAGGAGCGCACTTCAAATAGGCAAGCACAGCCTGGGCGCCGTTTTCCCCATCTTTGCGAGCCACCCCGACCAGGCCGCTGCTGGCCTCCCGCGACCATCCGGCGACGAAAACACGCTCCACCGGGCGGTCGGTATCCGGATCGTAGGCCTCGTAGCACAGCCCGTTCACAGGGAAGCGCGGGCTGGGGTTCTTGACGAATTCGTTCCAACGGACCGAGAGGCCGAAGTTTTCGTCTACCCGGTCTCCGATGCAAAAGATCACAGTATCGACGTCCAGGATGCGCTTCGTGCCCAGCCTCTTCGCCTTGGTGTCGCCATCTGAGGGGATCAGGGTGGTGTCCTCCACTTCCAGGCCGCGCACCACCCCGCGCTCGCCGCCCAGGATACGGCTCGGCGAAGCCAGGAAATCGAAGCGGAAGCGAGTGGTGGATACAGGTTCCAGAGCCTTCGGCATGGTCGAGAGGATGAAGGCTTTGGCCTCCTCAACATTTTGACCGGCGGCCCGCATGATGGGCGCCACCCGGATGAACTCAGCGTCCAGCGCCTCCAGGTCCAGGTTCCGGACGACCGCTTCCATCTCCTTCTTGCTGAACTTCACCTCGGCCGGGCCGCGCCGGGCCACTGCAATGACTTCGGCTACCTTCACCTCGCGGATCAGCCAGTGGGCGACGTCCATCATCACGTTCCCCACCCCGATGATTGCCACGCGCTTCCCGATGGTGAACTTCTGCTCGCTGTAGGGAGGTAGTTTATTGTAGTGGTAAACGATATCCTTGGCGTGATAGACTCCGGTAAGGTCTTCGCCCGGCAGTCCTAACCATTTTGTCCCCTGCGCGCCCACCGTGACCAGCAGGGCTTGCATGCCCAACGCCCGCAGGTCGGCCAGGCTCAAGTCGCCTTTTTTGCCAACGGATATATTGCCGTAATAATCGATCCCCGGCGCTTCCAGGATCTGGCGGAACTGCTTCCGCAAACCCTCTTTCATTTTATACTTGTTCGGGTAAATCCCGTACTCAGCCAGCCCGCCGGGTTTTATATCGCGATTGAAAAGCTCGACGTGCACGCCTTGATTGGCCAGGTTCTTGGCAGCAAACAGGCCGGCCGGCCCGGCACCGATCACTGCGACGATATATTTACCGTTTGCTTCAGCGCTCAATCAGCCCTCCTTCAGGCAGATGAAAAGACGGCCATAAGCCGTCAGATGATCATCTAAGAAATTATAGCCTGATGAGAATAAATTCACAAGTGGAAAGTTAAACAGGTGTGTACTCGGTTAAACATTCCGGTTGCTCAAAATCCAGGCTCGTGCTATATTTGGGTTCTTCGATAAATTTTCTTTTGAGGGTATTTACTCACCATTCGCTG
>DASWHG010000040.1:0-25686 GCA_036393315.1 Anaerolineales bacterium | reverse complement strand
CGGATACTCCGGCGATCCCCAGGATCTCTCCGGCGTGCACTTCGAGGCTCACGCCTCTCAGCGCCTCGGTCTCGCGATCACTCTTTGCCCATAGATCGCTCAGCATCAGGCGGACTTCGCCCTGTTCGACCTTGATGCGCTCTTGCTTGAGTACAACTTCGCGCCCGACCATCATGCGAGCCAGGTCTGTTTTCGAAATCTCTTCGGTTGCCCTGGTCCCGATTTCGTGGCCATCCCGCAGCACCGTGACCCGGTCACTGATATCCAGCACCTCGTGCAGCTTGTGCGAGATGAAAATGAGGGCGTGCCCATCCCTGGCCATCTGCCTGAGCGTGACGAACAGTTCGCTCACTTCCTGTGGTGTAAGCACGGCAGTAGGTTCGTCCAGGATCAACAGGGCCGCGCCGCGGTAGAGAGCCTTGATGATCTCGACCCGCTGCTGCTGCCCGACGGCCAGCTGCCAGACGAACGCATCGGGATCGACCTCCAGGCCGTAGACTTCAGCCAGTTCGACGATCCGCTTCGATACCCGGTCCAGGTCCATCAGCGGGCCGCGGGTGGAGGCCAGCCCCAAAGCGACGTTCTCGGCGACGGTTAACGAAGGGACCAACATGAAGTGCTGGTGGATCATCCCGATCCCCAGGCGGATGGCATCGACGGGGGATTCGATCGTCACGGGATGTCCGTTCAGCTGGATTTGACCTTCATCTGGATGGTAGAGGCCATAAAGGATGCGCATCAGCGTGCTCTTCCCCGCCCCGTTTTCACCTAACAAAGCGTGAACTTCCCCTGACCGAACGTCGAAGTTGACTTTATTGTTCGCCAGGACACCCGGAAAGCGCTTGGTAATCCCACGCATTTCTGCCAGGTGGATGCGGGGTTTGCCGGAGGGCAGCAGTTCAGAATCATTCGTCATAAGGATTATTTCTCTTAACGTTTTATGACCTGAGAACGTTTGGTATCCTCCACCCACCCCTGACCCGCCCCTTTCGGGCGGGGAAGAGAGGAATTTGTGTGTTTTCTGGCGGCTCCGCCGCCAGAAAACACACAATCTCTTGGTTCCCCCTTCCCACCGGGAAGGGGGATTAGGGAGGATGGGCAAATTGACTTGCAAGCAGTGAACCTACTCGCTCGGTCCTTCCATTCCTTGCAACAGTTGGGGAAGGTACCAGATCTGATCGTCCGTCGCAGCCTGCCCGGCGGGAACGTATTCCGTCCCGTCCTGCAGCAAGATCGGCCCGGTCCACACGTTGATCTCACCGGAAGCCAACCCTGCGATAAACGTATCCAGGTTGGCCTGCATTTCAGGGGTCAGCGCGGGGCCAGACACCCAACCGACGGCTGTCTGGTCGTTGTCCGTCAGGTCCGCCCAGTAGGGCTCGTTCCAGTCCCAGGACTGCGTCCAGGTCCCTTCCTTGACTGCTTGAACAGTCTCCACATAGGAAGGACCCCAGTTGAAGTAGGGCACGCCCAGACAGACTTCCGGAGCCAGATCGCAGGATCCGATGTAGTCATACGGGATTGCCCATACTGCCTGTCCCTGTGCACCACGCTGGCCGGCCACATCGATGCCCTCGGTGGTATCGATACCGCTCAAAACCACGTCTGCGCCGGTATCGAAGAAGTTCGTCGTCACTTCCGTGGGATCGAGGGTGACTCCAGGGATATTGAACCAGAAGCCAATCCACTTGACTTCGAACCCCAGGCTGGCCGGATCCTCGCCGCGATAGTTCTCGTAACAGTAGCGCGCGCCTTCGTAAACCGAGGCGGCCAGGCGGCGGGTCTCGAAGTTGATGAGCGGGCCGAGGTAGCCGATCCTGCCCGTCTGGGTTGCCAGCGCGGCCGCGCAGCCGGCGATGGCTTTCATGTCTTCCATGCGTCCCATGATGTTGCCAAGGTTGGGCGGGGCCTCGCCGGTGAGCGCGTCGTCACCCGAGATATTGATAAAGGTCACATCCGGGTACTTCTGCGCGACACCCAGCGTATCCTCTTCGAACTCATCAGAGGTCGTCAGGATGAGCTGGGCGCCATCCGCCACCATGTCATCTACCACACCTTCCAGGGTGGCCTCGGGCTTGTCTGCCGGGTTGAGCGACTCGAAAACGATCATGCTCGTGCCGGGGACGTTGTCCATAACGTACTGCCCGCCTTCATAGTGGGCCTGGCTCCAGCCGTGGTCGTTGCGCGGGCCGACGAGCACCATGCCAAAGACGAACTCCTCTTCTTCAGCGACGGGCGGAGGGGCTACCACCCCACCCACTGCGATCGATCCGCTGATGATGCCCTCGACGGTCTCGTCAGCCAGGGCTTTGACGTCAGCGGGCAGGTCGAATTCCGGATTGTAATCCATCTTCAGGCCGCCGTTTGCCAGCGTCGCAGCAAAGGCCTCTCCGCCTAACTGGCCACTCTTGACTTTAGCGATGAGATCGTTGAGCACTACTGTCCAGTCGTAGACCTGGTTTGCGACGACAATACTGGGGGCTAAAGAGGTCTGGCTGGATTGCGTACCGAACCAGATGACATCGCTCTCTTCTGCCACGCCGATTGCGCCTACAACCATTTGGGCAGTGCCCGTCAGCGCATCGGCGCCTGCGCCGATGTGCGTACGGGCGGCTTCGGAAGCCAGGGCCACATCGCTGAACGAGCCAATGTAGTTGACGTTGACGACTGCGTCTGGATTCGTGGCTTTTGCACCTTCTACGAAGCCATCAACGTAGAGCTTGGCATCGCCGGTCTCGATCGGACCAACCACGCCGATGACGCCGCTCTCCGACAGGGAAGCTGCAATCACACCGTTGACGTAGCCGCCCTGTTCTGAGCGCGCCTCATAGGCATAGACGTTGTTGATGCCCTGGTCGGTGAACGTATCGACCGTAGTTCCCCAGGCAAAGCTGGTCTCCGGGAAGTCAGGGGCGATCTCCAGCAAGGAGCTGCCGTACTGCGAACCATGTGCGATCACCAGGTCATACCCCTGGCTGGCGTAATCGCGTAGGGCCGCGGCGGCATCATCCACGACGAACATATTTTCTGAGTGAGCAAACTCAAAGTTTTCTGCACCCATCTCAGTCTGGATGGCATTCAGCGCATCGTACATGCTCTGGCTGAAGGCCAGGTCATTGATCGCGCTCGGCATCACGACAGCCACCCGGAAGGGGCCTTCTTGTGCCGGAGGTTGAGTCTCGGCTGCAGGAGGCTCGGTTGGTGCCGCAGTTTGAGGAGCTGGCGTCGCACCTCCACAGGCGCTTAACAGCAGCGCCAACAGGACGAGCAGCCCGATCCATTTAATTTTATCGTTCATGTTCTCCTTCCTTATATACTCTCTTTGGTTGGATTGTAGGACTCCTTGGCGAGGTCGTACTGAAAATCATAAGCTGTTTTTTCACCTCCTATCCAGGAATTACACGCTCTTTGAGGAGCACGCTTAGACACAGGCATGAGGTCCTTTTATTCACCACGTTCAAACACTTTTGACAGCGCTGCGGGAGGCCGGACACGTTGAACGGCAATCACAAGCGCCAGGATGGTGAGTACGTAAGGCATCATCACGGCAATGTCGGAGGGGATCGGTATATTCTTAACCTGTACCCACAGCTGCAGGGCGTTGACCATACTGAAGAGCAGCGAGCCTACCAGCACGCCTACCGGGCGCCAGCCGCCGAAATAGACCAGGGCAACGGCGATGAAGCCGAGGCCGCTGGTCAGGTTCTGCTGAAATACGTTCAACAGCGCGATCGAGAGCGAGGCGCCCGCAATTCCGGAAAGCGTCCCTCCCAGGATCAGGGTGGAGTAGCGCACTGCGCTCACGCTCACTCCCAACGAGTCCGCTGCCTCCGGGTTCTCACCCACAGCCCGGATCTTGAGACCCCAGGTCGTCTTGTTCAAAACGAACCAGGAAACGGGGACTAAAGCGAATGCCAGGTACACCAGGAAATTGTGGCTGAAGAAAATCTCGCCGATCACCGGGATGTCGCTCAACAAGGGGATGTGGAGCTGAGGAAAGCCTTTGACCGTCTCCACGGTGCCGAGCATCTTCTGGAAGAGCAGGTCGCTCATCCCCAGCCCAAAAAGGTAGACTCCGATCCCGCTGATGCCCTGTTCGGCCTGGAGAGTGACGCTAATAAGACCCATGGCCAGGCCCATCAAGGCTCCGACCAGCATCGCCGCGCCCAGTCCCAGCCACAGGTTCCCGGTCGTCAATACGACGTAGAACCCTGCAAAGGCGCCCAGGAGCATCTGCCCGTCGACACCCAGGTTGAGCACGCCGCTTCGCTGGCCGAAAGTCTCACCGAGAGTGGCGAAAAGATAAGGCGTCGCCAGGCGGATCCCGGAAGCGAGGATTCCGATGATGACATTCGCGGTGAACAAATCTTCAATCATGTGGCTGCCTCTGCTTCCGCGGGCTTGCGGACTTCTTCGACGGTATCGCGCATTCTCTGGCGAGACCTGCGGCGGCGCCAGACGTCGGAGCTCACCACAAAGACGACGACCAACCCGTTGAGCGCGGTAATCAGCGCCGAAGGAACCTGGACCGCTCGCTGCATGGAGTTCGCGCCCACCAGGAGAGCCCCAAACAAGAAGGAGGCAGGTATCGTCCCCAGGGGATGCAGCTGGCCGAACAGCGCCGCCACGATGCCGTTAAAACCCGCGCTGCCGGTAAATCCGGTCGCGGACCCATCCGTGAACATGCGGTGGTGGACGCCGTACACCTGAATCGCCCCAGCCAGGCCGGCAAAGGCGCCGCTCAGCAGCAGCGAGAGCACGATGTAGCGCGGTACATGGATGCCAGCGTACCGCGACGCGTTTGGGTTCAAGCCGACAGCCCGGATGCGATAGCCGATCGTCGTCCGCCACAGGAAGATGAACACCAGCACGGCGGCGATGACCGCCAGGGCTGCGCCCAGATGCAGGCGGGTAGGCACCAAACGGGGAAGGTCAAAAGCGATCGCCAGGCGCGCCGTCTGCGGGATGCGCGAAGCCGCTTCTAGCTGGATCGGGTCGATCATTATATCCTTTAGCAGAAAGTTCATCCCCTGCACGGCGATCTGGTTCATCATGATCGTGCTCAGGATCTCGTTTACATTGAAATACGCCTTCAGCAGACCGGGGATGCCTCCCCAGATCGCGCCTGCCAGAAATCCCGTCAGCAGGGCCAGGGGGATGATCACCCAGCCGGAAGCGCCCGGAAAAGACAGCCCAACTAAAGTGGCACTGACCGCGCCGACCACCAGCTGGCCTTCCCCTCCGATGTTGATCACACCGCCTCGGAAAGCGATACAGATGCCCAGGCCTACCAGCAACAGCGGGGTGGCCTTCACCAGGGTATCTGCCAGTGCGTTCGTACTCCCGAAGGCGCCTTGCAGGAGCGCACCGTATGCTTCGACCGGGTTCGCCCCTAACAGGAACAGCATGACCGCCCCTACTGCCAACGCCGCCAGGGTTGCCAGCAGGGGTAACAGGGCGTCGAAGATCAGCCCAAACCGTGAATTCCTAGAGAACGTGGAGCGCATGGAATCTGTCAATCGTCATTCATTGATCTCCAAAGGTCGTCCCCAAGGCCATCGGCGGCGCCACTCGAAGGATACGCCTAAGAGGGCGCTGCACAGGCTTCGGCATGATCACGATCACCCGCTCGGTCGCCTCGCCGCCTACCAGTAGGAGTACGGCGATCATCAAAAGCCAGGGGATGCTGTTGAAGGCTACGACGGATACGCCCGGGAATGCCTTCTGGAGGTAGGTTGCCAACGCTTTGGTGGCCCCGAACATGAGCGCGCCCAACGCGCCGCGAATGGGGGACCAGCCTCCAAAGATCACGATCGCCAGGGCGATCCAGCCAAGTCCGCGGGTATGCCCCTCTGACCAGCCGATCTTGATATCGAACGAGTAGACAGCCCCGGCGATCCCGACCAGCATCCCACCCACGATGCTATACAGGTAGCGGATCCGGTTTACGTTTACTCCCCGGGCGAACGCAGCTTCCGGCCGCTCGCCCGCACCCCGTAAATGCAGGCCTGGCTGCGTCCGGTAGAGCAGCAGCCAGGTCAGCCCGATCAGCACAAAAGCAAAATAAACGGCAGGGTCGTGGTTGAAGAAGATCGGACCCAGGATCGGGATATCCTTCAACACCGGGATGGCGAAGTGCTTGATCGTGGGGCCGGGAACCCGGGTATAGTTTTGGCCCAGGAAGGCGCTCAGGTCGTCCCCGAGCAGGGTCAGGACGAAACCGATCGCCACCTGGCTCTGCCGGAGCCGGATGCTGCCGAAAGCAACGATCAAGGCAAACAGCCCACCAACGGCCGCGGCAGCCAAAAACCCAAACCACAGGCTGTCTGTCTTCAAACCGACGACGAAGCCGGTCATCGCCGCCATCAGCATCGTCCCATCCAGTGAAAGATTGATGACTCCGGCGCGTTCGGTGATGGTCTCGCCGCACACTGCGATGATCAAAGGCGTAGCCTGCAAGACAATTGAGGCCAATACGAGGACGATTTCACTGTTGTTCATGAGGCTTCTTTCTCAGGCCAAGCCCGATCTTCTGCAGATCCCCGAACAGCAGGACGAACAGCACCATCACCCCGGTCAGGATGCCGCCAAGCGAGGAATGCAGCTGGGTGCGCAGCTGCAGCGTGATGCTGCCATTCAGCACAGCAGAGAAGAAAAACGCGACCAGGGGCACCCAAAATATGCGGAAGGAAGCCAGCATCACCACCAGCAGCGCCAGGAAACCGATTCCCCCCGAGATGCTCTGCCTCAGACTGTCGAACCAGCTGAGCACTCGCACTGCACCTCCTAAACCGGCCAGAGCGCCGCAGAAAAGCATCGCCAGGATGGCCTCTCGCTCGCTGGAGACGCCCAAGAGGAAAGCTGAGCGCAGGTTCTTGCCCAGCGCCTTGAGCTTCAGGCCCCAGAAGGTGCCGCGCAATGCGATTACCACCAGAGCGAAAGCGACGATCGTGAAAACGAGAGACAGTGGACTGAAGCGGGATTCGCCAAGCCGAGGCAGCAACGCTGCCGCCTGGAACGGCTGCGTGCCCCGGAAGGTCCCGCCTTCCGGGGGCTGCCAGGGCCCGGAAATGAGGTAATTGGTCAGGATGATCGCCAGGTTGTTGAGCGCCAGACCGCTGAAGATTTCGTGCACTCGCCCGCGCGTCTTCAGAATGGCGGAGAGCCCGCCCCACAGTGCACCGGCAGCCATCGCCATCATGACTTCCAGGGCGATCATGACCGGCGCCGGCGCGTTTACCCGCAGGGCGATCCAACTGGCAGCGATCGCCCCCATGACGATCTGCCCCTCGACGCCAATGTTCCAGAGACCGGCGGTAAAGGTCACCAGAAGGCCGGTCGAACTGAGCATGAGCGGGATCCAGAAAGCCAGTACGCTGAGAGTCTTCGAGCGGTCGCCAAAGGCTCCCTGGTACATCGCCTGGAAGGATTCGATCGGGCTTGACCCGAAGGACATCAGCAGGATCGAGGTGAAGGCCAGAGCGCCGACGATCGGTAGAACCGGCCAGGCGATGACGATCCCTCGCCGGACATTCATACTTGACCTCCAATCAGGTGCCCCAATTCATCTACGGACGTCTGCCTGGCATCCACGATCCGGGACATCTTGCCACCCGAGAACACGGCGATGCGGTCGCTGCGTTCGATCACCTCGTCCAGGTCGGCCGACATGAACAAGATAGCCGTGCCGTCAGCCCGGCGCCGATATAAAAGCTCCCAAATCCAATCAGACGAGCGGATATCCAGACCCCGGGTAGGATGCTCGAGCAGGATTAATTTCAAGGGGTCATTCAGCAGGGCGAACAGCAAGCGCTGCTGGTTGCCTCCGGAGAGGGCATCTGCCGTCGTATCCGGGATCCCCACAATCCTATATTTCTCGATGCGCGCCTCGGTCTTTTTGCGTGCGCTGGTCCAATCCACCAGGAAAGAATGTTCTGGTTGGGCCAGGATGACGTGCTCGGACAGGGTGAGACCGGCCACCAGCCCTTCTTCCAGGCGCCCGGCGGCCACGTAGGCCATCCCGGCGCGTTGAAGGCGGTGATATCCCCAGCCTCTCACGTCGTGACCGTCGAAGGAGATCTTGCCTTGCTCCGGCTTCAGCAGCCCGGCGCACGCCTGCAGGACCAGGCGCTGGCCGCTGCCTTCCAGACCAGCGAGCCCGAACACCTCACCCGCGCATACCTGCAGGTTGACATTTTCGACCGACAGCCGGTAGGTGGATACGGTCAGGTCTTTCAGCTCCAGCACCGGCTCCCCCAGCGCATAGGGAGAGCGTTCTCTCCGGTCTGGGACCTGGTCGAACATCATCTCGACCAGGGTTTCGTTCAGGCAAGGCACGCTGGCCTCGCCGACAAACACCCCGCGCTGCAGCACGTAGGCATGGCCGCAAAGCTCCTGCACCTCGTCCAACTTGTGGGAGACCAGGATCACGGTCTTGCCTTCTTCGCGCGCCAGCCTCAAGATCGATTCAAACAGGACATCCTTCTGTTCCGCACTAATCCCGGTCGTCGGTTCGTCCAGGATCAGCAGCTGTGCGCCCCCAACCAGCAGTCGTACCAGCTCGAGCTGCTGCCTCTCTCCCAGGGACAGGTTGTCGATGTTGGACTGCAGATCCAGCGAGAAGCCGTACCGCCTGCTCAGCTCGCTCAGTTCGCGGTGGGCGGCTTTCAAATTCAAGAAAAGGCGTTTATTACGGCCCAGGAGGTAATTCTCGCCAATGCGGAAGGGAGGAAAATCGAGTGGATCCTGATAGAGCATCCCGATGCCGCTCCCCAACGCTTCAGCCGGCGAGGCGAAGCGCTGGGGTTGGCCATCGATCAGGATCTCTCCATCGTCGGGTGGTTGGTAACCCGACAGAATTTTCATTAACGTGCTTTTTCCGGCCCCATTTTCCCCCAGCAGACCGTATATCCGCCCGCTCTCGAAGGTCAAACTGATACCGTCGTTTGCCTTCACCGGGCCAAAGTATTTTCGGATCTGTCGAAGTTCGATGTGCATGGCAGTTTAGCTCTGACAAACGATCCCAATTAATACACGCATTTTACCTTAAGAGATCTTGAGGTATATTAAATTGAGATGTTAATTTCTATGGTACGATCCACGTACCCGTTTCACCTTTTAATGCACGCCCGATGTTCTCCGGATTGGTGATCAGGGCTTGTTTGCCGTCCGATTCCAAGAACCAGATGATCGCCCGGATCTTGGGGGCCATCGAGCCTTTGGCGAAATGGCCTCCTGCTTCCAGGTATTGTTTTGCTTCGGACAAGGTGAGGCGGTCGAGCCACTTTTGGTCCGGCTTCCCGAAATTAAGGGCGACCTTCTCGACGGCTGTCGAGATCAAGAACAGGTCTGCGTCGATCAGTTGGGCGAGCAGGCTGCTGGCGTAGTCCTTGTCGATCACCGCCGCGGTTCCCACGTACTTGCCGTCGCCGGAATCGATCACCGGGATGCCGCCGCCGCCCACCGTGATCACCACCACGCCGGCATCCAGCAGAGTCTTGACGGATTCCAGCTCCACCACTTCTTTCGGCAGCGGAGAGGCGACTACCCGGCGCCAGCCGCGCCCGGCATCTTCCACCACGCTCCAGCCCAATTCCTTTTCGCGGTGCTCGGCCTCCGTGGCGTCCATGAAACCACCGATCGGTTTCGTCGGGTTTTCGAAGGCAGGATCGTTCTTGTCGACCAGCACCTGTGTGATCACTGTGGCAACAGGTTTCTTGATCCCGCGCCTGTGCAGTTCATTCTGCAGGGTCTGCTGTAAGGCGTAACCAATCGCGCCCTGGGTATCTGCTCCGCAGACATCCAGAGGCACCTCGTGCATCCCTTCAACCTTATGGGCGATCTCCGACCGGCGCAGGATGAACCCAACCTGCGGGCCGTTCCCATGCCCAATGGCCACGTCCCAGCCGGCCTCGATCATATCCGCGATGTGCTGCGTCGTCTCCCTGGCGGCTTCGTACTGGTCATCGACGGTCTGGTGCGTTTTATCTTTGATGAGCGAGTTGCCGCCGATAGCGACGACCGCAAGTTTCCTGTTGGACATCTTCCTCTCCTCGGGTGAATGGCGGGGGTGCTTGCCCTCGCATCTTCGTCCCGGTTATCTCATCGTCAGGGCCATGACCGCTTTTTGTACGTGCATCCGGTTCTCGGCTTCGTCGTACACGACCGAGTTCGGGCCGTCCATCACCCCGTCTGTGACCTCGATGTTCCGGTCGGCGGGCAGAGGATGCATATAGATGGCGTCCGGGCGAGCCAGGGCCATCTTGCGTTCGTCGGTGATCCAATGCTCGTACTGCTTGATAATGCGGGCGCCCTCCTCTGGATCGGGCGTGTGCACCATCGCGCCCCATGATTTGGCGTAGATGATGTCGGCGTCTTTGAAAGCGGCCTCCATATCATCCATGACCTCGAACCCTGCCCCAAACTTGCGAGCCTGCTCACGAGCCTGGTCCATGACCTCAGGCATCAGCTTGAACTCGGGTGGGTGGGCCAGCACGACATCCAGGCCGAAGCGCGGCATCTGCAGCACCAGGCTTTGTGGAACAGACATCGGCTTCTGATAAGAAGCCGCGTATGCCCACGAAACGACCATCTTCTTGCGGCGTAAATCGCGGCCCTTCTTTTCGACGATCGTCATCAGGTCGGCAAGGATCTGGAAGGGGTGGTAGACATCACACTGCATGTTGAGGACCGGCACCCGCGAAGCCTTCGCGACGGCATTCAAATAGCCGTTGCCCACACCCCAATCGACGTGGCGAATGGCAATACCGTCGAAGTAGCGCCCGAAGATCTCGCCGATCTCTTTCGGCGTATCGCCGTGGGCGATCTGGGTAGTCTTAGATTCGATAAAGGCTGCATGACCACCCAGCTGCGCCATCCCGGCCTCGAAGGAGCCGCGCGTGCGCGTGCTGGAGAAGAAGAACAGCATCGCCAGCACTTTATCCCGCAAGTAGGCGTGCGATTCGCCCAGGGCGCGCTTGCGCTTCAGGTCAAAGGCGACTTCCAGGACACTCTCGACCTCTTCCTTGCTGAAGTCAAGGTCGCCGATTAAATCACGGCCGCGAAGGTCTGTCTGCATTTTATCCGTCTCCTCTATTGATTATTCCATCGCTCCCAGCACCAAGGCCAGCAGCGCCATGCGCATCACCACCCCGTTGAAGGCCTCCTGCCAGTAGCGAGACCAGCGTGTGATATCTACGTCAGGAGGGATCTCGTCCATCCTCGGCAGAGAGTGGAGCAGGATGGCGTCTGGCTTGGCTTTCGTCCCCAGCAGTTCGCGGGTGATTTTGTAATTGGCCGGGGTCAGGTCGACCTCACCGGAGCGCTCATCTCGGGACTTGGTGTAATCAGGCTGCACGACCGGTTCGACCAGGATGATGTCTGCATCCGCAATCGCCTGTTCTACGTGCTCGGCTTCTCTGAAGTTCAGGCTGTATTGGTTCAGCTCGGCCTTAAAATCGTCGGTCAATGACATATCCTGCGGGGCGACAAACGTGATGGGGCAGTCAAACTGCGAAAGCGCATAGCCCAGGGAGTGCATGGTGCGCATGCGCATATCACCGACCGCCAGCCACTTCAAACCATCGATGCGTCCCTTTTCTTGTAAGACCGTGTAAAGGTCCGTCAGGATCTGAGTGGGGTGCTCGCCCCAGCCATCGCCGCCGTTGATGATCGGGACGGAGGCCCATTTTGCAGCTTCGTGTGGAGCGCCTTGCTGGAAGTGGCGCATCACGATCACATCGCCGTAGTATTCGAGCATCTTGACGGTGTCCTTGATGGACTCCTGGTAAAAGTCTCCGGCTCGGGTCATCTTTGCATCCGAGAAGCCGGTGACATGCCCGCCAAGGCGGTGCATGGCGGCCTCGTGCGCCAGACGGGTTCGGGTAGAAGGCTGGTAGAACGCCGTAACCAGAGTCTTTTCCTTCAGCAGATCGCTGTTTCGCCGGCTTTTTGCAATCGGCTCCAGCTCTTTGGCGACCTCGAAGACGTGGAAAAACTCACCGCGTTCGAACTCCTTCAACGAAAGAATATCTCGGCCTGAAAAGCTACGCATTGTAAAAATCTCCTTGAACTGTTTGTTTAGAGTTTGTATTACACAGAAGGTTTTGGTCCAACCAGGCTGTGTCTTCTACCTCATCGAGAATTAGCACCGGCCTATACCAGCTCCCGGATGACGTGGAAGCGGAAGTAGCCGGGCAGGAAATAACTGAACGAGTAATCAATCGCCCGTCCATCGACTGAATAAAGGCGGGAGATAAAGCGCAGCAGCGCGTCTCCCCGCTGGATGTTGAGGGCGCGGGCGATATCCGAGCTGGCTGCCACGGCTCCAATCTCGCAGTTGGAATTGATCAGGGTTGGGTCCCCTCGCTGGATGAGCAGGTCGAGGACCGAACCGGAAAAATCGCTCTCCAGATCTTCGGGGGAGAGCACATCCGGTGGAAGGACGTCGATCAAAAAGGCGACTGGTCGCTCTTCAGCCTGGATCACCCTCGAAATGCGCGTCACCTGAGAGCCGGGTTCCAATCCCAGGGCTTCAACCTCCTCCTGGTCGGCCGGTCGCATAGACACCTTGAATTCACCAAGCGAGACTTCCAGCCCGATCCGCTCCGCCAGAGTCTCGATGCTCTCCAGCACCTCCAGGCCGCTGTCCAAGACGTGAGTGGGTCGCAACACGAAAGTCCCGACCCCCTGCTGGCGGCGGATCAATCCCTGCGTCTCGAAGGTACGCATGGCTTCTCGCAAGGTAGCCCGCGATACCCCCAACCGCCTTGCTAGATCAGGCTCGGATGGCAGGCGTTCCCCCGGGCGGGCGGTGGCGATCACCTGTCCCAGGCTCTCGTGCAGACGTTGAGAAATCGATATCTGGTTTGTCATCTTATTCAAAGAGTAGACGGTTCTTCCTGTATGACAGGGATGAAATCGAAGCGGGTCACGTCGACCAGGCCCAGGTCCGAGATGCGCAGCTCCGGGATCACGACCAGCGCCAGCAGGCTGAGCTGCATGTTCGGGTTGTTTAGATGGCACCCACAGGTCTCGAATCCCCGCAGGACAGAAGCAGCGTCCTCCGCCACCTCTTCGGCGCGTGCGTCAGACATCAGCCCCGCGATGGGTAGAGCGATCTGTCCGATCACCCTCCCCTGGCGAACAGCGATCTGACCGCCGCCTATGGCAGCCAGGCTATTTGCCGCCAGGGCCATATCCGCTTCGCTGGTGCCGACCACGATCATGTGGTGGCTGTCGTGGGCGACCGTCGAGCCAAAGGCGCAGGGCACATCGAACCCGAACCCGTACACCAGGCCCACCTGCACCTGGCCGGTTCCCCGGTGCCGCTCCACCAGAGCGACCTTGGCGATATCTTTGGAGAGGTCTACCCCCACCTCGCCCCCAGAGATCGGAACTTCCATTCTTAGATGGCGAGTGGGAGCCTGGTTTTCAATCACGCCAATAACGTTTACCGTCGCCATGTTGGCATCTTGCATGGAAGTGGGCACGGGCACCCGGAAGTCGTTTGCACCCAGCTCCCGGCCCAGGTGAACCGAATCCTTCACCCAATCCGGGTAATCGTACGGTTGAATGTCAATCAGCAGGCGCCCGGTCTCGGCAACAAGCTGGCCTTTTGCAATCACCTGGTCGATCTTGAGCACCGGGAGATCGGTGACCAGCAAAATATCGGCGTACCGGCCGGGAGCGATTTGCCCCACCTCGCGCGCCAGGCCAAAATGCTCGGCCGTATTGAGAGTGGCCATCTGGATGGCCGTGATCGGGGATAGACCCCGTGAAATCGCCTGCTTCACCGCCCGGTTTACGTGGCCTTCGGTCACCAGGGTTTCGGAGTGCGAATCGTCGGTGCAAAGGATGAAATGGCGAGGATCGAGCTTCATCTCGGTGATCGCCCGCACCTGAGAATCAACATCGTGCCAGGCAGATCCTAACCTGAGCATGGCTTTCATCCCCTGGCGGATACGGGCTGCCGCGTCCTCGATCCGGGTGCCCTCGTGATCGTCTTCTGGCCCACCGGCGACGTACCCGTGGAAAGGGAGTCCCAGGTCGTTCGAGGCATAATGACCGCCGATGACCTTCCCTGCCAGGCGGGTTTCCGCCATCTCGGCGTGCATATTCTCGTCGCTCAGGAAGACGCCGGGGAAGTTCATCATCTCCCCCAGGCCGACGATCCCTTCCCAGGCCATCGCCTCGGCGACATCCGCGGGCGTGATGCCGGCGCCAGGGGTTTCCAGGCCGGGCGCGGAGGGCACACAGGAAGGCACCTGCACCCATACGTGGACCGGCTGGACCAAAGATTCGTCCACCATCAACCGGACTCCCTTGAGCCCAAAAACGTTGGCGATCTCGTGCGGGTCGACGAACATCCCTGTCGTGCCGTGCGGGATGACCGCCCGCACGAATTCCGTCACCGTCAGCATGCCCGATTCGATGTGCATGTGCGCATCCAACAGGCCGGGGACCAGATAGCGATCGCCGGCCTCGATCACCCGGGTACCCTCTCCGATGGCGTGAGAGGCATCCTCTCCGACGTAAGCGATCCGCTCCCCTTTCACCGCGATGTCGGTGTTTGGGATAATCTCACCAGACTGGACACACACCCACCGCCCGTTGCGGATGACGAGATCGGCCGGTTGCCTCCCCATGGCAACATCCACCAGCGTTCGAGTCAGTTGGGATATTTCTCCTGCATCCATATCAGTCTCTCGCTAAACCAACAAGCTTTACGAGCGTCGAACGGTCAGCCTTCGACGAGATAACGAGACGCTCGGTTGTGCGCCTCAACCAGGTTGGTAAGATCAATGGTGGCCAGCTGGCCTTCCTTCACGATCAACCGGCCGCCTACCACGGTGTAATCCGTCCGGACTGGAGCACAGAAGGCAACGGCCCCGACCGGGTCATGCAGGGCGCCGGCATATTCCAACCGGTTCAGGTTGATGGCAAAGAAATCGCCGCATTTCCCGGGCTCAAGCGAGCCAAGATCTGGGCGCCGGAGTACCGATGCGCCTCCTCGAGTAGCGATCTCCAAAGCCTGTCGGGCAGTCATCAGGGGTGGCGATTCCTCACTGGAGAGCGACGCTCCTCCCATGCCAGCCCGCAGTCGGGCGACCATCATCGCCTGCCGGACCTCTTCCAACAGGTGGGATCCATCGTTGCTGGCGGAACCATCTACGCCCAGGCCGACCCGCACACCCTGTAAAACCATGTCCAGGATCGGGGCGATCCCAGAAGCCAGGCGCATGTTCGAAGTCGGGCAGTGCGCCACGCCGCAGCCCGTCTGTGCGTAGAGGGTAATTTCATCCGGGTTAACGTGAACCGAATGAGCAAACCAGACGTCCGCCCCAATCCAGTTCAAGAGTTCCATGAAAGCGACCGGCCGGTAGCCGAACTTCTCCAGGCAAAACACCTCCTCATCCTGTGTCTCAGCCAGGTGCGTGTGCAGGCACACTCCATACTCGCGGGCCAAAGCCGCGCTCTGCCTCATCAGATCAGGGGTAACGGAGAACGGCGAACAGGGCGCCAGGACGATTTGGACGAACGAGCCGGGGTTCGGGTCGTGGAACTTTTCGATCAGGCGCTGTGAGTCCTTCAGGATGGTATCCTCGCCCTCCACGACCTGGTCTGGGGGCAGCCCACCCTGGCTCTCGCCGAGGCTCATAGAGCCGCGCGAGGCATGCAGGCGCAGCCCCACTTCTTGGGCTGCCTGGATTTCATCGTCCAGGCGAGATCCGTTGGGGAAGAGATAAAGGTGATCGGAAGCCGTCGTGCATCCGGAAAGGGCCAGCTCGGCGAGCGCCGTCTGGGTAGAGATCCGGACCGCCTCCGGGGTGAGCCGCGCCCATACCGGATAGAGGATTTTCAACCAATTGAAAAGGTTGGCGTTCTGGGCTTCGGGTAGGGCGCGAGTTAACGTCTGGTAGAAGTGGTGGTGGGTATTGACCAGCCCTGGCAGGACGATGTGATCATGAAGATCCAGGACTTCGTCCGCGGTGGGAGGCAACGCTCCCGTCGGTCCGACCTGCTCGACGAAGCCATCCCGAATAAAAATACCACCGTCGGGTATCTCCCGGCGCTGGTCGTCCATGGTTACGAGCGTCGTCGCGTGGCGGATGAGCAGGGTAGGCATGGAAGTAGCAGGAGTGCGAAAGCCAACATTCTTGTAAACAGGTATTGTCAGACAACTTCTAGTTTAGCAAAAAAACCAGGAAATGTCAATTTGTCAGACAACATATCTTTTCCTCGACAAATGTAACGGGCTGGCTCATTACAAGCCAGCCCGCTCTTTTACCCTCGAACCGCGATCTACTTCCCGTTGGCGAGTTTTGCTGCCCGGACTGTATTCTTCAGCAGCATGGCAATCGTCATCGGCCCCACCCCGCCGGGAACCGGGGTGATCGCGCCCGCTACCTCTTTCACCTCATCGTAGCAGACATCGCCCACCAGGCGAGAACCCTTCGGATGAGAAGGATCTTCAATGCGATTTACTCCCACGTCGATGACCACCGCACCCGGCTTTACCCAGTCGCCTCGTACCATTTCAGGCCGGCCAACCGCGCCGACCAGGACGTCTGCCCTGCGTACCACGCCCGGCAGGTCGATGGTGCGCGAGTGACAGATTGTCACCGTGGCATTCCGGCGAACCAAAAGCAGTGCAACTGGCATCCCAACGATATTGGAGCGCCCCAGGACAACCGCGTTGACCCCTTCGAGCGGGATCCCAACCTGGTCAATCAGATAAATCACGCCGGCCGGCGTACAGGGGACGAACAAAGGATCGCGTCCCTTCTGCGCCAGGCGCCCGATGTTGAGTGGATGGAAACCATCTACATCCTTCTCGATGCTGATCGAATTCAACACCCGTTCTTCATCCAGCCCCGTCGGAAGAGGCAGCTGCACCAGGATCCCGTTTACCCGTGGGTCTGCGTTCAGTTCAGACACCAGGCTCTCAACCTCGGCTTGTGTGGCCGAAGCCTCCAACTTGAATCCAAACGATTCGATGCCGACCTGGCTGCAAGCTTTTTGCTTTGCCCCCACGTAAACCTGGGATGCAGGATTTTCCCCTACCAATACGGTTGCCAGTCCCGGCTTGGGTCGCCCGGCTGCCACCATGGCAGCAACATCCTCGGCAACTTCCTGCCGGACTTTCTCTGCAATCTTTTTGCCGTCGATTACTTGTGCTGTCATACTCATGCTCCTTGTGATGATGGTGGACGGAGTTACGTCTTTTATACAATAGCAAAATAAAAGAGACGTCTTCCAAAAACCTACTCTACGATGATGGCATAATCGTAATCCAGCACCAACCGCACAGTTCTTTCCCGCTCTCCAGCCAGGTAGCCAATCTCGAATCCGTATAGATAGTTGCCTCCAAGCGTTTGCCCACGGAAGTTTACATGGACGTCGAATTCCTCTCCAGGCTCCAGGATCAGCTCGCTTCCCGCGGGCAGGCTGCCGTCGCCCGCGAGGACGTATTCTTGATCGTCGTGTACCATGGTCACCTGTCTCACATCCACGTGGAGCACCTGCCCGGCGAGCATCACCTTAAGGGTCTGTAAGTTTACCGGTTGGCGGCCATCGTATCGAAGCTGGTAAACGCTTTCGCGATCTGAACGAATCAGGACAACCAGCTGGGGGTTGCCCTCCACCAGAGAGAACGGCTTCTGGTTTTGAGACCACCAAAAAAGACCCACTGCCGCCGAGATAATTACAACACCAATAATCATCCACATCCAGAGGCTGCCCCGCGCTTTGCTTCGGGACAGGCTCTTCTGGGATTTTTTGCTCTTTGCCTGATCCAGCATGACGAAAAGATACCTCCGAGCGCAGATTGAATGGGCTACAGGGAACAACGAAAAGTGAAATCGATAAATTCGTTTTCCGTAAACCCATTATCCTCGAAAGTGAGATATTTTACAAGCGTTCTGCACAAGCCGATGAAGGAGGTTATTTGATTTTCACAAAAATCCGGGAGCAGCTTCCCTGATCCAACAGGACTGAGCCATCTCGGCCTTCAACCTGGAGGCAGATGCGATCGTCCTCTGAATGCGGGTCCAATACAGCTACACGGGTGCGAGGGACCAGGCCGATCATCTTGAGGCGGCGGAGCAGGTTCTCATCCCCGGCATCCACCCTTTCGACGATAGCCTCCTGGCCAGGGCGAACCTCGCTCAGGCGTATTTCAGAGGCAGGCGGCAGGCGCAGATCGCGGCCGGGGATCGGTTCGCCATGCGGGTCGCGCTCGGGGTCTCCGAGCCTCCGGGCGATGCGTTGCGCGAGGTCCGGCGAGATGATATGCTCCAGGCGCTCGGCTTCACCGTGGACTTCGTCCCACGAATATCCGAGTGTCTCCTGCAAGAATAGCTCCAGTAGACGGTGGCGGCGGATAATCTCCAGCGCGATCGCTTCGCCGTGAGGGGTGAGGGTCACGCCGCGGTGTTTCTGGTACGTCACGCTCGGAGGATCGGCCTCAGCAAGTTTTCGAAGCATGCCTGTGACCGAGGCAGGTGTCACAGCTAACCACTCGGCAATCTTATTCGTCGTGGCGCGCCCGCCAGTGGCTGACAGGTGGTAGATGGCCTTGAGGTAATCCTCGACTGCAGGAGATTGTGTTTCGCGCAAGAGTCACCTCACAATCGCCTGCCGGGCGAACCCTCGGCCGCTTTCCGTGAGCACCAAATGGCCATTGAGGCGGGATACCAGGCCGAGCTGCACGGCCTGTCTCACGGTCCGGACGGTAAAGTCCGGCTCCCAACGCAGGTGCTCATGCAGCTGCTCCATGTTGTTCTCCTGTTCCGCTTCCGGGAGCCCTTCGTGGTTCAGAAGATGGATTATTAGCAAGGTCCGGGCAAATTCTCCGCTCTGGCGGACCCGGCGCAAGGCTGTGGCGAACAATCCCCGGCGAGGGGCTAAGAGCAGGACAACGAAGAAGATCAAGCCAAAAGAGGCAGCCATCGAACCGGCGATCGATGCGTCCAGCAGGTGCGCCAGCCAATAACCTGAGATGGCTCCTGCCACCCCGATCAGCGCGCTCGTCGCAATCATACGGGCCAGGTTATCGGTCAGCAGGTAAGCGGTTATCGGCGGAGCGATCATCAGCGCGACGACCAGGATCGAACCAACCGCCTCGAAAGCGCCAACCACCGTTACCGAGACTACCCCCATCAGAGCATAATGAAGCACGCCGGGGACGAAGCCTAAGGCCGCGGCCAGGCCTGGATCGAAGGTGGCCAGCTTGAGCTCCTTGTAAAACAGGAAGATGAAGGCCAGATTGACCAAGAGGATGCTCCCCATCAAAAAGAGGGCGACCGGGCCGAGATCGTAGCCGAAGGGGGTAAACCGGTCGAACGGCGCAAAGGCCAGTTCGCCAAGCAGCACTGCATCCGTATCCAGGTGGACGTCGCCGGCGTAGCGCGAAATCAGGATCACGGCGATGCTGAAGAGCACTGGGAACACCAGGCCAATGGCCGTATCTTCCTTCACCAGGCGGGTGCGGTTGAGCACCTCGACCAGGCTCACGGTGAGAACGCCGGTCAAGGCTGCACCGATGATGAGTACGGGCGAAGCCAGATCCCCGGTCAGGAAAAACCCCAGCACGATTCCCAATAGGACAGTGTGGCTGATCGCATCACTCATCATCGCCATGCGCCGTAAGACCAGGAAAACCCCGGGCAGCGCGCAAGCTGCAGCAGTTACTGCCGCGATCAGCTGGATTTCAACCTGAATGGAAGTCATCGTTCCACCTCCTCTTGGTCCTGGTGCAGACGGCTGGCTTCCTCCCGGCCGGAGGATGTCAGCACCCATTCTTGTGGTTGGACCTGGCGGGCCCAGCCGCGCGCCTCCATCTCGTCCAGGCTTCGCTTGACCCCGCCCTGTCCCCGGTTCATCGCCTTTAGAACGGCGATCGAATGCGAATGATCCTGGTCCTCGTGCTGAGAGGCCAGGACGTACAGGTCGCTCAACACCGCTTCAAGGCGCAGCTTCCGGCGGTTGCGCTGGTGGCGAGCCCAGTTCCACACCAGGCCGCGGTTCGGCGCAAGCAGCAATGAGAACAGCACTACCGCACTGATACAGAGGACGATTGTAGGTCCGGTGGATAAGCGTGGGACCATGCTGCTCATTACGGCACCGACCACTCCCGCCAGGGAGCCGAAGGCGGCCGAGATCGCGACCATCAGCCCCAGGCGATCCGTCCACTGCCGGGCAGCCGCAGCCGGAGCGACCAGCATCGCGCTCATCAGCACCACGCCAACAGCCTGCAGGCCGATCACGATAGCAACTACGATCAGGGTCGTCAATAAAATGTCCAGCAGGCGCATCGGAAAACCCACGCTGGCGCCGAATTCAATATCGAAGCTGAGCAGCTTGAACTCTTTCCAGAAAAGCGCCAGGATACATATCGCCGCCCCGCCCAGAATACTCATTGTGATCACGTCGCGCTGTAAGAGCGCGGCCGCCTGCCCGAAAAGGAATGTATCCAGGCCGGCCTGGCGGGCATCGGGAAGGCGTTGGACGAAGGTCAGCAGCATCAACCCCGCCCCGAAAAAGACGGAGAGCACGAATCCCAGGGCGCTGTCGTACTTGATCCGGGTCGTCCGGACGATGCTCATGATTGCCAGGGTGCCGAGCCAACCGGCAACCAGGGCTCCCAACATCAGCGGCAAGGGCGCTTTGCTGCGGGTGATCAGGAAAGAAATAACGATGCCGGGCAGGGCAGCGTGAGACATGGCGTCTCCTAACAGGCTCTGCCGGCGCAGGACCGCGAACGAGCCCAGTGCGCCGCTGACGATCCCCAGCACGCCTGCTCCCAAAGCCACCGTTCTCAGGGTATAGTCGAAGATCAAGTCATGGAGGAGAGTTCCGATGTCCATTCTTAACTTCTCTCCGTTCTACCGGGGTCAGGAATGATCGATGTTGAACCGGTCCCATCCTTTGCTACCCCGGCGTGCAAACCCCCGTTTCCCCCTTCATCTGCACCATTCCTGAGGAAAGCCACCCGCCCTCCGTAAGTCTGGCGCAAGTTCTGTTCGGTGAAGACCTGGCCCACGGGCCCGCTGGCAACCCGCCGCACGTTGAGCAGGGTTACCCAGTCGAAATACTCTGAAACTGTTTGAAGGTCATGGTGGACGACGACAACTGTCTTCCCATCCTTGCGCAGCGCCTGCAGCAGGGTTACGATTGCCCGTTCCGTGGTTGCGTCGACACCCTGGAATGGCTCATCCATCAAATAGATTTGGGCGTCCTGCACCAGGGCTCGCGCCAGGAAAACACGCTGCTGCTGGCCTCCGGACAGCTGGCTGATCTGCCGGTCTGCAAACGGCAGCATCCCCACCTTCTCCAGCGCTTCCAGAGCCAAGGCGTGTTCTTGACGACCTGGACGCTTGATCCAACCCAGGGAACCATATCGTCCCATCATGACCACGTCGAGCACACTGGTCGGAAAGTCCCAATCGACGCTGCCGCGCTGGGGGACGTAACCTACCATGCGGCGCTGTTCAGCATAGGGGCGGCCGTAGATCAAGACCTGGCCGGCAGCCGGGCTGACCAGGCCGAGGACTGCCTTGATCAGAGTCGTTTTTCCGGCCCCGTTCGGTCCCACGATCGCCAGTAAGATTCCCGCAGGCACTTCCAGGTCGACGTCCCATAGAACCGGTTTATCCTGGTAAGCTACCGTTAGATCGGCTACGGAGATGGCCGGAAAATTCTCCTCATTCGGATGTTTCTCAACCGGATCCGTCATTTCTTATCCCTCTCCCAACAATGCAGCGACGATCGTATCGATGTTACGTCGCACCATACCGACGTAGCTGCCCTCCGGCGTACCGGGATCGCCCATCGCATCGGAGAACAGCTGCCCACCGATCTGGACCTGGAAACCCTGCGCTCGCACCGCGGCCTGGACGGCTTCAATCGTCCGCTGCGGCACGGAGGATTCGACAAACAAAGCCGGGATCTCCCGTTCGACGATGAATGCCGCCAGGGCCTGCACGTCGGCAGTGCTCACTTCTGTCGCTGTGCTGATCCCCTGGAGACCGCGCACCTCGAAGCCGTAAGCCCTCCCAAAATAGTTGAAGGCATCGTGAGCGGTGATCAAGACGCGCTTATCCGCTGGCACCCTCTCCGCCTGAGACAAGACATATTGGTGCAGTTCTTCCAGCCCGGCCAGGTAGCTGGCCGCGTTCTGTGCGTAAAGATCCGCACCCTCCGGGTCCATCTCGCTCAACGAGTCCCGCACAGTCTCCACGGCTTTCATCCAGAGGGTCACATCGAACCAGACGTGGGGATCGGTAGCCCCCTGGAATTCAGGCGGGTTGAGCAGCAGCGATCGATCGATGCCATCGGTCACGGCGACTGTCCGGGTACGAGCCTGCATACGCTCGAGAACCTCCCCAAGTTGGGCCTCCAGGTGCAAACCGTTATAAAAAATGATCTCTGCGTTGGCGAGAAGGGCTACATCTCCCTCGCTTGCTTTGTACAGGTGCGGGTCCACCCCCGGCCCCATCAGACCGGTCACGTCAACCCGGCCCCCACCGACAATTTGAACGATATCCGTAATCATCCCGATCGTCGCGACGGCCCGGATTGGCTGGTTGGACGCATCGCTGCCTGCCTGAGCCCCTGGGCTGCAAGCAGTAAGCAGGGATAGGAAGATCAACAGCAATGGCTTGCGCCAGGGCAAACTTCTTAACATCATTCACCGCCTAATTAATAAATTGTATAAATTTAAATTTAGTCTTGCCTAAATTCTATTCGTACTTACGTGGATTGTCAAGGTAATAATGAGATCCCTTCCAAAAACCGCAGCTTGTATGTTATAATCATTCTAAATTTAGAAATGTTACAAATTAGGATCGTTTTACTCTACACTCTACAATGGATAACTCTTTGCATCTCGCCCAATCGCTTCGCAAGGCTGGCCTGCGTTTGACGCCGCAGCGTCTGGCGATCTGCAGCTTCCTGGCGAGCACGGATCAACACCCCACAGCGCAGATGATCTATGACCAGGTGCGCCCCCAGTTTCCCACCTTGAGCCTGGCGACTGTCTACAATACCCTGGAAACGTTGGTTCAATTGGGAGTGATCAACACCCTGGGAGGCACAGGCAGTGAAGCAGAACGCTACGACGCGGATACATCCCCTCATGTCAACTTGAGCTGCGTTTCCTGCCAGCGGGTTATCGACTTTCCCAGCCAGCACCTGCATGCCTTAGAAGATGAAGTAACATCTCGATCGGAATACCGGCTGCTTGGAAGCAGGTTTCTTTTCTTCGGTCTGTGCCCAGATTGCCAGGCAACATGAATTCTTTGGATCACACTTCTGATTCGAATCTACCTGAACCCGGGACACGCTGCACGGACGTCCTGAGCGATACCCTGCAGGGCTATGCCGGGATCCATGAAGCACAGCTCGATCTCGAAAATGGGCATTTAAGCATCCAGTATGACCCTCATATCTTGAGCGACGAACATGCGCTGAAACTCGTCCGCCGGGCCGGCGAACAGGCCTGGGAACGCGTGACTGCTTGCGCCCAGAAAAACGAGCGTTCTTGCCAGGCCTGCCTGGGCGTGATGGGGACAGAATTAATGGCACACTACCAGGGGCTGGCCAGGGCAGAGCTGAGCGTCCAGGCCCAGTATAACCAGGGCAGAATGGAAATCAAGGTTCAGGATCCGGAGCAGCCCTCCTCCGAACTGGCCCAGGTCGATAAATTCTTCCCGGCTCCTGAGGTCAAGGCTCTCCTGGCCAAAGGTCTGGCGCGCGGGCGCGTGGAAGTTATCTTAACCGTGATCACTGCCCTGGCTGCCCTCCTTGCCTTCTTTGGGCAGCGCTGGGACTTCTTGCTGGTCCCGTACGTTTCGGCCTTCTACGTACTGGCCTTCGCTGCTGGCGGCTACTACGGTATACTGGACAGCCTGGCGCTGCTGCGCCAACGCCGTTTAGACGTCAACCTGTTGATGATCCTGGCCGCGCTGGGCGCGGCTGTCATCGGACAACCCGCAGAAGGCGCCGTCCTTCTCTTTCTGTTCTCCTTGTCGAACACCCTGCAAACCTACGCCATGGATCGCAGCCGCAAGGCGATCGGGAAGCTGCTCGACCTGCGCCCATCCGTAGCCACCGTTCGCCGCGGGTCACGCCTGGAGACCGTCCCCGTAGAGAAGCTCCGTCTTGGTGAGATCGTTATTGTCCGCCCTGGCGAGCGCTTCCCGATCGACGGCCTGGTGGTGGATGGCAGCTCGGCAGTGGACCAATCGACCATCACCGGAGAATCTATGCCGGTCGAGAAGGTAGTGGGTGCGCCGGTATTCGCCGGAACGGTTAACGGAACGGGAGCGTTAGAAACCCGCGTGACTCATTTGGCCCAGGATACGACCCTGGCAAAGATCGTCCAGATGGTGGAACAGGCGCAGACGAACAAAGCCCAGACCCAGCGGATGCTGGACAATTTCGAGCAGTACTACGCCTTGCTGGTGCTGGGCGGCGCGCTGCTGCTCGCGGTTATCCCATATGCAATTCTGCGGCACGAGTTTTACCCAACGTTTTACCAGGCGATGACCTGGCTGGTCGTCGCCTCTCCTTGCGCGCTGGTGATCTCTACACCAGCCAGCATCCTTTCCGCCATTGCCAACGGCGCCCGGCGCGGCATTCTTTTTAAAGGCGGCGTCCACCTCGAACAGACCGCCAACGTAAAGGTCGTCGCTTTCGACAAGACCGGGACCCTGACAAACGGCACCCCCTCCCTTACGTCCACTTACACTCGGGCCGGGGTGAGCGAGGCGGAACTGCTGCGCCTGGCTGCAGCGACCGAATCTCGCTCGGAGCACCCATTGGGTGCTGCCATCGTCCAGGCAGCCCAATCACGCGGCCTGGATCTGCCACCGGCCACCGATTTCCAGGCTGTCTTAGGTCAGGGCGTCGAGGCCAACGTGGAAGGGAAAACTGTCTGGATCGGCAACGAACGCCTCTATTCTGAGCGGCGGGTGCGCATCCCGGAAGACCTGCGCATCCAGGCGCGGCAGATGGAGCTCGACGGCCAGACCGTGATGTTCGTAAACACAGATGGAGACTGGCTCGGGCTGCTGGCCGTGGCAGACACCATGCGGCCGGACGCATCCGAGATCGTTGCGGAGTTGAAGAGGATGGGTGTTGAACATGTGGTCATGCTCACGGGCGACAACGAGCGAGTCGCCGCCAGCATCGCCACCCGTGCCGGGGTAGACGAATTCCATGCCGGCCTGCTGCCTCAGGATAAAGTCCGGCTGCTGAAAGTGCTCCGCAACCGCTATGGTGCGATCGCCATGGTCGGCGACGGGGTCAACGACGCGCCTGCGCTGGCTGTCGCGGATGTAGGCATCGCTATGGGCGGCGCAGGGACGGATGTCGCGCTGGAGACTGCCGATGTCGTCTTAATGGCTGACAACCTGGCGCACCTGCCTTATGCTATTGGGTTGGCGCGCCGAGCCCGCCGCACCGTCTGGCACAACCTGGCCTTCTCACTGGCGGTGATCGTGTTCCTGGTTGCAATTGCCTTCGGCGCCCAGCTGCCGTTGACCCTGGGCGTAATCGGCCACGAGGGGAGCACCGTCATCGTCGTTTTGAACGGATTGCGCCTGCTCGGCTTTCGCCCCGGCATCCCTTCCGGCTGAACCCTGCATTTGCTCTCCTCTTAAGATAAAACGTAGGGGATTAGGC
>DASWHG010000039.1:0-16946 GCA_036393315.1 Anaerolineales bacterium | reverse complement strand
ACCCGCACGGGTAATCCGAATGTGGACCAGTTTTCACGGAAAGTCGCCCTGTTGGAAGCCCTGGACCTGCTTCGAACACGGCCCGGGACGCCCCTGGAGGAGCTGGCGGCCGGAAAAGCGTTCGCTTCCGGGATGGCGGCTATCTCTTCAGCGATCCTGGCGCGGGTGCGCTCAGGAGAGACCATCCTCGTCCAGCAGTCACTATACAGCAATGCCTACAACTTTCTCAGCCAGACGGCGCCCCGACTGGGCATCCAAGTCATCTTTGTCGAGGACATCTCCCAGACCGGTTGGGAGGCTGCTTTGAGGGCCCATCCCGAGGCGGTCCTGGTGTACGTGGAAACCCCGGCCAACCCCACCATGCTGGTGGTGGACCTCGCCATGACGGCCGAGATCGCCCACAGGCATGGCTGCTGGTTGGCCGTCGACAACACCTTTGCGACCCCTTACTGCCAGCGACCGCTCGCTCACGGCGCGGATATCGTCCTGCACTCCACCACCAAGTATCTTTCCGGTCACGGCGTCATCGTCGGCGGCGCCGTGGTTTCCCCTCACCTTGACTTTATGATGCAGGATCTGCAGTGGATGATGACAACTCTCGGCGGCGCGCCCAGCCCATTCGATGCCTGGCTCGCGAACCTCGGGCTGAAGACGTTCGAACTGCGCATGCAGCGGCACTGCGAGAATGCGCTCGGCGTTGCCCGCTACTTAAAGGGGCACCCAAAAGTCGCCGCAGTGCATTACCCCGGCCTGGAGGAAGATCCCGGCTATGCCATTGCCAGGCAGCAGATGCATGCTTTCGGAGGTATGCTGTCCTTCGAGCTGAAAGATGGTTTGAAAGCAGGGGAGGCTTTAATGGACCGGCTGCAGCTCGTCACCCGGGCGGTCAGCCTGGGCAACGTCGACAGCCTGATCCAGCACCCGGGCAGCATGACCCACGCCAGCGTACCGCGGGAAGACCGCCTCAAAATGGGGATCGGCGATGGGTTGGTGCGTTTCTCGGTCGGCGCGGAAAACCTGGCAGATATCCTGGCGGACCTGGAGCAGGCCTTAGAGGATTGAATGAGAACGCGGAGGCTGCACAAAGTCCGGCCCTTACCCGGTCGCGAGCGGCCCGCTTCCAACCTTGCCTGGAGTATAATCAATCCTTGCGGAACCTGAAGGCACAAATTTTCGTCTCTTCCATCAAGAGAGAGATAGATGTCCAGTTCAACGACCAACCCCCCCTCCCGTCTCGCTTTCCCACTCATCCTGAGCCTGCTGCTAGCGGCCTCCCTGGCATGTTTGGTTCCAGGAGTGCCCGAGAGCAGCCCGACTCCGCCGGCGCCAACGCAGCCCATCCCCCTTGCCAGTACAGCTCCCCCACCTGCGCCCCCAACCCCGACTCCCCCGCCCCTCCCTCCTGCCCTGGTGGAGAGCAGCCCTTCTCCGAATGCGGAAATCCCCCTGGGTGGGCCCATCCGCCTGTACTTCAACCAGGCCATGGATCGCGCCTCGGTGGAGGAGTCTGTGGGAGGCGTCCCCGGCAGCTTCCAATGGTCAGACGACTCAACGCTGACCTTTACCCCGGATAAACCTTTCGCACCAGATACCCAGGTCAGGCTGACGATCGACGAGAGCGCCCGAGCCGCCAATGGTTTATCTCTCCCTGAACCGGTGGAGCTCGTTTACCAGGCTGCCGGGTTCCTGCGGCTGACCCAGCGCTTACCGGAACCGAATGCCCGCGCCGTCGATCCATCCTCGGCTGTCGTGGCCTCCTTCAACCGGCCGGTTGTGTCTCTCGGGGCCGATCCGGATGGCCTGCCGCCTGCTTTTACGCTCGAACCTGCGGCCGGCGGCCGCGGTGAATGGATCAACACCAGCACCTACATCTTCTATCCGGAGCCGGCGCTGGCCGGCGGCATCCGCTATACCATCCATCCAAACCCCGACCTGGCCGGAACGGATGGCAGTTCCCTCGAGGAGCAGCAGCCCTGGACTTTCACCACCGCAATCCCACGCCTGGTGTCGATCGAACCGGCGATCAGCGACCGCACGGTTCGCCTGGACGCCGAAATCGTCCTGACGTTCAACCAGCCGATGGACGCAGATAGCGTTGAGGCGAATTTCGAGTTATTGGACCAGGACGACAACCCGGTGCAAGGCGTATTCACCTGGAACGAGGATCTCACGATCCTGACTTTCGATCCCCGGCCGCTGTTACGGCGCGCTCAAGTTTATACGGCCGTCCTTGGTGAAAGGGCGCTCTCGCATGGCGGCACTGCCCTTGGCTCGGAAATGCGCGCCAGGTTGGAGACCATCCCTGCCCTGGCCGTGATCGGCAGCGAGCCCTCCCAGGGTGGGGAGAGGACTGTGTACGCCAGCACGGTCATTTACTTCAATGCACCGATCCAGCCGAAAGACGTGCTGCAGTTTATTACCTTCAGCCCGGATGTCCCCAACCTGAACTTCTTCCTGGACGACGACGGCCGGACCCTGCGCCTGTTTGGGGACTTCGCTCCTCAGACCGCATACTCCTTGATCGTGTCGCCTAACCTGCCGGACGCATGGAACGGGCGCCTGGGCCAGGAGTTCATCCTAAACTTCAACACCCTGCCGCTCGATCCCGCACTGGTCGTCTCATTCGGGCCGGATGTCCTGTTCCTCACCCCTCAAGATGCCAGCCTGAGAGTGCAGGTGACCAACTTCCCGCGGATTGCCTACTCTCTCAGCAGCCTGGCGCTGGATGATTTCAAGGAGCTCTTAAAGCCTGGCAGTTTCGATGCCCGCCAAGCTTTCCAACCGGAGGAGCAACAGGAGCTGGTGCAAGATCTCGAGATCCCGGCAAACCGGAGTACAGTCGTCGATCTTCCCCTAACCCGAGATGGCAGCTCGCTCGAACCCGGGCTATATTTTTTGCGGTTCAACGTGAACAGCGATCGCATCTTCGCCGGTCCCTATTTGCTGGTTGTCGGGAACGTAAATCTGACGCTCAAGTTGAGCGCCAGCGACGCGTTAGTCTGGGCGGTCGATCTGCGCACGGGAGAGGCCGTCCCTGGCGCGCCCGTTGCCATCTACGATGAAATGGGGCAGGAGATCGCCGAGGGGCAGACGGATGCCGAAGGTATTTTCCGCACATCGATCCCTGTCCAGCAGGACCCTTACACGACCCGGTACGCCGTGCTCGGGCAACCCGGCGAGGAGCGCTTTGGGGTTGCGCTTACGAACTGGACTCAAGACCTCCAGGGCAGCTCCGAGATCGTCACCGATTTCCGCCCGCCCCATCTAGAGGCCTATTTGTACACCGACCGCCCGATCTACCGCCCTGGTCAGACGATGTACTTCCGCGCCGTGGCCCGCCAGGCCTATAACGGGCGCTACACTATACCCGACCGGTCCAACCTGCCCCTGGCCCTGGTCGACGAAATGGCCCAGGAGATTGCCTCCTTCGACCTGCCGCTCTCTGCATTTGGAACCGCTCATGGCCAGTTCGTCTTGCCTGAGGACCTCGTCCCCGGATATTACCGGCTGGAGAGCAAGGAGGCCGGCTACAGCAGCGTTACCTTCCAGGTCGCCGAGTACCGCAAGCCGGAAATCAACCTGCAGGTCCGGTTTGATGCGGAGCAAGCCCTGGCCGGTGAGCCGCTGGCAGCTGCAGTAGAGGCCCGTTACTTTTTCGACGCGCCTGCCGGGAACGTCCCGGTCAGCTGGACGTTGAGTAAGCAGCGGTCCTTTTTTGAACTGGATGGATACGAAGTCGGGCCACGAAATGACGATTGGATGTTTTCCTTCCCAGGGCCGATCTTCCAGTCCGAAGAGCTGGTCATGAGTGGTGAGGGAGAGACCGGTTCTGACGGGTTGCTGCAGCTTGAACTCTCCACGGAACCGGAGGACAGCCGCCAGATTTACACCCTGGAGGTCACCGTTCAGGACGAGAGCGGGCTGCCGGTCAGCGCTCGCCAGGGAATCCCGCTCAATCCGGCTGAATTCTATATCGGCGTCCGGCCGGATACGTGGGTCGGTCAGGCAGGGCGGGAGATCGGCTTCGACGTTCAGGTGGTCGACTGGGAGAAGAACAGCGCCGGGGAGCGCACCTTGCGGGCCGTTCTTGAGAAGGTGGTCTGGGAGCGGCAGGAGGCAGACCCAAACCAACCCTGGGGGTTCCCAACCTTCACGCCTAGCTACACGCCGGTTGGCAGCACCGATTTCGTGACCGCGCCAGACGGAATGGCCCGGCTGGCCTTCACCCCGCCGGAGGCCGGCACGTACCAGCTGGATGTGACCGGATTAGATCCAGGTGCCGAGGGCGCCCGCACCCAGGTCTTGCTCTGGATCGGTGGGACGGGGCAGGCGTTCTGGCCGAACCTGCCCAACCAGCGCCTGCGCCTGGCTGCCGACCGCGGCTCTTACCTGCCCGGGCAGACCGCCCAGGTTTTCATCCCCAACCCGTTTGGCGATGGGGCGCAGGCCCTGGTGACCGTGGAACGCGGGGTGGTCCTTCGCTACCAGGTGCTTTCTGTCGATGGGGCCGGCACGAATCTATCTTTACCTTTGGGCGAAGACGATGCTCCCAACGTGTTCCTTTCCGTCACCCTGCTCAAAGCTGCGGATGGGGGCCCGGCGGATTTCCGTCATGGGGTGATCAACCTGCCCGTCCAGCCTGTCGCCCAGACCCTGAACGTCGAACTGACCAGCCAGCCTGAGCGGGCAGGCCCCGGAGCGCCGGTGACCTTTGACGTGCGTGTGACCGACTCGACCGGCGAACCGGTCGAAGGGGAGTTCTCTCTCTCGGTGGTAGACCTGGCCGTGCTGGCCCTGGCGGAGCCCAATTCGGAGGATATCGTTCCGGCCTTCTACGGGGACCAGGGGCTGGGGGTGCGCACCGGCCTGGCTCTGGCGGCTTACACCCGGCGAACTGCGGACCTTCTTGGCGGGCTGGGTGGTGGCGGCGGCGAGTTCCTCCCACCCACCGTCATCCGCGAAGAGTTCCCGGACACCGCCTTTTGGGAAGCCGAGATCCTTACCGATGCGAACGGGCAGGCCCAGGTGAGGATGAACCTGCCCGATAATCTGACGACCTGGCAGGTGGAGGTGCGCGGCCTGACGGCCGATACTCGGGTGGGCCAATCCACAGCCCAGGTAGTCGCCACCAAGGACCTGCTGGTCCGCCCGGTCACGCCGCGCTTCCTGGTGCTTGGCGACCACGCGCTGCTGGCGGCGGTGGTGCAGAGCAACTCGGAGGGTGACCTTCCGGTGGATGTCTCCTTGCAAGCGACCGGTTTCGCCCTCGACGATCCAGGCCAGACGACCCAGCAGGTGCGCGTGCCTGCCGGGGGGCGGGTCCGGGTCGAATGGTGGGGGACGGCGCAGGACGTGGCCAACGTCGATCTTGTTTTCTCAGCAGCGGGAGGCGGCTTCGAGGATGCCGCTCGCCCGGCGATGGGTGCCCTTCCTGTACTACGTTACACCGCCCCCCAGACTTATGGCACGTCGGGCATACTGGATAGCCAGGGTGAACGCCTGGAGCTGGTCAGCCTGCCACGTTCCTTTGATCCGAACGGCGGCAGCCTGGAGATCGAACTGGCCCCCTCGTTGGGCGCGGCGATGATGAGCGCCCTGGATGCGCTGGAGCACTTCCCCTACGAATGTACGGAACAAACCGTTTCGCGCTTCTTGCCAAACCTGGAAACGTACCGCATCCTGCAAGAGTTTGGCCTGAGTTCCCCGGCCCTGCAGTCTCGCCTGGACCGGACGCTGGATGAAGGGCTCACGAAGCTGGTCGAACGCCAGAATGAAGATGGCGGCTGGAGCTGGTGGTCAGGCGGGGAGAGCGATGCATACATCAGCGCATACGCCCTGTTCGGGCTGTCCCAGGCCCAGGAGGCGGGCGTGGCGGTGGACGCGCGGACCTATGCACGGGCAGTGGAGTATCTGCGCAGCGCCCTGCTGGATATCGAAGATCTGGAAGAGAACTGGCAGTTCGACCGCCTGGCTTTTCAGCAGTTCGTCCTGGCGAGTGCCGGCGCCGGTGACCTGGAAGGCGTCGAAGCGCTGTATGAGCAGCGTGACCGCCTCAACCCGTGGGGCCGTGCGATCCTGATCCAGGCTTTCGAGGAGCTGGCCCCCGGCGATGAGCGAACCAAGACCCTGCTCTCGGATCTTCAGGCGACCGCCCTCCGTTCCGCGACCGGAGTCCATTGGGAAGACGAAGAGCCGGACTACCGTAACATGAGCACGCCCATCTACACCAGCGCGATCGTCTTGGGCACGCTGGCGCGCTATGACCCAGCCTCGCCTCTGGTTGCGGATGCGCTGCGCTACCTGATGTCCCATCGAGGCGCCTCGGGCGGCTGGGCCTCCACTTACGAGACGGCCTGGACTCTGATGGCCCTCGCGCAGGTCATGCAGGGGACCGGAGAGCTGGCGGGCAGGTTCAACTTCTCCGCCGAGCTCAACGCCGCTCCCCTGGCAAACGGGCAAGCCGGAGGCGACGCCCAGTTTAACCCGGTGGTGGCCGGCGCACCGGTCGCCAGACTGCATCCGGATGCCCCGAATGCGCTGCTCATCCAACGAGACGGCGGGCCAGGACGCCTGTATTACACCGCCCACCTGAATGTAAATCGCCCGGTAGAGGAAGTCCAACCGCTGGATCAAGGTGTGACAATCTCACGCTCGTATTACGCGAACGCGCCCTGCCCCCCTACCGGCTGCGAGCCAATCCAGGCCGCTGAGGCCGGCGACCTGGTCAACGTGCGCCTGAGCCTGACCATCCCGGAGACAGCCTACTATCTGCTGGTGGAGGATTACATCCCGGCGGGCGCCGAAGTGCTGGATACCAGTTTGAAGACCAGCCAGCGCGAAGCTCCCGAATACGACCCGCGCCGGCCATTTGAGGAGGGCTGGGGCTGGTGGTACTTCAGCGATCCGCAGGTGTATGACGATCACATTGCCTGGGCCGTGGACAGCCTCCCGGCAGGCACGTACGAGCTGGCCTATACTCTGGTCATCCTGCAGCCCGGCGAGTACCGGGTGCTGCCCGCCCGCGCCCGGCAGTTCTATTTCCCCGAAATCCAGGGCAGCAGCGCAGGAGACGTGTTTGAAATCGAACGTTAAAAAATTGGCATTGAACGTAGTATAATTTTTCGGTTCATTGGAATTTACGTGGTTTAGCTGTATGTAGTTGTGTTTGGAGGAAAGATGCCGGAGAACAAGCAAGATAAAATAACACCTTACCGGGGAGGCGTCTTCTCGGACCTGGTGAACAGGATAAAACTCATCCTGCGCCTGATGGCCGACTCGCGCGTCAACCCGCTGATAAAAATAATCCCGATCGGATCGCTGGTCTACCTGCTGTTTCCGGATATCGCCCCCGGCCCGGTCGACGATGCCGCAATTATCTGGTTGAGCACGTATCTGTTCGTAGAGCTCTGCCCGCCGGAGGTGGTCGAGGAGCACATGGCAGCCATTCGGCGCACGATCCCCGGCCAGTGGCAGGAGTCGCAGTTCGTTTCAGAGGACGAAATCGTCGATGGGGAGTTCCGGGACGAGCAGTGAACTCTCATTTTTCAAATTTGGCGAGATTCGGGCGGGGGACTTCCAAGCGCCGTTTTCTTATCATCCTGTTTCCCCTGCTTTTGACCCTGGCCCTGTCTGCCTGTGAAAGTGCAGAGACGGAGCCAACGCCTCTTCCAACCCTTGCCTACACTGGGACAGCACCGCCAACCGAACCTGCGATCTCGAATACGCTCGTTCTGACGCAGACCGCGGCGCCCTCTCCGACTGCCCTTCCCCTGACGGATACGCCTGCTCCGGAGCCGACGCCGGCACCCGCCAATCCGGCCTCATTCCCCGATCCTAACCGGTACGAGTGGCGCGCTTTCGCCACCGGCCTGAGCAGCCCGGTCGGCCTGGCGAACGCCGGGGATGGTTCAGGCCGGCTGTTTGTGTTGGAGCAGGCAGGTGTGGTCCGCATCATCCAGGAGGGTGAGATTCTCGGGGAGCCGTTCCTGGACATCTCCACCCAGGTCAGCTGCTGTGGGGAACGAGGGCTGCTGGGGTTGGCTTTTCATCCCAACTACGCCGAGAATGGGCTTTTCTACGTCAATTACACCGATCTAAATGGGGATACCTCGATCTCCCGCTTCCGCGCATCCGAAGATCCTAACCGGGCTGACCCTGCCAGCGAAGTGCGCCTGCTGCGGGTGGCACAGCCCTTCCGGAACCACAACGGCGGTGTGGTTGAATTCGGACCAGATGGATACCTGTACCTCGGCCTGGGCGACGGCGGGTCGGGCGGCGACCCGATGAATAACGGACAAAACACAGGCGTGCTGCTGGGCAAAATCCTGCGCCTCGACGTGGACGGCGGCGAGCCTTACGCCATTCCCCCAGACAATCCATTTGCAGGCGGAGGTGGCGCTCCGGAGGTATGGGCTTACGGGCTGCGCAACCCGTGGCGCTTGGCCTTCGATCGCCAGACCGGCGACCTCTACATCGCCGATGTCGGTCAAAATGTGTGGGAAGAGGTCAACTTTTGGCCCGCCGGCAGCCCGGGTGGGGCGAATTTCGGCTGGAATTATCTGGAGGGGTCTCACCCCTACCTTCCTGGCGCCAGTCCTGAAGGCCTGGAGCTGGTCAATCCGGTGGCTGAATACGACCACTCGCTGGGCTGTTCGGTGACAGGCGGGGTCGTCTACCGCGGCGCGGAGCTGCCCGAATGGCAGGGGATCTACCTGTACGGCGACTACTGCTCCGGCCTCATTTGGGGGCTGTTTCAGGCTGAGGATGGGACCTGGCAGAACCGCCTGTTGTTCGAGACGCGCGCCAGCATAGCCTCTTTCGGGGAAGACGAGGCCGGCGAAGTGTATTTCGCCGATCGCCAGGGAAACGTGTTCCGGCTGGAAGAAAGATAACGGCCCAACGATGATGACCTCGACTCGAATCCGGCGCACGGCGCTCACACTGCTTCTCAGCGGCTGGTTCGTCTTTGTCGTTTCGGCCTGCTCGCCTGCCGTTTTGCCGCCCGTGGCAGGCAATCCAACATCGCTTTATTTAGAAAGCACTCCGGAAAACACCCCTCAACCCGACCTGATCTTATCGCTCCCGTTGGTTGTTGGGGGGCCGACGAAGACGCCAGGGCCAGGCGATCCCACGCCTACGGCACCCTCTGCCACGCCCACGTCCTTCCTGCCCCTGCCTTCGGATACCCCGGTTGCGGTGGGGGTGCGCTTTGCCGTGATCGGCGACTACGGCTGGGGCGAACAGGGGGCTGCAGACGTCGCTGCGCTGGTCAAGAGCTGGCAGCCCGATTTCATCATTACCACCGGCGATAACAACTATCCGATCGGCTCGAGGGAGACGATCGATAAGAACGTCGGCCAGTTCTACCAGGAATATATTCATCCTTATACGGGTGAATATGGCCCGGGCGCGGAGGTAAACCGCTTCTTTCCTTCCCTCGGGAACCACGATTGGGATAGCGAGCAGGCGCAACCTTACCTGGACTACTTCACCCTGCCCGGCAACGAGCGCTATTACGATTTTGTTTGGGGTCCAGTCCACCTGTTTTCATTGAACGGTGACTCGCGCGAACCGGATGGCGTCGGCTCGAGCTCAGACCAGGCGGCCTGGCTCCAGGACCGGCTGGTCGCCTCGACCGCCCCCTGGCAGGTCGTATATACCCACCAATCGCCTTACTCCTCGGGGGCACACGGGTCGGTGCTCTGGATGCGCTGGCCTTTCCAGGAATGGGGGGCCGATGTCCTTCTTTCCGGACACGACCACAGCTACGAGCGAGTTATCCTGGACGGTTTTCCTTACATCATCAACGGCCTGGGGGGTGGGCCGATCTATGGGTTTAAAACCCCGGTGGAGGGCAGCCAGGTGCGATACAACGAGGACTATGGCGCGATGCTCGTCGAGGCGGATGAGTTGCACGTGCAATTCCAGTTTATCAGCCGGGGTGGCCAGGTGATCGACACGTTCGAACTGGTGCCGCCGTAACCCAAAACCCGTTCCATTGTCCCTGCCAGCAAATTGCCGTATGGCTTTCTCAAAGTCGAAAGCCCTGCTTTTCCCCACCCCAAACCCCTTTTTTGAGAAAGCCATGCAAATTGCCGCCAAATTGCTTGACAGATCTTTCTATCCTTGGTAAACTGCCAGGGTTAGAACGATCCGATCAGGAGGTTAAGTTCAACATGGCATACGGAATCTTCATGTTCGTTCGGCATCGAGCCGCCGCTGGGACTAGCGGTGGACTTTTGCCTTGTCGGAGTGCGCCTGTTGATCGGTAGCTAGTCTGGACTTTTGAGTTGCGGCCACGGGTGTGCTCCTGCCCCCGTGGCCTTTTTGTTTTTCATGCCTTCGACGGCCATGGGTGCTCCCGTGGCCGTTTTTTGTTCGTAAGGGTTGTGCGCTTTGAGAGTTGCGGCTCCGCCGCAATCTCCGCGTACCAGGCGTAATGAAGAGTAGAGATTCATCATGTATGGAGAATGAAAAATGTCTGAAGCGGTTATCGTACGTGACATGTATAAGCAATTTGGCAAGCCGAGCCTTCCGAGATGGAAGCATGCCTTGAAAGCCAGGGCCAACGGCCGCGTGCAGGAGGCCAACGGTCAAAAGAAGGCCGTTGTGGCAGTGGACCGGGTTTCCTTCACCATCCATGAAGGTGAGATCTTCGGCGTGCTGGGACCGAACGGGTCCGGCAAGTCCACCTTGATCCGCCTGATCGCCACCCTGCTCCTGCCGGACGAAGGGAAAATCGAAGTCCTTGGCTACGATGTCGTCCGCCAGCCCATGCACGTTCAGCGCCTGATCAACCGGGTTTCGGTCGAGGCCAGCTTCTTCAAGAAGCTTTCCCCGATGGAGAACCTGGTCTACGGCGCTCGCCTGTACGGCATGGATGGGCGCGAGACCCGGCGGCGGGTGGTCGAGATCCTCACCCGCCTGGGGCTGGAAAAGCGCACGATCTTCCAGCCGATGGAAGAGATGTCGCGCGGCATGCAGCAGAAGGTCGCCATCGCCCGCGCCCTGCTCTCCCGGCCGCGGATCCTGCTGCTCGACGAGCCGACCACCGGACTCGACCCGCGCTCGAAGCGAGAAGTCCAGGCTGTCGTGCGGGAGCTCAACCAGGAGCATGGCACCACTATCCTGCTCACCACTCACGACATGCTCGAAGCGGAAAGCCTGTGTCACCGGATCGCCATCCTGGACGGCGGGAAGATCGTGGCGCTCGACACGCCGGAAGCTTTGAAGCAGTCGATCCCTCGCAACGGGCACGACATCACCCTGGAAGACGTGTTCCTGGAACTGACCGGGAAGGCGTTGGTGAAAGAGGAAGATGGTGTTTAAGCGGAAGGATGACGAAATGGATGTAAGAGATTCCTTGTTTGATGGTCGCCTGATAAAACTGGCACCGCTTGATCCGGACCAGGATGCGGAAGTCGAATCTCGTTGGTCTCACGATGCAGAATACCTGCGCCTGTTAAGCCCGGACGTGGCCAGGCCGCTTTCGGCCGCCCGCTTGAAGAAGAAATACGAGGAGCTCGAGAAGCGCATCGACGAATCCGGGAACCAGTTCTACTTCACCATCCGGCTGAGAGAGCCGGATGGTGAAGAAAGAATGGAAGCGGATAAACCCAGGAAAATGGGCCGCATGCTCGGCTTTGTATATATTTCCTGGATCTCCTGGAACAGCGGGACGGCTCATATCACCCTGGGGATCGGCGACCCTGCCGACCGGCGGAAGGGCTACGGTTCCGAGGCGCTCAAGATGGCGCTGCGCTATGCTTTTGCCGAACTGAACCTGCACCGCCTCGATGCTGTCGTCCCTGAGTACAACCCGGCAGCCTTGCGGCTCTTCGAACGGGCCGGTTTCGTCCAGGAGGTCAGGCACCGGCAGGCGCTCGCACGGGGCGGGCGGCGTTGGGACTTGCTTCGCTTTGGGATCATCCGGGACGATTGGGAAAAGAACTTGAGTCAGAGCCGGTAAACCGGTTTCTCCTCGAAAGGATGGCGTGGATGGATGCGGCTTTATTTTCCGGAGAACTTGTGCGGCTGGTCGCTCCGGACGTGGAATTCGCGGCGGAAGCGTTCTACCGGTGGGTGCAGGACTCGGAATACCAGCGCCTGCTCGATAACGATCCGGCTCGCATGGTGTCGGTGAAAAAGTTCAAAGAATGGATGGAGAAGGATTTCGTCGAGAAGGAGCCTACCGATTTCTGTCTCTTCATGATCCGTATGCTGGCAGAAGACCGACTGATCGGCTTCGTCGGCCTGGATGGGATCCGCTGGAACCATGGCGACAGCTACGTCGGGATCGGGCTCGGCGAGCGCGAATACTGGGGCAAGGGCTACGGGACGGATGCCATGCGCCTGGCGCTGCGCTACGCTTTCGACGAGCTCAACCTGCACCGGGTCTCCTTATCCGTTTTCGAGTACAACCCGCGCGCCATCCGCTCCTACGAAAAGGCGGGCTTCGTTGTGGAAGGGCGCGCCCGCCAGTTCCTGAACCGGGATGGACGCCGCTGGGATCAGATTTACATGGGAATCTTACGAGAAGAATGGGAGAAGGCGCGCGGGGATTGGCCTTCTACCTATCGCAAGGAGAGCGGGTGATGACTGCACTCGTACACGAATTTCGGGCAACCTATGCATTTTTCGAGCGCAATGCCAACATGGTCAAGCGCTACTGGTCCTGGGAGCTGGTCTGGCTGGTTTACTCGATCGCCAACAGCCTCTCGGTCAGTTTCATCGGGCTGGGGATGGAGCGCATCAGCGGCGGGCAGAACATCGATGGACGCTACCTGGTGCTCTACCTGGTGGTTGGGACCCTGGTCTGGCGCTACCTCTCGATGATCTTCTACTGGATTACGGACATCATCGGCATGGAGCGCTGGGAAGGTACCATCGAATATACCCTGATGGCTCCCATCCGGCGGGTCACCCACATGGCCGGGCAGACGCTGTTCGCCGTGATCTACAGCCTGATCTTCACCGCCGTCATCCTGGGCGTGACCGTGCTGATCTTCGAGATCGACCTGAGCAAGGCGAACCTGGTGGGCGGGATGGCGATGCTCATCAGCGGCAGCCTGTCGTTCATCGGGGTCGGCATCATGGGCTCGATCCTGCCCCTGCTCTTCCCGGAGCGCGGGTCGCAGATGACGCACGTGATCATCGCCCTTATGCTCCTGGTCTCTGGAGTCTACTACCCGGTGGAAGTGCTGCCGGACGTGCTCCGCAGGATGGCGGTGTTCAGCCCGGCAACGTACGTGCTGGACGGCACGCGCCAGGCGCTCCTGGAGGGCGTCGGTACTGCCCAGCTCTGGCCACACATCTGGCCGGCTCTCATTATGGGAGTGGTGGCGATCCCCGTAGGGCTGTGGGTGTTCGGCCTGGCCGAGCGTTACGCAAAACGGACCGGAAAACTGCATCGCAATGGTTAATCTGGAGCAGACCTTTGACGGGCCTGTAGCTGTGGCAAAAAAACTGCTGCCCATGCTGGCAACTCAGGAGAGAAGATCATGAAGAATTCATTACCCCCAGGTTATACCTCCCGGCCGGCGACGCTGGAAGACGTGGAAGCAACGGTCGCGATGTTCAACGCCGATGCCCGGCAGCGGGTGGGTATCGAGAAGTTTGCGGTCGAGGATACCCGCCCTGAGTGGCAGACGCCCGGCTTCTGCCTGGAGCAGGACACGCGCCTGGTGCTCACTGAAGAAGGCCAGGTCGTTGGCTACTACGAGGTGTGGGATCCGGATGACCCCCACGTGAACCTCCACTGTTGGGGCCGGGTTCATCCCGAACACACCGGGCGGAGCATCGGGACCTACCTGCTGAACTGGGCCGAGGAACGGGCCGGACTCTCGGTCGCACAAGCCCCATTGGGCGCTCGAGTCGTCATGATCGGTTTTGCCCTGTCCACCCATGAGGCCGCGAGGGATCTCTTTCTGGAAGCGGGCTTCGAAATGGTCCGCCACAGCCTGCGCATGGTGATCAAAATGGACGAGCCGCCCCCGGAGCCAGAATGGCCCGAGGGGATCCGCGTACGCATCCTGGTCACCGGCCAGGACGAACGCGCCCTGGTCCAGGCCGTGCGCGATTCGTTCCAGGATCACTGGGGCTACGTGGAGCACCCGTTCGAGGAGGAGTACCAGCGATTGCTGCACGACATCCAAACGGACGCCAACTTCGACCCCTCGCTGTGGTTCCTGGCGATGGATGGAGATCGAGTGGCCGGAATGTCGCTCTGTCGAGGAAAAACCCGGGATGACCCCGAGATGGGCTGGGTCAGCACGCTGGGCGTGGTCCGCCCCTGGCGGCGGCGTGGGCTCGGGATTGCCTTGCTGCGCCATTCGTTCGGCGAGTTTTACCGGCGCGGGATTCGCAAGGCAGGCCTGGGCGTGGATGCCCAAAGCCTGACGGGCGCGACTCGCCTCTACCTGAAGGCCGGCATGCAGCCCGACCCCGCCCGCCAGTTCAACCTCTACGAGAAGGAGCTGCGCCCGGGCGTGGATATCACGACGAAGTCCGTTGAGATCGAGGCAGAATAGAAGTTACGGAGCGAATGATCGTGGCAACCGAAACCGTAAGGACGATGAAGGCCATAAAGGAGGCCAGGACGCCGCTGCTATCGCGCACCCTGCTGCTTTTCATGTTCGCCATGGTCCTGGCCAACACCGCCGCCAACATGTACATGCCTTTACTCCCTTTGTACTTGAAGGATTTAAAGGCGAGCGTGGTCCAGATCGGCTTGTTTTTTACTTTCTCACAGATCGTCCCGCTTGCGCTGCAGATCCTGGGCGGGTGGATGTCAGATTCGCTGGGGCGGCTGCGCAGCATTGCCCTGGGGAGTGTGGCCGGGGTGCTCTCGTATGCAGGCCTCATCCTGGCCCCGACCTGGCAGTGGGTGCTGGTCGGAGAGGGCTTCTCCTCCGTCACCCGTTCGCTGGTCGGGCCCAGCTTCGGGGCCTTCATCGCCGAGCAGTCCAGTGAAGAGAATCGGGCTCGCGTCTTTGGCATCACCGAGTCGATCTACATGGTGGTGGCGGTCGTCGGGCCGCCCCTGGGCGGTTGGCTGGCGGACAGCTACGGCTTCAAGTTTATGCTGTTGTGCGCCGGGGCGCTTTACCTGGTCGCCACGCTGATCCGCATCTCGATGGCACGCGTGGCAGCGCGCGGCAGCGAATCGAGCCCGCAAAAACTGTCTGTCTCCGGGCTGAAGACCAACCTGGGGCTGATGGCAGGGCTGATGATCGCCGGCGGCCTGGTGACCTGGATCCTGGTCACAGATGGTGTGCGCGACGTCGCCTTCTCGATGTCGTTCACGCTGCTGCCGATCTACCTGGAGGGCATCGGCGGGCTTTCCATCCAGCAGATCGGCTGGCTCGAATCCGTCTTCGGCGTGTTCATGATGCTCGTCACCCTGCCGGCTGGCTGGCTGGCGGATAAGAAAGGCGAGCGCCTGGCGATCGTGGCCGGCTTCGTCCTGCAGTTCTTCGCCTTGATGGCGTTCTTGAGGGTGAGCGGCTTCTGGGGCTACGCCAGCGCCTGGGCCTTGCTCGGGCTGGGGGTAGGCATGATGGCGCCGGCCTACCAGTCGCTGATCAGCAAAGCCGTCCCGGAGAAGACGCGCGGCACTGCCTTTGGCCTGTTCAACACCAGCCTGGGGGTCGTCTCGCTGCCTGCCCCGGCGATTGGCGCCCAGCTGTGGGAGCGGATCAGCCCGCGCTTCCCCTTCATCTTAACTGCCTGGGCTGTGCTGCTCACCGTCATCCCGGTCTGGCTGAAGTTCAAGCTGCCCGCCACCGGGAAAGCGGTCGAAGTCGATGAGGAAATCTCGATGACGTAGAAAGCTGCTCTCACTTCGTGGTCCATGCAAAAAGACGAAGGTGGGATTGCGCCGCTGCGCTTAGCGTGCGCCGCTTCGCTTAGCGTGCGCCGCTTCGCTTAGCGGTTTGCGCGAAGCCGTCTCACCTCCAGTCGGGAGGAGGAGATTGCGCCGCTTCGCTTATACGCAAAGATCGCTCGCAACGACACAGAGAGTGGGCACTTCAAAAGCCAGTGGATGTCATTTCCGAAAGAAGAGCGTTGGCGCTATGGAGTTACTCGCAATGACATTCGGATCAAATAATGAGAGAGGAGGATGAACCTTTGGTAGAAAGGAACAAGGTCAATCCGGTAATTTTATTCGTTTCCTATAGGATGAGATCAAGGAGTGCACGATGGCTACGTTAAACTCAAACAAGGTAACAGATCAAATTTTTCTTCCTGACGCCCCCCAGGTCCCGGGGCTGCTCTTCCGCGGCTTCCGGGGCGAATCGGATTACCCGAATATACTGGCGTCGATCAACGGGAGCAAAAAGGCGGATGGGGTTGAACGTTCGGACACGTTGGAAGATATCGTCCGGAACTATACCCACCTGCACAACTGCGATCCCTACCGGGACATGATCTTCGCCGAGGTCGACGGGGAGGTGGTCGGCTACAGCCGGGTCGAATGGAATCTGACCGAAGGCGGCGAGCTGCTGGGCTTCCAGATCGCTTTCCTGCTGCCGGAGTGGAGGCGGAAAGGGATTGGCCGGGCGATCCTGCGCTTTTCCGAGCAGCGCCTGCACGAAATCGCCGACCGGCTGAAATCGGAGGGGCAGGCGCCTACTGAGGCGCCTCGATTCTTCGAGGGCTGGGTGAGCGACACGGAAGCCGGGAAGGAAGCGCTTTACGTCAATGAAGGGTATTCCCCCGTCCGCTACGCCTTCTCGATGGCGCGCTCGCTGGCGGAGCCGGTGGACGTTACGCCGATGCCGGAGGGACTGGAAATCCGTCCTGTGCCTCCCGAGCACTATCGCACAGTCTGGGACGCCAGCCAGGAAGCGTTCCGCGACCACTGGGGATATTTCCCGGCTCCGGAAGGGGAATACCAGAAGTGGCTGAATTCCGATGAATTTCTACCGGACCTGTGGAAAGTGGGC
>DASWHG010000038.1:0-4092 GCA_036393315.1 Anaerolineales bacterium | reverse complement strand
TGGAGCGCAGATCGCGCAATGTATTAAGGGCTCTGGTCGTGGTCTTGATCCTGGTGACGGTGGGTTCCCTGGCACTGGCATCCCTGCGCTCGCGCGAAGCGCAGGTCAACCAGAGCCTGGCGCTGGCCGCCCAGTCCCGGCTGGCCTTACAGTCCGGTAACCTGGATCTCGCCCTGGCACTGGCTATGGAGGCTGTCCGCATGTCGGAGCCACCCGGAGAGGTGCAGGTGGCCCTCTCCGAGGCGGCCTACGCGCCGGGGACGATCCGGGTTTACCAGGGCCATCAAGCCCCGATATGGAGCGTGGCGGTCAGCCCGGACGGGCGCTATGGGCTCTCGGGAGATGATCAGGGGGTGATCTTCCTGTGGGATCTGGAAAGCGGTGAGGCGCTGCGCCGGCTCGAAGGTCATCAAGGGCCGGTCTCCGGCCTGGCCTTCACCCCGGACAGGCGCCATGCCCTCTCCGGCTCGCATGATAAAGCCATCCTTTATTGGGATCTTGAAATGGGGGAGGTCATTTACCGTCTAGAGGGTCATCGCGCCAGTATCAACAGCGTGGCAGTGAGCGCGGACGGTCGCACCGCTGCCTCCGGCTCGGGCCGGAGTTTCACGACCGAACCCTTTTCTTCTGAAGATAACAGTGTCCGCCTGTGGGATTTGCAGAGTGGAGCGGAAGTGCAGCGCTTTGATTTCTTCACCGATGGCGTCACCCGGGTCGATTTCACCGCAGATGGCCGAGGACTGGCCGTTGCCACGATTTCGGATGGCTTCCTCCTTCTGGAGGTCGAAACCGGCAAGGCGATCGTACACCGAAGCCCAGAAATCAACTATCTCCTTCAAGCCCAGGCTGTCAAGACCAGCCCCGACGGAAAATTCGCTTTGACATCGAATGCATTCGATCCCATTAATAACCAATATAAGATCCTGATCTGGGACTTACGCACCGCAGAAGTGATCGAGCTGGGGGAGCATAACGGCAAAATTACGGGATTGGACATCAGGCCAGACGCAAAACGCGCCATTAGTAGTTCGATCGAGATTGTCGAATACGATCTGGAATCGCGCGAGCCAGTTAATCGCTTCAACATTGGCGCAAGTTCTGTCGCTTACCTCCCAGACGGGCGTAGCGCGCTGGCCGGCTCTGAGGATGGATCCCTGCGCTTGCTGGCGTTGGCGTCAGGCGCCGAGATCGGACGTTTGCCAGCCGGCATTGACTTCATCCGAGGAGCGGCTTATGACCCTGCAGGCCAGGCTGTCATAACGGATGATTCGGCTTTCCTGTCGCGCTGGAATCTGGAAACCGGAGAAAATATCTGGAGCGAAACCTTTAGCGGTGTCTTTGGGGAGATCGCGCTGTCCGCGGACGGAAGGCGCATATTGGCCAGCGATGGCGTTGCAACGGCCTCCCTTTGGGATGGGGCAAGCGGCGAATTGCTCGGGCGACTGGAGAGTGACGGCAGCTTCGTGGGCCACGACAGCAATGGTTTGGTGACGTCTGTAGCCCTTCACCCGAGCGGCCAGTTCGGGCTGTCGGGGGCAGAGGGGCAGGGCACAAACTTGATCTACTGGGATCTCGAGAGCGGCAGTCCGGTCTGGCTGTTCGATACGAATAATTTGGACATTTTGGGAGTGGCGGTCAGCCCGGATGGCCGCACGGCGCTTTCCGCCGATTCTGAAGGCGCGGTCAGCTGGTGGGATCTGGAGACCGGGGAGTTGCTCCGCCGGCTGGAAGGGCACACCAATCGGGCCTGGAGTGTGGCTTTCGTAGACCAGCATACAGCCATCTCCGCCTCGGAAGACAGCACCATGATCCTATGGAACCTGGAAAGCGGCACGGCGATCCACAACTTCTTGGGGCATGCCGCCGGGATAATACGGGTGGCCCTCAGCCCGGATAAACGCCTGGCGCTCTCCGCTTCGCGTGACCGGACTGCCATCCTGTGGGATGTTCAAACAGGCGAAGCGCTGCGCCGCTACGCCGGGCATAGCGATCATCTGATGACCGTGGCCTGGGCACCGGACGGGAGGGAAGCGATTTCCGGAGGCGCGGACTACCAGGTCATTCGCTGGAGGATTGATGCGGAACTGGACACTTTGCTGGAGTGGATCGCAGGCAACCGCTACTTACGCCCGCTGACCTGCGACGAGCGAGCTACCTACAAAGTCGAACCATTATGCCCTGAGAGGAGGCTGGCCGAGGCTGGGGAGCCGGGGAGCGCAACAATCCCCGTCACAGTGTCGGGGGCTGCCCTCCTGCCCCCGCTGCCAATACCCACCCCACTGCCAACTGATTCGTCTCCGGCGCTCGCACGAGTTGAGGAGGCTGGCCGAGCAGCTTTGGGTGTCAACCCGGGTTCGTTTCCAACTGGCGGCGGAGAGGTGTGGGAATATGGTGGAGAGTCCGGGGAACGACTGTCGGTTCGCGTGGCCGCGGAGGAACCGGCGGACATGATCGGCGATCCTGAGCGCCAGCGCCAGAACGGGCTGCTGGATCCCACCCTGGCTATTTATTCTCCGGACGGCAGCCTGCTGGCGCAGGCCGACGACCTGGAAAACGGACTCGCTACTGACGCCTATCTCGAATCAATTACGCTCCCACAGTCCGGTATCTACCACATCGAAGTTCGCAGTTTCCGCGGCCAGACTGGCGGCGATTACCGCCTGGTGCTGGCGGAGCCGCGCCCTTTGGTCTTCAAAGCCAAGGTACCGGGGATGGCCGGCCTGGCCATCCATCCAAACGGCGAGAGGGCACTGGTAGGGATGGGATACTCGATCTTTTGGGATTCTCCGCCGGCTGAAGACCAGCGCATCTGGGTTTGGGATTTGAGAACCGGGGAAGTGCTTCGGCGGCTGGAGGGTCATACCAACACGCCTGCTGACATTGCGATCAGCCCCGACGGCCGGCGAGCCATCAGCGCCGGCCCAGAAGGGTTGGCGATCCTGTGGGATCTGGAAAGCGGGGCTGAGCTGCTCAGAATCGATAACCAGGGAGAGGTTTTCGTTGACGTCCAGTTCCACCCGGATGGCCGGACGGCGCTGACCGCTTCCACCGATACCACCCTCGCCTTGTGGGATCTTGCCAGCGGGGAAGTGATCCGCCGCTTCGAGGGGCATGAAGACTGGGTGAACGACCTGGCGCTATCATCTGACGGAAAAACCGTTTATTCAACATCCTGGGATAACACTGTGCGGGTGTGGAATGTGGGCACAGGAGAACTGCTCGCAACCTACCGGCCGTTCGAGGATGGCTATACAAACGGCCTGGCTGCCAGCCCCGATGGGGAGTATCTCCTGGTGGGGAGAGACTGGTATCCCTATGATCCTACTCTGGGATACGATGGTGTGATGGCCCTGTTGGACGCGGATACAGGGGAAACCCTGCGCAGTCTGGAAGGCCACACGGCGATGGTCGGGGCCCTCGCCTTCAGTCCGGACGGCCGGTATGCTCTGTCCGGCTCGCGCGACCAGACGGTGCGCCTGTGGGAGGCGAATACGGGTGAGCAGCTGAAGGTTTTCTACGGTCACGCCGGCGAAGCCTGGAACGTGGCCTTCAGCCCGGATGGGCTGACCGGCTACTCGACCGGGTCCGATGGGAGTCTGCGGGTTTGGGATTTGAGGGAGTTTGTTGGGGCTAGGGAATAAGGGATAGGGGATAGGGGGAATCCGCGAATTTGCGCGAATTGGACGCGAATGAGTGCGAGGGTGAAAAGTGGACGGCGGCGGAGTGCGCCGGGCAGCAAAGAGCGCTGCTAAGCGGATTAACGGATAAGAGAATGGCGAATTACGAACTGCGAATTGCGGAGGAAGGCAGGAAAAAGGTAGGATTTGTCATAATTCGGGTGTATAATCGACGCCAGATAAGTCCTCTTCCCAGCCTTCGTCCCGGCCTAATTATCGCCTGCGCTTTTCTTCCGGTTTTGCCCTGCGAGGCCTGATGCTCGAACTGCCGAGTGGCACCATTACCTTCCTCTTCAGCGACATCGAAGGCAGCACGCCCTTGTGGGAGCGCAGCCCGCGGGCCATGCAGGCTGCCCTGGCACGCCACAACTCCATCCTGCAGCATTCAATCGAGAAACACAATGGCCAGGTATTC
>DASWHG010000037.1:0-4488 GCA_036393315.1 Anaerolineales bacterium | reverse complement strand
CGGTCCGGTACAGGATTCTTTGGCCTATCGCCTGCCTGGTTGGTCAGCGGGTTTCTCCTGATCCTGCTCCTCGGAGCGAGCAATCTCCTGCTCTGGCAGCAGGTCCGTGAATTACGAGAGAGCCGGCCGCAGTTTGAGGTCGTCTCGTTGCTGGGCACGGAGGCGGCTCCCGGCGCTACCGGGATGATCGTGATCAGCAGCGAGGGCACGCACGGCACTTTGGTGGTGGATGAGCTCCCGGACTTAGGTGAAGATGAACAGTACCAGCTGTGGTTGATCCGGGATGGCCAGCGAACCAGCGGAGGGGTCTTTTCCGTGAGTCAGGATGGTTACGGTTCGGTTTGGGTTTCGTCGCCGGATCCGTTGGCGAGTTATCCAAGTTTTGGGATCACGATCGAACCGGCGGGGGGAAGCCCCGGACCGACCGGAAAGAAAGTCCTGGGCAATGACCTGTAGGTGGGCTACGCCGCTTCGACGATCTCGGCGTAATCCTGCGTGACCGTCTCTTGCCCGGTCAGGCCCAAGAAATCAATCAAGTCAGCGGCCACGGTTGCTTTGTGCTCGGCGTCGCGACGGCTCCATGTCCGGCTTTTAACCTCAACAAAATAACCCAGGGCCGGTTGGTCGAGGCGGTCCAGGTTTACGTAGAACTCGGTCCCGTGGAAGAGCACGCGCCAGCGCAGGCGGTCTTTCTCGATAAAGATCTCATCTACCGGCTTGAAGTACTCCCGGTAGAATCGAAGGCTGTGAATCGCCGGAGCCAGATAGCGACTGCGGGAGAGCAGTGCATCGCTCTCGAAGCGGTGCTCCCGGGCCGGCCCGATTAAGGTCAGCCGGTAGCGTACGTTGGTCACCTGGCCCTGTTCGTCCAGGTATTCATCCTCCCGGTAGCGGACGCGCCCCTGGGAAGGGTCGGCGAACAGGAAGTAGTGGTCGTATTCGTGATAGTGTCGCTTGTACAAGATCTCGATTTCCGGGCGCTCCAGGGCGGCGAGCACGGGTGCTGGATCGCTGACGCGCATCTTGGTTTGGACTTCGAAACTTTCTCCCTCGGTGGCCCCTCCAATCGCGATCAGTTTCGACAGGACTGATTTTTCTCGCTGGATCAGGAAGGCGTCGATGCGGTGAGCGTAGGCTTCTGCCTGCACGAGCAGGGCGGGTTCGTCCAGGGTCGTCAGCTGGCGGTCGCGCATCAGCCAGCGGCCGTTGACCATGACGTCGGTGACATCGGTCGATTTCCCGGCGTAAACGAGTTGTGAATAGACGTTATCCGGATCGCGGTGGAAGTGCGGCCTATTGTGTAGGGTCAGGAGGTCCACCAGGATAAGGTCTGCACGCTTGCCGGGTTCGAGCGTGCCAATCAGGTGCCCTAAATGCAAGGCATTAGCGCCCAGGCGGGTTGCCATTGCCAGCGTGGTAGGGGCGGGGACGGTGGTTGGATCGCCGGTAGCGCCCTTAGCCAGGAAGGCAGCCAGGCGGATCTCCTCGAACATGTCCAGGTCGTTGTTGGAAGCCGGACCGTCCGTGCCGATGCCGACGTTCAGGCCGATCTCCAGCATTTTGCTCACCGGCGCGATCCCGGAGGCCAGTTTCAAATTCGAGGAGGGGTTATGGGAAACCCCGGCTCCGTGATGTAGCAGGGTGTGCATCTCCCCCTCGTCGACATGGACGCAGTGGGCTGCCAGGACTTTAGCGCCGAAGATGTTTTGCTTCTTTACGTAAGGGATGACCGGCATGCCGAACTGCTCGCGGGCATTCTCCACTTCGGCGGCAGTCTCGGCCAGGTGGGTGTGCAGAGGTACGTCGAACTCGATTGCCAGGGCAGCTGCGGCGCGCAGGATTTCGTCCGTGCAGGTGTAGACGGCATGCGGCGCGACGGAGGGTACGATCAGTGGATGACCTTTCCAGCGTTGAATAAACTCGCGGGCAGCCGCCAGTGACTCTTCGAAGGATTCCGCGTCCGGCGTGGGGAACTTCAACACGGATTGCGAACACACGGCCCGCATCCCGGCATCCGCCGTGGCGCGGGCCACGTCCTCTTCAAAGTAATACATGTCGGCGAAACAGGTCACGCCCGAGCGGATCAGCTCGGCGCAGGCGATCTGCGTACCCAGGCGTACGAAATCCGGATCTACGAACTCGCGCTCCACGGGCATCATGTAACCGAGCAGCCATACGTCCAGGCGCAGGTCGTCTGCCAGGCCGCGGAGAAGCGTCATGGCCGCGTGAGTATGGGCGTTGATCAAACCTGGCATCACCACTTTACCGCCGCAGTCGATCGTCTCCTCAGAAGAAAAAGCCAGGCGGATCTCGGCATCGGGGCCTGCCGCCAGAATTTCATCCCCCGCTACGGCGACTGCGCCCGGTTCGTAAATCGACATGTTTTCGTCCATCGCCAGGACGACGGCATTGGTGAGCAGCAAGTCGGCGGTCTTCTTCACATTTGTTACCCTGCATCCTTTCTGACCGGCGTTGCTCCGCCAGGCTTAAATTCGGACCTTACGCATACGAGCCACGGTTAGAGTTTTCGCAACAGGTCCAGGCTGTGGTTCACGGCCCAGCGAGCTGCGTAGCTGGAAGGGCCTCCGAATGGTCGCGAAAACTGCTCCTCTCCTTCAGGGGTGATCAGAACCAGGCATACTTCCTGTCGGTCCGGACCTGGCAGGATCGTCACTCCCAGGCCGACCTGTGCGGCGCGCGCCTGGCGGAAGGCGGCTGTAATCCCAGGCATTTCCTCTCGACCGGGCGTGCTGGGTAGCGCCTCACCTCCCAGGAAAGGGCCTGTCGCAGAGGCGAGCCGGCGGATCAGCTCCCCTCCCAACCCGGCTTCTACCACAGCCAGGCTCCAATCCCGCCTCTGCAGAGCCTGCAGGGCGGCCTGCTCGAGCGTGTCCTGGTCGGCGCCGTAGATCCAGTCGCCCAACCTTTCCCTAACGATCTTCTCCACCTCTGCAATCATCGCATCCGCTTTGGCGGCCGACTCTGCCTTCGCCGTGATCCGCACATCGACCTGCCCGGAATGGGCTGCCAATCCGACGGTAGGGTTGCTGGATCGCTCCAGGTCGGCGATCCGGTCGTCGATCTGCGATTCGCCTACCCCGGCGGTATGGAGCAGTCGGGCTTTGATGATGCCTTTGAGGTGGAACCGCTCCCGCAGGTAGGGCAGGATGGCGTTCTGCATCAGATATTCCATCTCGCGCGGCACGCCGGGCAGCGCGATGATAGCCCGGCCGTTCGTCTCGGCGATGAAAGCAGGAGCGGTGCCGACCGGGTTCTCCACGGCGATTGCTCCCTGGGGGATGTAGGCCTGGCGGCGGTTGTTCTCCGTCGGCTTGCGGCTGAATCGACGGAAACGAGCCTGGATCTGATCCCATAGCTCCGGGTGGAACTCCGATTCCACGCCAAGTGCCAGGGAAACTGCCTCCCGGGTGGGATCATCAACCGTCGGGCCAAGCCCGCCAGTGGTGATGACGATGTCGGCGCGTTCAAGTCCTTCCTGGATGACCTGGGCGATCCTTTGAGGGTTATCGCCGACCGTCGTCTTGCGGTAAAGATCGATGCCCTCATCGCGGATGCTGCGAGCCAGGTAAGGGGCATTGGTATCGATGATCTCGCCCAGTAATATTTCTGTTCCGATTGTGATGATTTCAGCGGTAGGCATAATTCATGAATGGATGGCTGGAAATGTGGAAGATTGGAAAGTTGGATAGGTTACAGCCTTCCAGGCTTCCAACCTGCCATTCTTCCGTTAGACAACGTTATATTCCCGGATCAGGCGATCTTGTTCGAACCGGTTCAGATCCAACATGGAGATGTCGACCGTGTGAAAATGACCGTCAAGCAGGATCTCACTCATCAGCTTTCCGGTTACTGGCCCGTGCATGAATCCATGTCCCGAGAAGCCGGCGCACAGATAGAAGCCTGAGACGGGAGTCTCTCCAAAGATCGGGTGGGCATCGGGGGTGACCTCGTAGAGGCCTGCCCAGTGGGACGCCAGTCCGGCCCCCTCGAGCATGGGCAGGCGCGCGGCAGCCGCTTCCAGATGCACCAGCTCCCAGACCGGGTCCACTGACTGGTCGAAACCGGGGGTCTCGCCCGGGTTCGACATGCCGGTCAGGACCCCCTGGCCCTCCCGGTGAAAGTACAGGGATTGTGCGAAGTCGATGACGAAGGGGAAATCAAGGGGGAGTTCCGGGAGGGGTGTGGTGGTGAGCATCTGGCGGCGGAGCGGGATAATCGGAATATCGACCTCTGCCATCTGGCCGATAAGCCCAGCCCACGGGCCGGCCGCGTTGACTACAACCCGGGTCTCGACCGTGCCTTTATTGGTTTTGACCCCCACGACCCGGCCGGCTTCCACCTGGATCCCCGTCACTTCGACCCCGGTCTCGGCCTGGACCCCCAGGCGCCGGGCCGCCTGTACGTAGCCCATCACGACTCCGTTGGGGTCGACCAGACCATCTTTGGGGTTGAAGGTCCCGGCCAGTA
>DASWHG010000036.1:0-2532 GCA_036393315.1 Anaerolineales bacterium | reverse complement strand
CAGCCTGATCCATGATCTCTTGGGCATCGGCCAGTGGGATCAGCCCTTTACGTAGATATAAAGCGAGCACATTTCGAAACTCACTTCGCCAGAGTAAGGGTGCTAACCAGGCGGGATCCTTTCGAAAAACCCGTTCAGCATGGAGAGAACGATCGCTTGCAAGGTACAGATAGGCGATGATGTTCGTATCGACGACGATCATAGCCGGCCGGATGTTTTCGCCTGATTTAATTCTTCGTCGGTGATTTTATACGGGGTGGTTTTTTCGCGCAGCATCCGGGCTTTGGCCAGCATTTCATCAGCGTCAAGGCTCTGGCTGCGCACGGATCGCTCGATACAGACGATAATTTCGCTGTTGGTGCTGCGGCGATTGGCTTTAGCGAGCTGCTTCAACCGCTCGTAAAGTTCATCCGGGATGTTCTTTACGGTTATTGTAGGCATCGCATTAATACTCCTTAATGGTTCCAATATGGTACCATTATGGTGTAAAAACGGGATTTTGTCAAGGAATGGTTGGTTGCGTGATGGTCAGGTCATCACAACGCTCTCAGCACCCTCAGAGCCCTTAGCGTCACCCACGGGTTGGGCTGTTTCTTCTCGCCGAAATCGGCCCAGGTCTTGCCCTTGTAATCGTATTCCAGCGCCCAGCGCCCGTTATGATCCTGCTTGTCCCGGATGATCGCCAGGGCGCTCGCCAGGCGCGGGTCCGCCCCGTAGCCTAACGAGGCCAGCGCCTCGACCAGCTGCAGCAGGTCGGTGACGTAGAAAACCGGGAAGCCGAACTTCCACCAGTTCCCGCTCGGCTTGCTGCTCCAGCCGCACGGGTAAGTCGCCCCGGCGGGGTCGGTCGAGAAAAAGAAGTCGACTCCTGCCTGGATGGCGGACTCGACCAACGGGCTGCGGCGCTCAACCGGCCAGCGGGCGAAGGCCAGCATGACCTTGACTGCGCCCCAGGCGCAGGGCAGCCGGTTGTTCGCGCCGCAGGCGAAGCCCGGGCCGCACTTGCCGGCATAGTAGCGCACACCCGCGCTCCGCTCCCCGGCAGTGGCCACGCCCTCCCCGGTCACGCTGCGCGCCATCCATTCGTAAGCCGGTTCCAGCCGGTCGAGGTCGAAGCCCAGCGCCGCCAGCGCCCAGCACAGGTTGCCCTGCAGGCAATCCGCCGTCCCGGAGGGCGCTCCGGTGCTGCTGAAGTGCCCGCCCGGGGTGAGAGCCTGGCTCGCCAGGTAGTTGCAGGCCCGGGAGATGCGTTCGTCTCCCCGGACGCTCACCCCCAGCTGGGCAAGGGTGATGACCGCCCAGACCGTCGACCTGTATTTTGGGTTGTATCCCGGCCCGGGCTCGGACCAGTATCCACCCGCTTCCATCGCGTCGAGGACCGCCCGGACCGGCCCCTCCCGGTAGGCCTGCTGTTCGGCGGCCTGAAGGGCTGGGTCGTCCTCCGGCAGGCTGAGCAGGTCTTTCAGGGCCAGGTAGCTGATGCCGGGCGTCCCGGACTCGAGCAGCCAGGTGACCGAATCGCCTTTGAGTAGGTCTTGCCATGCCATGGGTGTCTCCTGGCGGTAGGCGTGCTCCCGGCGCTCAGGAGGCATTTCCGGCCTCCTGTACCCCTGCCATCTGGCGGGATTCGCCATCCGCTGGATTAATTGTACAGGAAGAGTTCATATTACGCTGGCTCGGTTGGCCTTATTTTTCGTTAATTTCATAATTTTGCTTAATGGCGACAGCAGAACTCCAGACCTATAGAACAAACGTGCTTATCGGAGTATAATCATAGTACATGCTTGACCCAAAGCCACATTCATCAATTCGAGCGTGCCCAACATGCGGCGGCTCTTCTACAGCAAGGCGTTTCGATCCTGGACACTGTTTACGAGCTTGGCTTTTTCGATCAACCGCATTTGACCCGATCCTTGAAGCACTGGATCGGACATACGCCTGCCCAACTCATCCACTTGATTAAGCTTGAGTAGTTTGCCATTTTATACAAGACAGCGACCTATTGCTGCAATATAATACAAATGTTCTAACATAAACCCGATAACCAAAGCCAAAGGAGGATGAAAATGGGAAAAGTGGGTGCAGGGTTCTCGATGTCGCTGGATGGTTTTATCGCCGGGCCAAACGATGATGTCCAACGGCTCTTTGGGTGGATGACCCTGGGCGACACCGAGCTTACATTGTCAACAGGCGACAGGGATATAGACCTCGAGTTCTCATCCAAGAGCGCCGAGATTTTTGAGGAGATGATCCGAACCACCGGGGCCATTGTGTCGGGACGCAGAATGTTTGATGTGGCGGGCGCATGGGGCGGCAAACACCCTCTGGGCGCGCGGTCTTTGTCGTGACCCACAATGTCCCGCAGGAATGGGTGAAGGAAGGATCGCCGTTCACCTTCGTCACGGATGGCGTCGAAAGCGCCGTTGAACAGGCAAAGAAGGTTGCAGTGGACAAGAACGTCGGTGTCGGCGGCGCGCATATCGTCCAGCAGTGCCTGCGGGCAGGGCTGCTCGACGAAATCGGTATCGACCT
>DASWHG010000035.1:0-3679 GCA_036393315.1 Anaerolineales bacterium | reverse complement strand
ATTACGCCGAGATCGTCGAAGCGGCGTAGCCCACCTACAGGTCATTGCCCAGGACTTTCTTTCCGGTTGGTCCGGGGCTGCCCCCCGCCGGTTCGATCGTGATCCCAAAATTTGGATAATTCGCCAACGGCTCCGGCGAGGAAACCCAAACGGAACCATAACCGTCTTGACTCACGGAAAAGACTCCTCCACTGGTCCGCTGGCCATCCCGGATCAACCACAGCTGGTATTGTTCATCTTCCCCTAAATCCGGGAGATCATCCACCACCAAGGTGCCGTGCGTGCCTCCCCTGCTAATCACGATCATCCCGGTAGCACCAGGAGCCGCCTCCGTGCCTCGCAGCGAGATGGTCTGAAACTGCGGCCTGCTTTCACGCAGCTCCCGAACCTGCTGCCAAAGCAGGAGATTGCTCGCTCCAAGGAGAAGGATTAACAGCACTCCGGTGGCCAACCAGACAGGAGATAGGCGAAGCAGCCCTGATCCTGACCGCTCCCTTTTCGATTGCCGCCTTTCGAGATCCTTCTGAGACGGCAAGGAGGCCCGGACGCTCGCCATGAGCGCAGACTTGACGCGGGCAGGTGGATCTACCTGCGGAACGCTTAAGGCAATCTTTCCGGACACCTCCCGGTATGCGTACAGCTCAGCGCGGCAGGACTCGCACCCCTCCAGGTGCGCTAAGACCGCTTTCATTTCGACCTCGTCGAGGCACTCCAATGCATAAGCAGGGATCAGTTCGAGAACATGAAGATCTTTTACCATTGAATAAATCCTGAGAACTGCACAATCCTCTCGATAATCTATACGTACACCGGCCCGGCTCAGATTGATTAAGGAACCAATTGTTCCTCTTGCAGCCAGCTGCGCAGCTTCTGCATCGCCATTCGAATCCTGGTTTTCACCGTCCCGAGTGGTTCGCCCAGCTGAGCGGCGATCTCGCTGTGTGAGAGTCCCGCAAAAAAAGCCAGCGCCAGGACTCGCCGCTGATCGGCGGGGAGCCTGGCGATCGCATCCCGGATTTGCTGGCTCTGGATGGCCTGTGCAGCCATCTCCTCCGGCGCACGGCTGTTCGTTTTCGATAAGGAAGAATCGTTCTGCTCATCCCACCCGATGCTGTGCCCCTCCGGTCGAATACCTCGCCTCCGCAGCATATCGATTGCCCGGTTGCGAGTAATGCTGACCAGCCAGGTGCTGACCTTCGCCTGGTCAGAGCGGTACGTCCCGGCCTTCTCCCAAACCCGGAAGAAAACGTCCTGGGTGACTTCCTCGGCCGTAACCGGGTCTCCCAGCGTATGCACGGCCAGGCTGTAGACCAGACGGCTGTAACGATCGTAAAGCTCGCTCAAGGCTTCCGTTTGAGCCTTGGCGACCAGCTGTATGAGAAGGGAGTCCTCGAAGGTTGAATAATTCACCAGGAATAACCTTGCAGGCCCGCGAGCAGGGAGACAATGTACACGCTGCTCTCACCCGCTGCCAGGACTGACGTGTAATTATATCCTACCTGAGCATGTTATACTCACCGAATGACCACTCATATCATGAGCCAGCATCTTCACTTTGCATCTCAACTGGCCCGCCAGGCGGGCGAGCTTTTATTGAGCCATTTTAAACTTTCCGGCAGCCAAACAACCCTTAAACCGGATCGCACCGTCGTCACCGAAGCCGATTTCGAGGCCGATCGCTTCATCGCCGAGACCATCCGGGAGCACTACCCGGGAGAAGCCCTGGTGAGCGAGGAGCTCCAACCGTCCCTGGATGAGACGGGTAAGGCAGTCTGGGTCATCGACCCGCTGGACGGCACCACTAACTTCAGCCTGGGCCTGCAGATCTGGGGGGTCTCGATAGCTCGCCTGGTGGATGGCCGGCCTTCCACTGGAGTGGTGTATTTTCCCACCTTGAATGAGCTGTACACTGCTGAAGCTGGGATGGGTGCCGGACTCAATGGGGAGCCGATCCAGGTCCGCCCGCCTGTACCTGGACAGCCAACTGCTTTCTTCTCTTGCTGCTCCCGAACGCACCGTCGCTACGATGTGAACGTCCGATATAAGACTCGAATTTTAGGTTCGGCAGCTTACACCTTCTGCGCCGTGGCCCGCGGCATGGCCATCCTGGGGTTCGAGGCCACGCCAAAGATCTGGGATATCAGCGCAGGCTGGTTGGTCGTCCAGGAAGCCCAGGGGCTGGTCGAAACATTGGATGGCTCTCTTCCCTTCCCCCTGATCCCTGGCTTTGATTATCGTACGCGGGACTTTCCAACCATATCCGCCGCCACACCCGAGCTCCTTGCACAGGCCAGGGAGCAGATCCGCCCGAGAGCGCCTAAATGATGGAATGATATAATCCACCGGTAGGGGTGCAAACACCCACACCTTTGTCAGGAGAGTGGAAATGGAATACCGTCACCTTGGTAAGTCGGGGCTGAAGGTCTCGGCTTTATCCTTTGGGGCCTGGGTCACGTTCGGGAACCAGATGGGCGAAGACGTCGCCTACGAGTGTATGCGGACAGCCTACGAGGCCGGCGTTAACTTCTTCGACAACGCCGAGGCCTATGCAGGTGGGAAGGCCGAAACCATCATGGGTAAAGTGATCCAGCGCGCCGGTTGGAAGCGTTCGGACCTGGTGATCTCCACCAAGATCTTTTGGGGAGGCGATGGACCGAACGATTCAGGCTTATCGCACAAACACCTGGTCGAAGGCACCCTGGCTTCTCTCGATCGCCTGCAGCTGGATTACGTCGACCTGCTCTTCTGCCACCGGCCAGACATTCAAACCCCGATCGAAGAGACGGTCCGGGCGATGAACTTCCTCGTCAACCAGGGCAAGGCCTTCTACTGGGGGACCAGTGAATGGAGCGCCGAGCAGATCATGCAGGCCCATGGCATCGCTCGCCGCGAGCACCTCATCCCGCCCGTCATGGAACAGCCCGAGTATAACATGTTCGCCCGCGAGCGGGTCGAGCGAGAATACGTCCGGCTGTACCCGGAGGTTGGGCTTGGAACGACGATCTGGAGCCCCCTGGCGAGCGGCTTCCTCACTGGAAAATACAACCAGGGAATCCCGGAAGACAGCCGCCTGAATTTAAAGGGCTACGAATGGCTGCGAGAGCAGTATGAGAGCGCAGAAGGCCAGGATAAAATCGAAAAGGTGAGGCAGCTGACGAAGATCGCCGAGGAGATCGGCTGCAGCATGTCCCAGCTGGCGCTGGCCTGGTGCCTCAAGAACCCGAACGTGAGCACGGTAATCACTGGCGCATCCAAACCAGAACAGGTAACTGAAAACATGGCTGCGCTGGAGATCTATCCAAAGCTGGCGGCTGAGGCAATGGACCGCATCGAGGCCATCCTGGACAACAAACCGGAACCGATTCCCGATAACCGCTGATTCTCTACCTCGCTCCTTCGCTGACGGTCATCCCAATGTATCCCGGATCGTCTCGACCAGGGCTCGCGCCCGGTAAGGCGCGTCCCCCGTGTATGTGCTGGCGTCGAGCAAATCGTGCAGTTCCTTTTCTTTCAGGAAAGAGAGAAAAACCGGGTCGTTGCAGACCCGCTCTACCAGGGGGTTCGTCTGGCCCGCCTGGACGGCCTGCCAGGAAATCAGAGCATGCTGCCTAAGGCGCTCGTGTATCTCCTGGCGGTCGGCGCCGGCCTTGCCCAGGGCCATGAGCACCCTTTCGGTCCC
>DASWHG010000034.1:0-1628 GCA_036393315.1 Anaerolineales bacterium | reverse complement strand
CGAGGGCTACGGCTGCGAACCGGTCTTTGCCCTGGCTTACATCCGCCACGTCAACGACAACGGTAAAGACCTGCAGTTGAACTACACCAGCCCCCACTTCGAGCAGGCGCTGATCGAGGCCGGTCTGGACCAGGCCATTCGTGACGCGATCGTGGACCAGGTGATGGAGCACGGCACCTGCCAGGATCTGGATTCCATCCCCGAGCACATCCGCCACACGTATGTCGTCTCGCAGGATATCAGCGCTGAAGAGCACGTGCGAATGCAGGCTGCCATGCAGGCCTTCGTCGATAACAGCCTGTCGAAGACGGTGAACTTCCCCGAATCGGCCTCAGTGGAGGATGTTGCAGACGCGTATCAGCTGGCCTGGAAGCTGGGTTGTAAAGGGATCACCGTATATGTTACCGGCTCGCGCCAGAAAGTCGTCCTGGAGACGAAAGCCACTGCGAGGGAGAAACTGGCTCCAATGCCCGAATCCCCGGTCGCAGCCCAGCAACCGGAGCAGCTCACCATCTGGCACGAGAAAAAGAAGCCGCGCCCTCGCCGCCTGCCCGGGTACACCTTCATGGTCAATACGCCCCTGGGCAAAGCCTTCGTTACAGTGAATGAAAACGGGGGCGAGCAGCCCTTCGAGGTCTTCATCAACACGGCAAAGGCCGGCTCAGATACTGCGGCGGTCTCCGAGGCCATCGGCCGGTTGATCTCCTACACCTTGCGTCTGGCTTCGCCGGTTGCCCCGCGTGACCGGTTGAAAGAGATCTGGCGGCAGCTATCAGGCATCGGCGGAGGGCGCTCCCTTGGGTTTGGCCCCAACCGGGTGCGTTCGCTCCCGGACGGCGTGGCGCAAGCCCTGGAAGAATACCTCGAGAACATCCTACCAGAATCAACCAGCCAGGAGGACAGCGAGCGCGGCAACGGCTTCCACCCTGCCAGCGAAATGCATGTGGAACAGCCGTCCTTTAAGATCGGAGATCTTTGTCCTGAGTGCGGGCAGGCCGCTTTGGTTAACGAAGAAGGCTGCCGTAAGTGCTACGCCTGCGGGTATAGTGAGTGCTGAGGTGGGTGATCAACGCGCTCAGCAGCAAAAGAGCGACGACTCCGTACGCCTGCCGGATCCCGACCGTATCCGCCAACCTCCCCAGGACGAGCGGGAGAGTTAGTATAGCGGTGCCTGAAGCCAGGGTTCCCCGCGCGCTGGCTGCGACTGGATCCCCGGGAGAGATGCCGATCGCCAGGGAAAGAACCAGGGGATAGAGATTGGCGACCCCCAGCCCGGTCAGAAACAGGCCGCAGACTCCCAACACTATGCTTTCTGCCTGCCAATACATGAGGAAACCGGCGCCTGCCACCAGGAGCGAGGCGGTGACCAATGGGTGGGCAGGAAATCGTTTGACCAGACGGCTCCCGGCGAACCGCCCGAGGATCATGGCTGCAAGGAAGACGCTGACCGTTTGAGCGGCATTGACCTTTTCCAATCCTAGCGCGTTCTCAAGAAAATCGGCGCTCCAGTAGATCATGCAAAACTCGACCGAGATCACCATCACGAGCGCTAACCAAAATATCCAATACAGCCTGGGGAGCGGCTGCCTGGGACGGATATCACCTTGAGGATCGGGCTCGGCCTGGGG
>DASWHG010000033.1:0-2995 GCA_036393315.1 Anaerolineales bacterium | reverse complement strand
ATCCCTTTTTCCACGGCGATTCCCAAAGACCCGGAATTATTTACAGACGAAAACCTGGAGCGGCTCGAAAAACCTGGGCTCAGGGTTGCGCCGTCTCCGCCGGCGTTGCCGTCCCTTCCGGTGCTCCCGTCCCTTCGACCTCGGCGGTCGCGGCCGGGGTCGAAGGGACCACCGGCAGCGTCTCTAGCAAGCCGAGCAGGCTGTCCATGGCCGCTTTGGAGACCACTACGACCGGGCCTTCTTCCCGGTGGGCGTAGTATCCGCTTTCCGTAGGCGTTACGTCGCCGATGAAGGCCACTCGTTCCTGTCCATCCGCCCCTGTGACGGCGAGCCGGTAAGCGGGCGGGTTCAGGCCAATCACATTCAGCGCGGGCGGGTCCCCGAGCTCGGAAACGACCTGCAAATTCTGCACCTGCGAGACCACCGAGCCGATCCGGGTCTCGTCGGCCTGTTGACCGGCCGGTTCGACCAACGTCCAGCTGCCATCCGGTCCGCCTTCCACCTCGACGGTGTCCCCGGCAGCAGCGGAGATGTTCAGGCTCTGGATGTCTCCTTCCAGGCCGTCGAACAGGTAGCTGACGCCCGAGGTGGGCGTGGCCTCTGCTCCGGCCTGCCGGTCAGAACGTTGCAGGTATAGTGCCACTACCAGGACGATGATAAACAGCCCTACCAGAATCCAGGTCGAACGTCGGATCATGTGACGGTCCTTCGCGAAATTTGCGCCGTACCCAGTCGGCCTACCCGCGCCGCCTTCTTTGGATGAAAACCACCACCCCTCCCAACAAAACCAGGCCGGGCAGCAGGAAAACCGAGCCCAACAGGATCAGGTTCATGGTGTAGCGGCCGGGCGGCACCAGCAGGCGCGGTGTGCTGTCTTTGGGCGTCAGGTTGATCAGGTTTTCCTGATCGGAAGCCCAATCGATCGTATTGACGAACATGTCCCCGTTGCCGAATTGAGAAAAGTAAGTATCGGAGGCGAATTCCGAGTCGCCGAACACCACCAGTCGAGAGCCCTGCAGCGTATTTTCGCCTAATACCGCCAGGGATACCGGACCCATCAGATCTGCCCCTTCATCCGGTTGGATCTGCGGCGTCTCGCCGGTCTGGGCACTGCTCCTCAACGCTTCCAGGTCCGTCTCGGCCCATGACTGGTCCGAGGTCTGCACCAAGGAGACCAGGCTCAAGGGTGCATCGGGAGAAGCAACCACACTGCGGGCCGTCGGGTAGAAGGACACCATCCCTTGCACCTTCTCGGTGATCACGTGCTGGGCGTACTGGTCCGCGACGGCCAGGAAAGGCTGGCCCGAGGTCAGGTCCACCACCAGGTTGTCCCCCAATACGATCCCCCAGGATTCAGACAGGTAATCTGCCAGGGGATCGGGTGAGTCGCCGAAATCGGTGAGTAGAGAGGGCTCCTGCATCACGATCAGCGAGCCGCCCCCATCCAGGTAAGCTGAAAGCAGGTCAACTTCGGATTGGGTGAGTGGTTGCATCGGTCCGGCGATGACGATCACCTTGGCATCTTCCGGGATCTGGTTCGTCGCCAGCAAGTTGAGGGGCTGGACGAGGTAGTTCTTCTGCTCGAGAACGGTCTTTGCCTGGCTGTAGGACCCTTCCTCAGCACCTTCCAGTTCGAATTCGCCGTGCCCGGTCAGAAAGTAGACCGCTCGTGTCCCAGGGTTGATCAGCCGGACCAGCGCTGAGGTCAGCTCCTGTTCGGTGACCAGGGTGACTTGCTCGGAGTTCTCTCCCATGCGTAACACCACCGTGCCGTTGCGTGATATCCCGGCCTCTCTGGCAGCAACCGGGTTTTCTTCAGGATCGACGAACTCGTAATCGAACTTTCCTTCGCCGTGAAACTTATATTGGTCCAGCAGCCCTTGGGCGTTCTGTGTAGAGAGAGCTGGCGTATAAAAACCGGTCGCCTTGACCTGCGAAGGCAGGCTGTCCAGGGTATCGATCGTTTCCGGCGCCAGCGTGTATTGCTGGTTTTCAGTCAGGTCCCAGCGCTTTGGGTTCTGGACCACCAGGTAGTTGACGACCACCAGGATGCCGAAGAAGGCCAGCGACATCACCAGAGCGTTGCTGCCATATCGAGCCTGTCGGCCTGTTAGCGCCACGCGCACCTGATCGGGGTCTAAGATGGCGAAAAGCGCCAGGCCGATCAGCACCAGCCCCAGGCTGATCTGAAGGTAAAGGTTAAACTCGCGCTGTACGATGTACAGCCCGGCGGCGACCAGGCCGGCCGCCAAAGCAAGATAAAGCCCTAATGGGGCAACGCGGCGCCAGGTCGGGTTCATTAACGCCACCTCCGTGTTTCAACCGCCACCGATCCAAGGAAAAGTGCCAGGGCCGTCACGCTCAAGTAGTAGACGATATCACGCAGGTCTATTACCCCCCGGAACAGCGTGTTGTAGTAGTGCTCGCTGAAATCCAGGTAGGAGAGCAGCTCGCTGCCCCCCGCGCCGCCCGACTGGGAAGGCAGGCTGATCAGCCACAATAGCAGGAAAACACCGAGCGTGGCAAAGAAAGCCGCAATCTGGTTGCTGAAGAAGGAGGAGATCATCACCCCGATGGCAACCAGGGCGGCGCAGATCAGCAGGATCCCCAGGTAGCCGCTCAACAGCGGGCCCTGGTCGATGCCTGGGTCCACCAGGGCGTTTAGCACGAAAGGGAAGATCCAGGTCAAAGCGACCAGGGTCAGAATGAACAGCAGGCCTCCCAGCCACTTACCCACGACCAGTTCGTAATCCCGCAACGGCGCGGTCAGCAGCAGCTCGATGGTGCCCATGCGTTGCTCCTCTGCAATCAGGCGCATGGTGATCGCAGGGATGCCAAACAGCAGCAGTGTGATCAGCGGGCCGAGCACAAGGTCAATCCCGGGAGCGAACTGTTGCAGCATGGCTCCCACCAGACCGGAATAAAAAATCAATCCCAGGATTAATAAGATCATAAAAGCGATCAGGTATGCCGCTGGCGAAGCGAAATAAAGTTT
>DASWHG010000032.1:0-2336 GCA_036393315.1 Anaerolineales bacterium | reverse complement strand
CCATGACCGGCATGCCTGCATGAGGGCCGATATCTCCCAGTCCGAGCACGGCGCTTCCATCCGTGACGATGGCGACCAGGTGGCTGATGGCCGTGTACATGCGGGCAAGTCCGGGGTCGGCGGCGATCTTGCCTTTCTCGTGCAGCTCGAGCACCTCGTCGCGCACCGCCAGGATGCACGTACCGGGGTTCGCCGCCATTGCGGCCAGCACACGCTCGAGCTGGGCCTCATCATCCGCATAAATCGTCAGGTCGCGGATCGTTGCCAGGTGGGTCTCTTGGATCAAGCGGATGGATCCGACGTCACCTCCTGCTTCAGACACCCGGATCAACAGCCGGCCCAGCGTTCCAGGCAGCTGGTCGTTCCGGCAGCGCACCGTGCGCATGATCTTGCTTTACCCGTCATAACTCTCCGCTTTGGGTGTGATTGTGCCAGAGCCTGAAGTCTTTCAGGATCGATTCGCCGACAAACTCGCGCAGGATAGAATTGTCAGGGATCAGGTCGCCTTCGAGGGGCAGGAACCACTCCAGGAAAGCCAGCAGGCGCTTGGCCTCGATGTACTCCGGGGTCCCGTAGGGCACCTGGCGCAGCAGAGGCTCAGCCAGGGGCTTGAGCACCGAGAGTTCGTACACCAGGGCGGAGTTGAACATCACGTCGGCGTTTTCCTGATAAGGGAAAATGTACCGCTTCTCACCGCGCCGGACCGATTCCCAGCGCCGGATGGTTTCCTGAGCGTTATACCCGCGCTCCCGGGCGTCGCGCACGATGCGCCGCAGCAGGCGGGTGTCGGTCGTCGAAACGCGGTTGTGGCGGTCCAGGTTGAGCTGGGTGAGGGCGGATACGTATACCCGGAAAGTTTGCTTGGGGGGGATCTCCGGGAGCAGCCCGGGGTTCAGCCCGTGGATGCCTTCCAGGATGATGATCTGGCCCGGTTCGAGCTGGTGGATCTCTCCCGGTTCGCTGGCGCCGGTGAGAAAATTGTAATGGGGCAGCTGCACGGCCTCCCCGGCGATCAGGCGCTTCAGGTCATCCGCCAGTTGCTGGCGGTTCAACGCCCGCAAAGACTCGAAGTCGTACACGCCGTTCTCATCCAGGGGAGTATTGGCGCGGTCCAAGAAGTAGTTGTCCATCTCCAGCGGGAAAGGGGAAACGCCGTGGGCCAGCAGCTGGACGGTGAGGCGCTTCGAGAACGTGGTCTTCCCAGAAGAGGAGGGGCCGGCTACCAGGACAAGACGCACTTCGTTGAGGCGTGCGGCTACCATGTCGGCGACGTCCGCAACCTGCTGTTCCTGCAAGGCCTCAGAAACCAGGATGACCTCCCGGATACGGCCTTCGTTGATGGCGTCGTTCAGAGCGCCGGCGTTGGAGATCCCCAGCCGCCAGAGCCAATCCCCGTATTGGCGGAACGTTTTCAACAGCTTGGGGTACTCCGGCATGGGCAGAAGTTCAGTCGGGCGGTGCCGGCGGGGGAAACGCAGCGTGAAACCCTCGCCCGTGGGCAGCAGTCCAAACCAGCGCAGATAGCCTGTCGATGGCACCATGTAGCCGTGATGGTAGTCCAGGTGCTCTCCGAGCCGGTAGACTGTCAGGTAATCTTTCTTCCGGTACGTGAGCAGCCGGGCGCTATCTTCGTAGCCGCGGCTCTTAAAATGATCGATTGCCTCCTGAAGCGGGATCTGTTGGCGGGTAATGGGCAGGTCGGCCATGACCAGCTCGTGCATGCGCATCTCCAGGGCAGCCAGCTCCTCCGCGGAGAGGCTGGGACATCCGCTGACCTGGCAGAAATAACCGCCGGAGGCCACCGAGTGGTCTATGGTCAACGTCGCGTCCGGGAACATGATCTCGAAGGCAGTCTCGAGCAGGAAGGTAAGCGAACGGCGGTAGATGCGCATGCCGTCCGCCTCGCCCATCGTCACCGGTTTGACGTCAGACTCCATGGAGATGGGATAGGTCAGCTCTCGCAGCTGCGTATTCACGATGGCGCCCACGATCGGGGGTAGGGGCTCAGCCTGTGGGACTGGACCGTTCCCTGCATAGACATTCAGAAATTCGCCGACCGGCGCGTTGCGCGGCCCGCACAGCACCCGGCCATCTGGTAGGTGGACCTCGACCGTTGGGCGTGGTTCTACCCAGTAAATTTTTTCAGTTTCAATCATTTCCCGGCCTCCCCCCGGATTAAAGATAATATTTCGGATCGTTATTTTATCACCATCGCGACCGTTGCTTCCACCGGTGACCTTAACGGATTCGATAACGATAGGTGATCTATTCTTAATGGGTCTTTGGAAATCGCCGTGGAAAAAGGGATATGTGGGGGTTGTTTGCGGGCGAAGCCC
>DASWHG010000031.1:0-4804 GCA_036393315.1 Anaerolineales bacterium | reverse complement strand
CCCAGCCGGCATAACCGAGTGCAGCCAGGGCAATCCCAACACCCAGGATGCGCAAGATGGCGCCCGCCGTGCTTAGCCAGTCGCTCATGGAGGGGCCATTATCCAGGGGAAATGCCCATGGCCCAATCTTCTCCGGGTTCGATCACAAACACCCCGCCGCAGCTGGAGACCTGCGTATAGGACCCTCGCAGCCCGGCCGCGGCCAGGGTGGAGAGATCCTCCTCCGCAGCCCAGGATTCCTCCTCTTCATCCCACTCATCCGGATGCTGTACCATTGCTGCGGCGCGCGTTCGCCCGTCCGGGAAGGCGATATCACCCAGCACGATCCGCCCGCCGGGAGCGAGGCGGCCGGCCAGCCGGCGAAGAAGCCTGACCTTGACCGGCTGCCTGAACTCATGGAACAGGTAGGTGGACAGGATGCGGTCGAAAAGCTCGTCGCCCATTTCGTCCGGCCATTCCCCGAGCAGGTCAGCCTGTACGAACCTGGCCCGAGGCGCTCGCGCCTGGGCCTTCTCGATCATCTTCGCCGAGAAGTCCAGGGCCAGCACCCGGCAGCCTAGATCGACCAGGCGCGCGGTGAGGATTCCGGTGCCCGGCCCCAGCTCGAGCACAGCCATTCCAGGTTCGAGCGAAGCCTCGCGCAGGACAGTCGCAAGCACTTGCGAGTAGCCTTCAAAAGGGAATTCGCCCGAGTGGACGTCCTGGTCGTAGTCCTCGGACCAGGAGTCGAAGATCTCGGAGCGTGGGTTGCTATCCATAGCATATCCGCTGCTAGGCCGAGGCGCCGGTGTAATTCCGCAGCCCGGTGAACCACACCCAGCGGCTGGCCAGGAGAAGGGCGGTCGTCAGGGCTGCCGCGCCCAAAAGCGTCTGTGGCGTCAGGCGCCCGGTAAGGGCTTCGGCCGGCACGGTGACGGCAAAGGCCACTGGCACCAGGAAGGTCAGTCCAGAGCGCAGCCAGCCGGGGTAGATGCCGACCGGCCAGCGGCCGGCCTGGTAGACCCCCTGGAACAATTCGACGATCTGGTCCATGCGCACCACCCAAAAGGCTCCGGTGGTCAGGATCAGCCAGAAGCTGTAGATCATCAGCCCGCCCATCACCAGCGCTGCTGCGAAGGCCAGCGCCTGCCCGATGCCGATCCGGGCCTGGATCTGGATCACCGCCACTACCATGATGATCAGGCCCATCAGGATATCGACGGTCTGCCAGATGCGTACCTCGCGCACGCTGACCAGCACCTGTGAATCGGATGGCTTGGTAAGAGTGTAGTCCAGGGTCCCCTGCTGCACGTCACCCATCAGCCGCTCCATGTTTGGCTGGATCGTGGTTTTGATCAAGCCGCCCATCAAGATGTGAATACCCATGACGGCCAGGAGCTCCGGGCGCGACCAGCCTCCCAGGCTCTGGGTGTGGCTGAAGACCAGCGCCAGGCCGACCAGCCCCGTCGCCAGCGCCAGGAACGATTCAAACAGCTGGACGAAGAAATTCACCCGGTACTGCAGCTCATTGAGCGCGCCGATCCGGAAGTAAGCCCAGGCGACTCGCAGGAAGTTCATCTGAGCCGTTCCTTCAGGTCCAAGACATCCAGGCGCCGGTCCATCTCAGGCTCCAACTGCTGAAAAGCGCCGTAAAGCCGTGCGCCAAAACAGCCGGACCAGGATTGCGCCCAGCGCGATCCAGAACACCTGGGCGCCCAGCCCGTAGAGGGCTTGCGCCTGTGTGTACTTCCCCAGCAGCAGTTCGATCGGGAAGCCGAACGCCCACTTGAAGGGCATGTAGGCGGCTAACTGCTGGGCCCAGGGTGGCAGCAGAGCCAGCGGCACCAACCGGCCCGAGAACAGCAGCTCCATCGTGAAGTACAGCTCGAAGATGGCGCTCACCCGCGTCGTCCAGAAAGTGATCATGCCGAGCAGCCACAGCATCATGAACCGGACGAAGAACCCACCCCACAGGGCAACCACGAAGGCTGCCACTGCCCAAGGAGATGTATTGATCTCCGGTTGGAAGACAGCCGCCAGGATGGCAGCGATCGGCAGCCACATCACGATCGCCACGAACTTCCACCCGGCGAAGTAAGCGATCTGTGCGTGCAGGGGATGCACCGGGCGGAGCAGTTCCATCGAAAGCCAGCCACGTTGGATGTAGTTCTCCCATGCGTAAGGCGTCAGGACGATGTTCATGTTGCGCACCAGCGTCCAGACAATGTAGTAAGCGGCGAATTCTCCCGGGGTGTAACCGGCGACCGAGCCACCCTGCGCGTTCGCAACGGTGGACCACACTACCAGGTAGATCACCGGCTCGGCAATCATACCGATCATGTAGAAATAGTTGGCCACCCGGTACTGGAACTGTTGCACGAGGGCCATTTTCATCTGGGTCAGGTAGAAATCGAGCATCGCTCTCATGCGGCCTGCTCCGGCCCCTGGGCGAAGACGTGTTCGATCACCTCTTCGATGGGCGGGTCCTCGACCGTCAGGTCGCTGACCGGCAGGCTGGCGAGCACCTGGGCGGTCACCCGAGAGGTATCTGCCCTCGGCACGCGCAACGTCACCCGGCTCGGCTCCCGGGAGGTCACTTCGCCGAACATCGACAGGTCGATACTGCTGTCCGGCACGGTCAGCACGATCGTTTTCAAGGCGGAGAATTTGTCCACCAGCCCGGACAATTCGCCGTCGTACAGGATCTTCCCGTGATGGATGACGATCACCCGGCGGCACAACGCCACGACATCGGCCATGTAATGGCTGGTGAGCAGCACGGTTGCGCCATGCCGGTGGTTGTACTCGGCGATGAAGTTGCGGATCCGGCGCTGCATGGTGACGTCAAGCCCGATGGTCGGCTCATCCAGGAAGAGCACCTGCGGGCGGTGCAGCAAGGAGCCGGCGATCTCCACTTTCATCCGCTCGCCCAGCGAGAGGTTGCGGACAGGTTTGCGGACGATCGCCTCCAGGTCGAGCAGCTCGATCAGCTCGGCGACGGTCTGGTCGAAATCCGGGCGCGGGATCTGGTAGACGGCCCGGTTGAGCTCGAAAGAATCGAGTGCGGGTATGTCCCAGGCCAGCTGGTTGCGCTGGCCCATGACCAGCGTGATCTGGCGAAGGAAGTCTCGCTGGCGCCGGGAAGGGATGTAGCTCAGCACGCTGATCTCCCCCCCGGTCGGGTAGAGCAGGCCGGAGAGCATCTTCAGCGTGGTGGTCTTCCCGGCGCCGTTTGGTCCAAGGAAGCCGACCATCTCTCCGGGCGCGACTTCGAAGGTGATGTCGTCGACTGCCTTGACTTCCCGGTTCTGCCGGCGAAACAGGTTGCGAGTCGCGGCCCGCAGTCCGGCTTCGCGCTCAGGCACGTAAAAGGTTTTTTGGAGCTGGGCGATGGAGATGACGGGGGAAGACGCTCTCACGAAGGATTCCGTAAATACCCTTTTATGTCAGCCGAAGCGCTCTTCGTTCCAAACATCAGCCTCGTTGTGATAGCCGGCCTGTTCCCAGAAGCCCGGCCGGTCGTGGGCCAGGAACTGCAGGCCGCGCAGCCATTTTGCGCCTTTCCAGAAATAGGGGGTTTTAAGATCCGGGCGGGTGGGAATGTGGCCGATCACGGCGCGCAGAGGAAAGCCGTGATCGGGCGTCAGCGGTTCTCCATTAAAGTGAGTCGCCAGGAGGAAATTGTCTTGCAGGACCACCTCCAGGGGCAGGTTGACGGTGAACCCGTATTCCGCATGTTGGAGCACGTAACGGGCGGTGGGCAGCGGCTTGATCATGTCCTGTTCGATCAGGGTGCGCACCGAAACGCCTTCCCACTCCGTTTCAAACTTGCTCCAACGGGTCACGCAGTGGATATCCATGACGATTTTGCTGCGCGGTAGCTGGTTGAACTCCTCCCAGTTCCAGCGATATTCACCCTCGACCTCGCCCCAAACTCGCAGGTCCCAGGCAGCCGGGTTGAAGCGCGGGACGGGACCGTAGTGCAGGACGGGGAACTTCTGCGTCAGCGACTGTCCCGGGGGTAAGCGGCCCTCCTCCCGGACGCGTTCTTCATCGTCTCGCCTGCGGAATATACTGTTCAGCATAATTCCTCCAATCGGAGGAATTATATCAGACTGAAAGTATCCGGGTGTTTCTCAGATCGTGAGGCTCTCTCCCGGCTTGAGGAGATGCACCACCGCGCTGGTCTCACTCCTTACCCGGGCAGCCCAGGCCTGGGCGTCCTGGGCGATCAAGTCCCAGGTGTTGTAATGGACCGGGACGACCCGTTTCGGCTGGATGAATTTGACCGCCCGCAGCGCGTCGTCTGGACCCATGGTGAAATTGTCGCCGATCGGCAGCACGGCCAGGTCGATCCCTTCCTCGCCGATCAGGCGCATGTCGCCAAACAGGCCCGTATCGCAAGAAAGGTAGATCTTCTCTCCTCGAGTGGTCGTGATCAGGAACCCGACCGCGGTGCCGCCGTACGAGCCATCCGGAAGTCCGGAGCTGTGAAATGCCTGGGTAAACTTCAGGTACCCAAAGGGGTGGTGGTGGCCGCCCCCGGGTTGCTGGGCATGGGTCTTCGCGCCACGCGAGCTTAAGTAGTCGCACAGTTCCAGGTTGGTGATGACCAGAGCGCCTGTGCGCCTGGCAATCTCGATGGCCTCGCCGATATGATCGAAATGGCCGTGGCTGAGCAGGATGTAATCCGCCTCTACATCTGCGGCGCTCATGCTGGCCGCCGGGTTCTCGCTGAAGTAGGGATCGACGACGATTTTCTTTCCATCGATTTCCAACCCTAGCGCTGCGTGTCCGAACCAGGTAAACTTCGTGCTCATCTTGG
>DASWHG010000030.1:0-3599 GCA_036393315.1 Anaerolineales bacterium | reverse complement strand
TAGAATCCTCAAAAAATTCGCGGATTAATTCTATGGAGAATTCCGCGGAAGCCAGGACTCGAAAATCCTGTGGCGCGGACTTCCTCGACGGGCCAGACCCGAAATCGTCATCCCTTGGGTGTCTGGTAGTCATGGGCGTTTTCCTAATTAATTGGAGATTTCAGGGAGGACCTGGCGGGCGATCGTCTCGATCCCGGTCAGGTCGTACACGCTATCCAAGTTGAAGATGAAGTGCTGCACGCCCACCTGGGCCATGTTTTGCAGTCTCTCGAGGAAATCCTTCACCTGCACCGCGCCGTCGCGCTGTGGGACGGGACCCAACACGGTGACCTCGATTTCGGCGAAGTCACGGCCCAACTGGTCGCAGTGGCGCTTGAGGACGTCCAGTTTGCGCGCCACGGCCTCCGGGCCGGCGTGGGCCATCAGGTTGCAGGCGTCGGCATACTGCGCCACCAGGCGCAGGGTCTTCCGCTCGCCATCCCCGCCGATCAGGATAGGCGGGTGCGGCCTGCTGAGCGGCAGGGGGTGGTTGATGGGCTCCTCCAGGCGATATTGCTTGCCGTGGAAAGGCTGCGCCTCCCCTGACCACATCAGCTTTGCGATCTGGAGCGTTTCCTCCAGGCGTTCGAAGCGCTCAGCCAGCGGTGGGAAGGGCAGGCCCAATCCGGCGGCCTCGCGCGCGTACCAGCCTGCCCCAATGCCCAGGATGGCGCGGCCCCTCGAGAGCACGTCCAGGTTGGTGACGACTTTGAGTAGGTGGCCCGGGTGCCGGTAGGTGACCGCGGTGACAAGCGTGCCCAGCCGGGCTCGCTGCGTGACTGCCGCCATGTAGCTCAGGGCGGTGTAGCCGTCGAGCATCGGGTCGGCGGCCGCCAGCCCCCAGGAAGCCACGTCCATCTGGAACAGGTGGTCCATCACCCACAGGCTGGCAAAGCCGGCCTGGTCGGCGGTGCGGGCGATCTCGGCCAGCTTGGGGCCGGTGTTGGCCGGGCTGCCCGGCCAGTCGAAGCGGTTGATCTGCAGGCCAAGTTTCATCATGGTTGAATTTTATACCAAAAACGCGAGTCCGGTTGGGTAGAGAGCCATAGAGTGGGACGCGGACCAGCGGTGATATCACCCGCTTGGGTACACATCCGATATGCATTTCTCGTCGGGGGATTTTTTGGGGGATTTCGCCAAAAAACGCCCCAAGTTTAAAAAAACCTGCCATAATAGAACAGATTTTCTATAATAGAACAGATTCTCTATTTTCCCACCCTCTTGCCCATAGGGCAGACAGGAGACCGCATGGACCCCGCCACCTCCGCACTGCTTTGCACTATTCAGAAAGCCCTCGGCGTGCTGTGCGCGCTGCTTCTTCTCGGCCGCCCGGCCGGCGTGCTGGATATCGCCGCGCTGCTCAACTGTGACGCCAAGACCGTCCGCAGGCACCTGGATACCCTGGCGCGCCAGCAGCTCGTCCGGCGCCACTCCTTCCGGAACGGCTACGCCGTCACCCCCGAGGGGCTTTATTTTTGGTTCGGCGAATGTGGGAAATTCTCCCACATTGCAGCTACTACTACTACTACAGATATTAATCAATATTCCTCAGGAGATGAGTTGAATACCGGAGAAGTAGCAGCTGCAGCAGCTGTGAAAATGGAAAAAAACGGATTTTCGAAAAAAGTTCCCGAGAATGGCCGGGAGGAGGACGAGTCGCTCAGCGACCAGGCGGCCGAGAACCTGGCCGCCTTCCGGGAAGAGGGGGTCGGCCTGAACCGGCGGGTGCGGCGGGCCTGCCAGCTGCCGCACGTCACCCCTGATTACATCCACGCCCAAGCGAAGCGCCTGCACCTGGAGCAGCGCTATCTCGCTGGCCTGCTGTTGCACGTCGTCGAGAGCGAAGACCCGTTCCCGAGCGAGGAGCAGCTGCTGGACCCGGACGACCCGGAGCGCTATATCCGCGGCAAGCTGGCCTCCCTTTACATCGTCGAGTAGGAACGAAGCCAGCTCGTCTCGTCCCGCCGGGACTGAAGACCTGTCCACCTGTCGAGTAGACCAGCTGCCCGTTCGCTATTGACAAAGGATCGTTTATGGTTATAATAAACCTGGCGTTCGAAAGTAGGAAAATTAGAAAGTTAGAAAAAGAAACATTTAGATCAGGAGAGACAGATGGACAGCGCCGAATTTTACAAAACTCGTCTACGCGCGAAAGGGCAGGTTACGCTCCCCAGCGAAGTACGCGAGCTACTCAGTGTGAACGAAGGCGATGATCTGGTATTCCGGACCAACGAAGAGGGACAGGTGATTATCGAGAGGGCCCGAATCATCCCCCCTGATCAGGCCTGGTTTTGGACGGAGCGCTGGCAGCGAATGGAACGGGAAGCCCAGGCAGATATCGAGGCTGGCCGCGTGTCCCACTATGCAAACGTTGACGAGGCCATATTTGACCTGGAGACCTTAGACAATGCCGGAGATCGAATTGACTGAGCGTTTCAAAAATGCTTATGCCGGGCTCCCTTCCCCGATACAGAAAAAGGTGAAAAAAGCGCTTCGTCTGCTGGCAAATGATCCTCGCCACCCATCCCTACAAAGCAAGCCCGTTGAGGGAGCGCCGGGGATTTTCGAAGCCCGGGTAGACCAGAGTTATCGCATGACGTATGAGCGCCTGCCCGGTGATTTACTCCGGGTGCGAGTGATCGGCAAGCAAGACGAAACACTGAAGAAACCTTGAGAGACTCCGGCGAATCAATTCGCTTCATCTGCCATTACTGCTCGCCCTGCAGCTGCCTGGCGAGGCGTTCGATGTAGGTCTGCCAGGCAGCCAGGGCAGTAGATCGTTCACCGGCCAGCTCGCCCGGGCCCGTCTGGGTGAGGGTGAGGCGGGCGCCTCCAGGGCCGTGGGACAGTTCCCAGCGGACCCGGCCGGCGGTGCGGCCCTCGAACTGCCATTCGTACTCGAGCAGCGTTGGCGGGTCGACCGCCGTGACCGCTCCGGGCGGGACTTTCTCGGTGGTGAACGCTTGGAGGACCGGACCGCCCACCATCAGCGAGCTCGCCTCCCCGGTTGGCACACCGGGTCCGGATGCATTCAGCGTGGCCCAAACCTGGTCGATCGACGCGCCCATGAACTGCCGCTCGAAACGAACCAGCCAGCCTTCCGGGGTATCCTCCGTCGATCCAACGTTGAGTCCGAATTTCTCGACGAAAGCCTCGTGCAGCTCCGCCGGGGGAGTCCCCCACTCGACGGGCCTGCCCTCAACCACCATTTCCAGGGCGTCCAGGCAGAGGGTCCAACCGGCGGCGTAGCTGGCCGCCGCGGGCCGGTCATCAAAGGTGTGGGTGAAGACCAGAAGGCTGCCCCCATCGGCGGGGCGCAGCTCGAAGTGCAGCAGGTTATCGCCTTCACGATCGAGCATCTCTCCCGCAGGCGTTCTGAAGACGAAGACCCGGGGCGGGTCGAGCTCGGTGATGACCGCCTCCAGGGTCGAGCCTTCCCCATCGTCGAAGCGGATTGGGCCGCCGGTCCGAAGGTCGATCTCCATTGCGGTATATGGGTACCACTGGCTGAGGTGCTCGCGCTCGGTCAGGGCGCGCCAGACCTTCTCCGGTGGGTGTGC
>DASWHG010000029.1:0-9675 GCA_036393315.1 Anaerolineales bacterium | reverse complement strand
ATCATCTCCGGTGGGAAATCCAACGACCGTTGTGCGAGCGATTCTCCGCTATATCCATCGAAAACGACCAGGTCGAATTCGTCTCGAGCGCTGGCAGCCAGGGCCAGGCGGTCAGCGTCCGGGCTGAAGGCCAGCATTTCGACGTAACCGTCCACTGGCAGCGCGGCCGACACGACCTGCCAGGCGGGCACGTCGAGCAGATGCAGCTCGCCTTCGCCTCCCCGGCAGCGGGTGCCACCTGAGATTGAGTCGCAGCTCTGCCCGTGGAAGGCAACCACGGCCAAGCGATTTCCATCCTGTGAGAAAACGTGCGAGAACCCGTTCTTTCCGAGCGTGAGCGGCGCATAAGCGGGCAACGCCTCCCCGCTGGCCGGATCGACCGGGTAGATCGTGTTCTTCTTCCCTCCCGCGTTCCACTCTGCCAGGAGCAGAAATGGGGCCTGGTCCGTTTTGGTGACTGTCCTTTTCTCGGGCGTGGCACTCGGCTCGATCGTTGGCTTGGGTGGCGTTTCGGTCCGGTTAACCGGCGCGGGAGCAGTGTTTGTCGCTGCAGGCGCCTGTGGCTGGGCTGTGGGGGTGGGCAGCGCGCAGGCCGCCAGCAGGGCTACCAGGCTCAGGAAGAGGATGGTTCGCATGAGATTCTCCATAAAGTCATTAATTAAAGGTCTCGTCTTCGGGCGAAAGGTAGGCAGAGGATTTTGGGAGCGGATGGTACGGTTTATTCGCTCGCTTTCGGATGCTCAGTTCTTAATATACATACACCGCCTGTGCCGGGGCGGTTCCCAATTCCACTTCGTCTAGATCAGTGCGAGAACGAGTGCACTGAGTAGAGCTTCCTTAGAAGACCGCTCGATTGCTTTTCGAAGTGTGAGAGGCTTATCCCGATTTTGTCATCCTGATGATCTCGGACACAGCCGCTGCTATGCCCTGGCTTCTTTGATCAGTGTAGAATAACATTCATTCAGATGAATGTGCGGCTGGCAGCGTTCCAAAGGAGCGAGATGGACTCGACTACATCCCAAGAGGGCAGACCGGTCTCCAGCCGGGCACGCCCCGGTTTGTTCTTCTTCCTGGTCTACGGTTTTACCTGGCTTTTCTGGGTACCCGCGGCCGTATGGGGCGCGCCGGAGCCCGATGCGCTCACCCTTATGCTACACTACCTGGGCGGGGCCATGCCTTTCCTGGTCACCCTGGCGCTGCTGTTCCTGAGACACGACCGCCCCTTCCGGTTGGATTTCTGGCGGCGGGCGGTCGATCCTCGCCGCATCGGCTGGCCCTGGCTGGCCTTCACCCTGCTGGTAGTACCCGCCCTGACCGGCCTGGCGGCCCTGGCCGACAGGCTGCTCGGCGGTCCGGGCCTGGAGCTGGAGGCGCTTGCCCGGTTTTCGGGCCAGCCCCTGGCCCTTCTTTCATATGCTGTCTTCCTGCTGCTTTTCGGACCGCTGCCGGAGGAACTGGCCTGGCGCGGCTATGCCCTCGACGGCCTGCAGCGCGGGTGGAGCGCGCTGCGCGCCAGCCTGGCTCTGGGTCTCCTTTGGGCGGGCTGGCACCTGCCCCTGTTCTTCATCGAAGGCAGCTACCAATCCGGCAGGCGAGAGCCGTACTTCGCCCTGTTATTCGCTCTCGGCATCCTGGCCCAATCGGTCGTCATGACCTGGATCTACAACAACACCCACCGCAGCACGCTGTCGGCGGTGCTGGTCCACTTGATGGTTAATTTTGTGGGGGAGCTGACCGGCCTTTCCAGGTCTGGAGAGGGATTATACATCCTGGGGTGGATCCTGCTGGCTGTCGTGGTGGCCGTCCGGATGGGGAGGTGGGGGTCCGAGCCAGCTGCAACGGCAGGCCAGGGATAAAGACCTGCAGGCCGGAGCGCAGCGGCTACGCTTCTGGCGACTCCGGCGCATCCAGCCGGCTGACCAGTAACTTGTCGACCCGGTGGCCGTCCATGTCCATCACCTCCAGCCGCAAGCCGCGGTAGTCAATCCGGTCGCCCTCGGCGGGAATGCGCCCCAGGAAGGTCATCACGAAACCTCCGAGCGTCTGGAAGTGCTCCTGGCCCTCGCCCGGGAGCTCCTCCAGGTCGAAGATCTCTCGGAATTCATCGGCTGGGAGCATACCGTCGATCAAGTACGAGCCGTCTTCTCGCAGCAGGACGTCCGGGTCAACCTCGTTCTCCGGCCCGCCGATATCCTCGATGATCGATTCGAGGATGTCCTGGAGGGTGACCAGCCCCTGCAGTCCGGCGAATTCGTCCAGGGCGAAGGCGATCTGGGTGCGATTTTCTTTGAACTGCTCAAGCAGGTCGAAGACCGGAACGCTCTCGGGCACGAACAAGGGGGGGCGCAGCACCGCATGGATGTCCAGGGGTTCTCCTTGCAAGCAGCGCGCCAGCAGGTCGATCGCCCGGACGTAGCCCTGAACGTCGTCCAGATCCCCTTTCACCACCGGCAGCTGCGAGTGACCGCCGAGGATGATCTTCTGCCGGTTGACCTCTTGCGGGTCCTCCAAGTCGACGTACACGATTTCAGTGCGCGGCGTGATGTGCGCCAGCGCCCGCTGGTCGCTCATCCGGAAGACCTGCTTGACCATCTCTTCTTCGATCTGTTCGAACACCCCCATCTCGGTCCCCTGGCCGATCAGGATGCGGACTTCTTCTTCCGTCACCGTCGCATCCTCCGGTGTGCCCAACCTGAGCAGGCGCAGGACGGCCGTGGTCGAAAGGCTGAGCAACTTGACCGCCGGCGAGGTGATTCTGGAGAGGAAGGCCATCGGCCGGGAGACCAGGGCAGCGATGCGCTCCGAGTGAGTCAACGCGATCTGCTTCGGGGCCAGCTCGCCGAGCACGAGTGAGAGATAAGTGGTCAGGACGACCACTACACCGATGGCGATCGTGCCGCTGTAGCGGGCGACCCCCGGGAACTGGTCCAGGTATCCTGACAGCCTGCCGGCGATGGTCGCGCCTCCAAAGGCGCCGGTAAAGATCCCGACCAGTGTGATCCCGATCTGGACAGTGGATAAGAAGCGGCTGGGGTCGTTGGCCAGTTCGAGCGCGATGCGCGCGCCTTCGTTCCCGGCCTCTGCCCGCTGTTGCAGCCGGGCTTTCCGGGAGGCGACCACCGCGATCTCAGACATCGCCAGCAGCCCGTTCAAGAAGATCAAGGTCAGGATGATTACGACCTGCAGGAAGATATTATCCATAGGGAACCTCTCCATACCATGATTGTCTCTTATTCATGAGTGTATTGTACCGAATCCCTGGGGAACAAGCGGTGATTTCCGGCTATTCCGCAAAGAGGTAGGGTTTCAGGATCGCGCTGCCCACATCACTCCGGGTTGGGCATCTCTCCAGGCTTTGTCCGCTTCCTCCTCCTATACCTGCCCGGCTTCCTCAAGATCGAGAAACAACCTGCCGATAATGGATAACGGGTCTTGATGGGGAAGGTAAACGGTCTTTTCATAAGGAAGCTTGCATTTCTGTTAGTTGGTTATATACTAGTAATGAATTGGTGTAACACTTGTAATAAAGATTCGTTAACCCAGTCAGAAGTGCGTAGTACTCGAGTCCTATGAGCAAGGCTGCGGAGGTCAATCGAAGATCACGCTTAACAAATAAAAGCACAGAGAACGGCAAACCCGTCGAAAGGCGGGGACGCAAAGCCACGAGTCTCCGGGTTGAGCATGTACTTTCGCTACAGCGGAATGGCATGACAGCTTAAGACAGTCGGGCTGCCTAGGCTCTCATAGAGTAGCAAGAAAAGGCAAACCTGTCGAAAGGCAGGGGCGCAAAGCTACGAGTCTAAAGGCGAACCATTCTCCCTCCGGGAAAATGGGTTGCTCAAGACGGTCGGGCTGCCTAGGCTCATCGGGATGGATTACCAGAAGACCCCTCAGGCACCCAGGCCTGAGGGGTTTCTAATAATAAAGGAATGGGAGGGTTGGATGGTTGTTGACCGAAAGCTTGCTTTCTTTCTTCTTATCCTGGTGCTGTTCGGTTGTATGGCCGGCCAGGCTGCCAGGCTAAACCGGGTAAGGACCGACAACCTGCAGCCGCAGCTGGCCCGCCTGGCTGGCCAGGCACCCGGCGAGCTCGTCTCCGTCATCGTGCAGGCGGCGGGGGACCTATCCCAGGCGCAATCCGCGGTCGAGCGGCTGGGTGGGTCAGTCACCAAGGATTTGAGAATTATCAATGCCTTCGCAGCAGAGATGCGGGCCGGCGACGCCCTAGCCCTGGTCTCCAGCCCGGCCGTGGGTTGGGTCTCGCTGGACGCTCCAGTACAATCCTCTGCCGATCTCACGAGCGCTCGCTTCACCACCTGGGCAACCAACCTGGGAGAGGCATCTGAGAACCGCTTTGCAAATGTAGAGGATATCCTTTCACCGGTCGGGATCGATGAGGCTTATGGATATGGATCCAACGTGAAAGGCGCCTTCGCCGGCTTCACCTCCGAATACAGCCCGGGGACGGCTATTGTTCAGGTGGAAGTAGTCCTCCAGGTTTACCTCTCGGCCAGGCTGGGGGAATCGGAAATCCTGGAGATCACGCCTTACGTAGGAGGCAAGGCAGGCCGCACCTTCAACTTGCAGGCCAGCCTGATGAACGATCGTGTCGGTTCAGAGAATGCGGGCACGGTTTTCTTGGACATCACCCCGGCGCGAAATTGGAAGTGGTCTGATATAAAGACGCTGGAGCTGCTCATCGACCAGAGCCTGCTGTCCGGTAGCCACCAGGTCTACTATGATGCGATCGGCATTCGAGTGACGGTATCAAAGGGCGGGGACAAGACTTCCCCGCTGGGGAGCCCCTCTGGCGACCTGAACCAGGCGATCAACCTGGATTCACTGGGAAACAGCTTCAACCAGGCTGTGCGAGCCTCGGATGTCTGGAACGAAGCGCCGAATTATTACCAGGGGAGCGGCGTGACCGTGGCGGTCATCGATAGCGGGACCTTTAGGACAAGCTCGATCGGGAAGCGCCTGATCGGCCAGGTTAATTTCAACCAGGACGAACACTCCTCAAACGACCGGTACGGACACGGGACCTTCATCACTGCTTTAATCGCCGCGGATGGGAGCGATTCAGCCGGAAAATATATGGGCGTCGCCCCCCGAGTCAGCATTCTGAGCCTTCGCATCAGCAATGATACCGGCCGCTCGAACGAATCGGATGTAGTCAGCGCACTGCAGTGGGTGTATAACAACCGGACAGCCTACAACATCCGGGTGGTCAACCTGTCTCTCAACTCCAGCATGATGCAGTCTTATCATAACAGCCCGTTGTCCGCGGCCGCCGAGGTGCTTTGGTTCAACGGTATCCTGGTGGTAGCTTCTGCGGGGAATAGCGGCACGTCTGCCCTGTACCCACCTGCAAACGACCCATTTGTGATCACCGTCGGCGCGGCCGACGATAAAGGCACTCCCGCTCTGGAGGATGATGTAACCGCCTCCTTTTCGGCCTATGGCAAGACAGAATTGGGTGCAGTCAAGCCTGAGCTTGTCGCTCCCGGGGTCGACTTGATCGCCTACCTTCCGGATAATCATTCCCTGGCGATCAGCGTGGACCATCCTGGCAACCGCGTCGACAAGGATTACTTCCGCATGTCGGGTACTTCAGTTGCGGCCCCGATCGTGAGCGGCGCTGCAGCGCTACTGTTCGAAGCTTACCCTCGCCTGACACCGGACCAGGCCAAGTTCCGCCTGATGGCGACGGCCAATCAAGCCTGGCCCGACTACAGCCCTGATAGAGCGGGCGCCGGCTACCTGGATATATACGCGGCAGTAAATAGCACGACCGCGCAGAGCGCCAATACGGGCCTGCTCAGTAGCCGGCTACTGTGGAGCGGGAGTGATCCGCTGACTTGGGGGAGCGTAGCCTGGGGCTCGGTCAGTTGGGGAAGTGTAGCCTGGGGAAGCGTTGCCTGGGGCAGCGACTATTGGGAGCATTAAACGGTTGACCGTTGATGATTTAGGATGAAGCAATAGGGGAGCTTTCCATGACCAAAAAGGCTTGGATTTACATAGGTTCGATCTTGCTACTTGGGCTGACGTTGGGCGTTTCGGCGCTTATACGACTGGAGCTGAACTATCAGCCCTGGCCGACCTACGCGATAATTTTTATGCTGGCGATCACCACACAATTTTTTAAATCGGAGGCTCCCACTCACCAGCTCTACCACCCCTCGCTGATGTTTGCCTTTGCCGGGGTGCTGCTGATGCCTCCGGCCTGGTACACGCTCATGGTTCTGGTCGCTCACGCACTCGAATGGATCAAAGAGACATGCGTGCAGGGAGAACACCTGCGCCGCTGGTACTTGCAGCCATTCAACATCAGCTCGCACCTGATCTCCGGGCTGGCAGCCGGCCTGGTGTACCGGACGGTCAACCCGGTGCCGAGCGACCTCACCAGCCTGCCGGCCGTGGCTGGGGCATTGCTCGGCGGGCTGGCTTACGTGTTCCTGAACCACCTGATGGTTGGGGGCGCACTCGTGCTGGCGCGCGGTGTTTCCTGGAAGGAATCGGGCATCCTCGGGGTTGAAAACCTGTCGACCGACTTCGTGATGCTGATCCTTGGATTCGTCATCGCCAACTTGATGGCCGTCAACCTCTGGTTGGTGATCCCTGCCCTCACCCCGCTCTATTTGATCTACCGAGGCCTGGCCGTCCCGATCCTGCAACAGCAGGCCAACACCGACTCGAAGACCGGCCTGTGGAACGCGGAGTATTTCAAACGCGTGCTGGAAACCGAGCTCTCCCGCGCCATCCGCTTCAGCCGGCCGTTGACGATCGTGATGGCGGACCTGGATTTCTTGCGCAACATCAACAACGCCTACGGCCACCTGGCCGGCGACGCGGTATTGATTGAAGTAGCTAAGCTATTAAAAGAGTTCTTTCGGGACTACGACTTAATCGCCCGCTTCGGGGGTGAGGAATTCTCGATCTTGATGCCGGAAACGACCCCCGAGGGTGCGTTTGCTCGTATCGAGGCGGTCCGAGAAGCGATCGCCAGGGCAGAATTCGAAGCGCCCATAACGCACGCACGGTTCAACGCCACGATGAGCTTCGGTCTGGCGGGGCTCGCCAATGATATCTGGACTGTAAAGGAAATGATCCATTGCGCCGACGTGGCTGTCTACCAGTCCAAGATCCAGGGGCGCAACCGCACGAACATCTATTCAGCCGATGTGGCTCTCGCGATGGGTATCTTCGACCCGGAGAAGGCTGATGTAGACGGGTAATCTGGGTGATCGTAAGCGACAAAAAACCTACCCCATGCTGGTTAAGATCAATTATAATTCCAGCTTCTCATTAATACTTTTTTAAGGTTTCCCATCTTACCCTGCTCTCCATGCTACCCGGACGGGCATGAGGAGTGGCGCGGTGTGTTTATCCCGCCTCCCGTGCAGAGGAGTTCCCACCCACAGCTGTTCGACCTTCAAAGGAGACAAAAATGAGCAAGACGAAATCGTTTAAACAAGGAAAGCTGCGTGTCAAGACCCCTGATGCGCTCGACGCCTACGAGATTGTAGAGAAGGAGCACCCGGCCTCGCTGCGAAGCAGCCCCGATTACACCCTTTACGATTGGGTGGGAAACTTTGGGTTGAAGGGTTTCAAGGGGAAGAAGACGCCCGCTGCCTACGAAGTCCAGCTGGAAGAAAAGCCGGGAAAAGGGGTCGTTTACTGGGACGGGACCAAAACCGTGCAGGTGGCCGGTAAAGACCTTTCGGACGTGACCGACGGAGGCCGCAAGTATAAGGCTTTCAGCCTGGATCTCGGCGACCCGCCGATCGGCTGGACGAACTAGGAGATGGCGGCGGCCTGGAACTCGTTCCAGGCTTCCAGGATAGCCTGGTTCGAAGCACTGTTCTCTAGAAAGGATTTACGCATGGCTTCGTCGCCGATCCGGGCGGCCTGGCCCTGCAGCTGCGCGTAAGCGCTCTCCAGGACGGACCGTGCGCGGGCATCCTCCAACGCCTGCAAGACCCGGTAGCAGACCCAGTAGACCCAGACCGGTTCCTCGGCCCCCTCAAGGTTCCCCCCGCCTTTCAGGTAGGCGAGAATGGTATCGGCATAATCCCGGGCAAGGGGTAAATCCCCACGCGCCATAGCGACCTGCGCCAGCCCGGCCAGCGGCTCGCAGGCCAGGTTCGGCTGGCCTAACTCTTGGCGGATCTCCATCGCCTCCTGGTAAACCCCCCGGGCGCGGGGGAGCGCCCCGATCTTGGTATAGACGCTTCCCTGGGCGACCAGGCACCAGGCCTCGGCCGAGCGGTCGCCGGTCTCGCGCGAGAGAACCAGGCCCTGCCCGGCGTAGGCCATTGCCCCGGGATCGTCCCCCAGGTTGAAGGCCAGTGCGCTCAGGTTGGCCAGCACGTAGACCTCCTGAAAAAGGTCTTCCACCTCGCGAGCGAAGCGCAGGCTCTGCTCCATGCAGGCGAGCGCCTCGGGGTAGTCTCCCTGGATCCTGGCAATCCAGCCCAGGTTGCCGAGCACCAGGCCTTCGCCGCTGCGGCTTCCGATCTCGCGGCTGATCTGCAGCGCCTGTTCGTAATAGCCCCGGGCGGCGGCGTAATCCCCTTCGCTCCCGGCCAGGATGCCCAGGTTGTTGAGGGGCATCGCCTCGATGCGCCGGTCGCCGATGGCGCGGGCGATCTCCAGGCTGCGGTGGAAATTATCCCTGGCTTCCCCGGCGCCCTTGAACTCGAAAGCGATCCAGCCCAGCAGGTTCAGCAGGCGGCTCTCACCTTTGCGGTCGCCGACCCGGTGGGCCAGCTCCAGCCCGGCCTGGCCTCGCTGGAAAGCGTCCGCATGCCTCCCCTGGCGGTAAAGCCCGTCTGACCAGATCGAATAAGCCTGGACGGCCACGGTGGGCACAACCTGTGGATCGGCCAGGGCGACCGCCCGCTCGGCCGCGGCGACTGCGCCCGGGTAATCACCGGTGCTGTTGCGGAAGTTGGCCCAGCGGCCGGCGGTAGCGGCGCGCTGACCTGCCATTTCGAGCTCGCCGGCATCTTCCAGGAGCCGGTCGAGCGCTTCCAGGTCTGCCCGTTGGGCTTCGCGCGCCCCGGTCAGGTCGAACAGCGCCTCCCTGGACATCAGCAGTATAAAGCGCGTCTCGAACTCATGAGTAGGTGTCAGCGCAAGCGCCCGGCTGTAGTCAGCGATCGCCTGGTTGTTCTGGTAGTTGTCCCGCGCCACGTCTCCGGCCAGGTTGAAATAGACCCGAGCCTTGTCAGCCCTCCCTGCCATCTCGTTGTGATAGGCCAGCTCGCCGTAATGCAGGCTCAGGTTGGCTGCGTACAGGTTTTCAAAAGCCTCGGCCGCCCGGGCGTGCAGGGACTGGCGGCGAGCGCGCAGCTGCATAAAATAAGCTGCCTCCCGCAGCAGGGAATGCCGGAAGAGGAAGCGCTTCTCACCGGCCGGCGACCAGATCCAGGCCCGTTCGGCAGCCTTTACATCCTCGAGCGCCTGTCCCGCCTCCGGTAGTATGTCAAAGAGCAGCGCCAGGTCGAACTCCATCCCGATCACCGATGCGGTCTGCACGACTGCTCTAACGTCCAGCGAGAGGCGGTCGAGGCGGGCAACCAGCACGGTCCGCACGCTGCTGGGCAGGAGCGAAAGGTAGGCCATCGCGGCCAGCTGCCAACCCCCGGACCCTGCTTCCAGCAGCTGCTCCTC
>DASWHG010000028.1:0-3836 GCA_036393315.1 Anaerolineales bacterium | reverse complement strand
GATTGGGTTATAATGAAAACGATTTTCACTTTCAACGACCTGTGATTCGATTATGGAAATGATTTCTGCGTTTAAACCTGCCTCCCAATGGCTTGAAAAACTGCAGGTCCATGGCTACCGGCTGACGGAATCGCGGCGAGCCGTGGTCGAGGTCATCGCCAACAGCGACCGGGTCCTGAACGCCATCGAAGTGTTCGACCTGGCCCGCGAACGCTGCGCTTCGTTAGGTCTGGTGACGGTCTACCGCACGATCGCAAAACTGGAGGAATTGGCCCTGGTCGACCGGGTCCACCAGCCCGGAGACTGCCATGCCTATGTCGCCGCCGTACCCGGGCACCAACACCTGCTCATCTGCCAGAACTGTGGGCGGGCGGCTTATTTCGAGGGGGATTCGCTCGAAGCGCTGATCTTGCGGGTGGCTGCAGACAGCGGCTATCACGTCCAGGATCACTGGCTGCAGCTCTTCGGACTGTGCGCCGCATGCCAGCCCCCGGCTGGCGATCCTTGACCTGGACCGGGAAGCACCGGTAACTCCGTCACCGAAACTGAGCTACTATGGTTGGCAAGATTGTGAGGCACCTGTTTGGAAACGAACTCTTCGGGCACCTTCGCCTGGCGCTCAGCGGGCTGGCAGCCCTGGCCGTTTTGGCTGCTTGCGCATCAGCGACCAGCCCTGCGCCTTCCAGCGATCAGGACCTGCAGTTGCAGGTCGTTGCCACGACGACCATCCTCGGGGATGTCGTCCAACAGGTCGGGGGAGAGGCCATCGCCTTGCGTGTGCTGCTGCCCTCCGGTTCGGACCCGCACACGTTCGAGCCGACTCCAAAGGATGTGGCCGCGATCTCGAACGCAGACCTGGTCATCATCAACGGCGCCGGCCTGGAAGAATTCCTGGCCCGCCTGCTCGAAAGCGCCTCGGCGGGTGGAGGTGAGCTGAACGTGGTGTCGGCGTCCGAGGGGATCGATCTGCGCACGTCCGCAGACGCCCACCCTGAAGAAGACCACCCCGAAGAGGGTGAGCTCACTTCTTTCGATCCGCACGTCTGGTTCGACCCTCACAACGTCGTTATCTGGACCGAGAATATCGAGCAGGCTTTAAGCGCTGCCGACCCGGCCCATTCCCAAACCTATGCGGCCAATGCCGAGGCTTACCGGGCGGAGCTGCTGGAGCTGGATGAATGGATCGGGACCCAGGTGGCGCAGATCCCACCCGAAAACCGCAAGCTCGTCACCGACCACCAGACTTTCGGGTACTTCGCGGACCGCTACGGCTTCGTACAGGTTGGGGCTGTCATCCCCGGGTTCAGCATCGCCTCTGCCCCTTCGGCGCAGGAGCTGGCTGCCCTGCAAGAGAATATCAGCGCCTTAGGCGCCCGCGCCATCTTCGTCGGCTCGACGGTCAACCCCACGATTGCGGAACGGATGGCCAGCGATACCGGCGTGCAGCTGGTGCCACTCTACACCGATTCCCTGACCGGCCCCGGCGGTGAAGCCAGCACCTACCTGGAATTAATGCGGTTCGACGTCCAGTCGATTGTCGCCGCTTTGAGGGAACCTGATGGTAATTAAACAGATCCGTGGAACGAACCTGATCCCGCACCATGTCCAGCATGTACCCGGGGCTGCGATCGTGGAAGTCTCGGGAATGAGCGTTCGATACAACGGCCGGAAAGCCCTGGAGGATATCACCTTTCAGCTCAACAGCGGGCAGCGGGTCGCGGTCGTGGGGCCGAACGGCGCCGGGAAAAGCACCCTGTTTAAAGTGATCGCCGGGGTGATCCAGCCGACCGGGGGCCAGGTGCAGGTTTTCGGGGAAGGCCCGGACGGGCACATCTGCATCGCCTACGTGCCCCAGCGCAACCAGGTGGACTGGGACTTCCCGGTGAGCGTGGCCGACGTGGTCATGATGGGCCGGATCGGCAAACTGGGGCCGCTGCGCTGGCCACGCGCCAGAGACTGGGAACACGTCCGCCATTCCCTGGAGTTGGTTGGGCTGGGGGACCTGGCGAAGCGGCAGATCGGCGAACTTTCCGGTGGGCAGCAGCAGCGCATGTTCATCGCCCGGGCTCTGGCCCAGGAAGCGGAGCTGATGCTGATGGATGAGCCGCTGACCGGGTTGGACGTGACGACCCAGGAAGATATCTTCAACATATTAACTGAATTAAACGAACGCGGCGTCACCGTGCTCGTCGCCATGCACGATCTAAGAATGGCTTCCGAACGCTTCGACCAGGTGATGCTGCTCAACCGCCGCATGATGGGTTTCGGGGATCCACGGGAGGTCTTTACGCCCGAGCGGCTGGTGGCCGCGTACGGCGGGCACCTGCGCCTGGTCGGGGTGGGAGCCGACCTGCTGGCGCTCAGCGATACCTGCTGCGATGAAGAAACAGGATGAACACCCTGGTTGAGTTGATCTTCGGCCCGCTGAACTACCCCTTCATGCTGCGCGGCCTGCTGGCTGCCCTGATGGTCGGGATCGTGTGCGCCACGGTCGGCACGTACGTGGTGCTGCGCGGTATGGCTTTCTTCGGCGACGCCCTGGCGCACGCCATCCTGCCGGGCGTAGCCCTCGGCTATCTCGCCGGCGGGGGCGCCAGGGGGCCGCTCTTCTGGTGGGGCCTGATCACCGCCATCCTGACCTCCATCGGGATCGGCGCGCTCAGCAAGAGCGCCCGGTTAAAGGAGGACACGGCCATCGGCATCGTCTTTGCGGGTATGTTCGCCCTGGGGATCGCGTTGATCTCTACGGTGCGGAGCTATACCGTCGACCTGACGCACTTCTTGTTTGGGGACGTTCTGGGCGTGTCACCGGCCGACCTGCTGCGGATGGCCATTTTCGCCGCGTTCATCCTGCTCGCCATTCTCGTTTTCTACAAAGAATTCCTGGTGCTGTCCTTCGACCCCACCCTGGCCGTTACCTTGCGCCTGCCCACCCGCTTCTTCGAATACATGCTGTTCGTCTTGATCGCGGTGACCATCGTCGTGTCTCTGCAGACCGTCGGCGTCGCCCTGATGGTCGCCATGCTGGTCACGCCCGCGGCCACCGCCTACCTGCTGACGCAGCGGCTGCCGGTCATGATGGCCCTGGCGGCAACCATCGGCGCTCTCTCCGGGATTACCGGCTTATACCTTTCCTATCACCTCAACATCGCGTCGGGTGCTGCCATCGTGCTGACCTGTACCGCCTTCTTCGCGTTCGCCTGGCTTGGCCGCTCCCTGCAGAGGGCGTTCCGCGATCTCCGCATGCGAGCCATTTCCCAGCCATAACCGTACCCATCACCCTCTTGCTCACCCTCCCACGGACACTCCGGGCAAATGGGTGTAAAGACCAGGATCGATGGCCACTGCTACCGCAACCCCGGGTGCAGCGAAGGCGCGTTGCGCCTGCCTGACCAACCATCCGGCAGGCCGGGTGATCCAACGGTATTCCAATGGCGTAAACTGGTTAGCTGGATATACCACTGGCGGGTAAGTACCCGGCCGAGTTAAGGAAGCGCCTGGCTGGCTGCTTCGATCCGCTCCAGGATCTCGGCCGCCTCCTCCGGGCCGGCCAGATACACCCGCCCGTCCACATCGACGTGAGTGGGGAGCAGTTCATACCCTGCGAAGCGCTTCCCCTCGAACCTGGCCTGCAGGATGACGCCCTGCTGGTGGTCGCGAGACCAATTCTGGTCGAAGACGAAGTTCCCCAACCCGTAAAACACCATAATCCCGTCGATCTCCTGGATCGCCTGGACCACGTGAGTGTGGTTGCCGACGACCAGGTCTGCGCCGGCCTCGACCGCCTGGCGGGCCAGCTCGCGCTGCGACCAGTTCGGGGTAGCGACGTTTTCCGG
>DASWHG010000027.1:0-9355 GCA_036393315.1 Anaerolineales bacterium | reverse complement strand
AATGACGGAAGCCTTTTATCGTTATCTGACTTTAGCCACGCCTATGGAAAAAATCTGATTTCGACAATGCGAAATAGCATACCGCCGGTTATCCTTGAAGCCAAAACTAGAGCTATGCGATATTATCCTTAGGTGGAGAGGTTGTAGATGAAACCTATGGAGGCAATCAGGTTGTGACTATGTTTGCCTGTTAATCTGACATCACCCCCAATGAGATATTCTCATTCTAAGATTGTCTAATCCCTTGGAAGACAAGTCTGCCCTTAAGTGATGAGTATGGCAAGCAGTTCGAAGTGAATGAAGTGGTGGTCTATGACTAATAAGCTACCGAAGTCTCTTAGCCTGACCTTTGGCGAGTATGTTAGGATTTTAATTTCCGCTAATAGCGGATGACAAAGCTACCGGAATGAATTTCCGGAAGAGCAGAACCTTACCAATTGAGCCCAACTCCTGCTTCAAAACACCGTCGCCGGTGTTGAAGCGGTTGTTTTCCGCCTGGGAGCCAGGATTCCCTTGGGCAAATGCCCGGTCACGGACGCCTTTTTGCGAAGTTGCCTGGGCAATGGGTAACTTTGCGGAAATGGCTTGCCCATCAGCATGCGGCGGAAGCGTCCGGGGGTGCGCCTGGGTTGGCGATCCCAGAAGCCGGTGGGAGCTGCGGGAGCGGTAGCCGCCAGGTAACTCAGGATCGATCCGGCCAGCAGGGCTAACTCCGGCAGGCGCTGGATGCGTTCATCGGCATGCACGAACTGGCGGTGGGCGCCGACCATCTGCTTGGCTGCCAGTGGGATTTGCTCGACCGGCCAGCGATCCTGGTACATGGCCTTCACCGTGGCGGCTTTCAGCTGGAGCGGCGTAGCCAGCAACCAGGGCGTGGTGTAAGCCGGATTGTAGATGGCGGCCAAGGATATGGCATACACCCGGAAGGTGTCCGCCTCTGGTCCGGGAACGACACCGGGCAGCACCAGGTTCTCCCAGATTTCAGCTCGCATCGGAACACCTACTTCTGTCCAGGTCTCCACTCGATCCGGCGGGGTAGCAGCGATCATCTCGCCTCTGTAAGTGCGGGCGAGTGGGCGAACTTTCTGGCCATAGACCGGCTTGCGGCCTTTGCCAGCATGGGGCGCTGGCTGGTTGCGGTGAGCCGTGAAGTTGGTGGGCAGCCGCAGCAGGTAGTTGACCAGATTAGCAGTCTGCACATCGGCCAGCTTGACGCCCGCATCCATCACGGCTACTTCGTCAGGGGCTAAGCGGCTCTGCACCCACCCCAAGAGCGTCTGCCACAGTCGCTTTTCGCTGGGGTCTTTGGGATGCACCCGTTCGAAAGCCCGTGGGCAGGCAATCCGTTGGCCGCCGATCTCGCCCACTTCGCCAATCACCCCAAAGATCACGGCTGGCAGCGCCCGATTGGCCCCTGGGTGATAATGTTTGCTCGGACAGTTTTCGAGCGCCGGACGCCAGAAGGCGGTCACGTCCACCGTAATGGCTCGGTAGCCTTCATGGCGATGGACTTGCCAGCCCGGCAATCCTTCAATCTGCTCCTGCCACAAGCGCAGCAGAATGGCTGTCTGCCAAACACCACCCCGGAAGGCTGCCCAGGCTCGCCGGGTCGCCTGATCGGACAGCCCAATGGCTTTCAATGCTGGGAAGATTGCGCCCCGCTGGGGCAGCAGTGCTCCACTGACCAGCATCCACAGAAATTGTAAAAGTGCCAGGTTGGTCCCTACGGGGAGACCTTTGGTCATTGCGACCAGCTTATTCATGGTATGATCGATGGCGGTAATGGGCTCACCTCATGGTTCTGTTGTTTGCCAAAAAACAAGCTTACCATGTTTGGGGCCCATTGCCCCTTTAATCCGCTCGATCAGTTAGCGGAAAGTAAAGTTACAGGGTAAACGCGGACTGGGTGATTATTACGGCCGGAAGAGCAGACAGCAGCTCAGGAGTTGGGCTAGAATAGTAGGTGTTCGTAGTCTTACAACGAGAGATTGACGAATGATCTCTTTCGGTAAGCTCCGTTCTAATAAGCGCTCCTTTCGTTGTCCAAGGGTGAATGATGCCTACAAAAAGACCGGAAAAAGAGGGCAAGGAATTCTTATCCCTCAAATCCTATATTGCGCGTGAGGTCGAAACGGAGGTCCGTCAAAAAGAGATATACATTGAAGACCAGGAAGCGGAGATGATTGGCAGGCGGCACATGACAGAGAGGCAAGAGAAACTTTTTACGATCCTGGTTTATGCCTTTCCCGTTTCAGTAGCGTTCACTCTCATTGTTGTCCTCTTGGATGGGCTTCACATAGGAGGCCTAGATGTTGACACATCTACTGTTAATCTGCTGATTGGCGCTACTATTGCTGAAATAGCAGGCCTCCTTACCATAATAATCACTGGCTCTTTAAAAAACAAAGGCGATTAACAGCACAAATATCTCTTGACAATAGCACAAAAACGTATACAATTGATTAAAAAATGAGTATTTTTTACTCATTTTAGGAGCTTGACATGAAAAGACTGCAGTTTGAGTTGCCAGACGAGAGAGTCAAGGAACTTGATGAATTATTAGAGCGAACCGGGCTAAAGACCAGGGTAAACCTTTTTAACCATGCCTTAACCCTCTTTGAGTGGGCTGTGCGAGAACGGGAAAGCGGGCGCATCATAGCATCCATGGACGAGGAAACAGGCAGGTACAAAGAGCTTGAGATGCCAGGCCTCCCCCACATCGAGGATAGCGAGAACGATATAAATTCCCTCCTCTCCGATCTGGAACGCCGGGTAGAGGCTAAAGAATATAATGGTCTGCCATCAGCGAAAGAACTTGCCCAGACAAAAGCGAGGATTGCAGCGGCGTTAGTTGATACGATCCGATTGTCATCGACGTCAACGGATGAACTCCGGCAATGGCTTGAACAGGTGGAGGATTACAAGACGAGGATACAGAATCTCTCGTATCATTTCAAAGATCTGCCGAAATCAGCAGAGGAAGAACTTTGGCATTTGGCAGAGCAGACGGAAACTTTCAGGGAATGGGGTAAGTGGTTGTTAGATAATAAGGAAGCGGGAGCGCAAGGATTTGTGGAGACACAGGCTAGTCAAAGGCCAATTCCGAGAACGGAACATAGAGCATCGATGAAGGTTTCTGAGGAAAAACGGGGGGCGAGAATTTATGGTGACCCCGACGAAACCAGCGAGAGAGAGTGAAAACAGAACTTGACACACCCCCAACCTCGGGTATAATCGGGCCAATTAAATCAAGAATGACCTGCGTGGAGATGAGTAGCTGCCGGACCTGGCAGAGAGCTGCCGGATGGTGCGAGGCAGCAGGCAAGGCAGCGAAATCCCCTCCACTGGCCCGTGAACCGGGCCGGTTGCCTCTGCAGGGGTGGGTGCGAGTACAGAGCACTCGTGCGAGTACAGAGCACTCGTGCAAGAATAGAGCACTCACCGTAAAGAGGATCGGGTTCGCCCGTTAGCGCGAGGTAGAGGCCGTCCAACCGGCGGGTTGTCGCCAGTGCAGAAGCGAAGGATCAACCAGTCGAGAACGGCAAAGGCAGGTGGCACCACGAGCGCCCCTTCGTCCTGCTGGCGGAGGGGCGTTGTTGATTCTCAGGAACTTTGAGGAGGTGCAGTGATGTTGGATCTCAATCTAATCCGAGAGCAGCCCGACAGGGTGCGCACGGCCTTGAGAAAGAGGCAGATGGAGGAGTCCCCGGTAGACAGGGTGCTCGCATTGGATGAGCGGCGCCGGGAGCTGATCCAGGAGGTGGAGGGCCTGAAGGCCGAACGGAACGCGGTCTCGAAGGAGATCGGCGCCATGAAAGACCCTGCGGAGCGAGAGGCAAAGATCGCAGCCATGCGGGAGGTTGGGGAGCGGATCGACGCCTTAACCGAGCAACTGCGGGAGGTAGAAAGCCGGCTGGACGCGGTGATGTGGGAAATCCCGAACATCCCGGACGAGCGGGTGCCGGTCGGCGCCGACGAACGAGACAACGTGATCGTCAAAACCGTCGGAGCCATGCCCGAGTTCGATTTCGAGCCGAAGCCCCACTGGGAGATCGGGCCCGCCCTGGGTATCCTGAACTTCGAACAAGGCGTAAAGGTGACCGGTTCGCGTTTCTACGTGCTCAGCGGGGCCGGGGCGCGTTTGCAGCGGGCCCTGATCGCCTGGATGCTGGACCTGCACATCCGCCAGGGTTACACCGAGAAATACACGCCCTTCATGGTCAAAGAGGCGGTCCTCTTCGGGGCCGGGCAGCTGCCCAAGTTCGCCGACAACCTCTACCGCGACCACGAGGAAGACTTGTGGATGGTGCCCACCGCGGAAGTTCCCCTGACCGGTTTGCACATGGACGACGTCCTCGAGGAGGCCAGCCTGCCCCGCCGCTACACAGCCTATACGCCGTGCTTCCGGCGGGAGAAGATGAGCGCCGGGCGGGACGTGCGCGGCATCAAGCGCGGCCACCAGTTCGACAAGGTCGAGATGTACAAGTTCTGCCTGCCGGAGGATTCGGGGGCTGAATATGAAAAAATGGTGGCCGACGCCGAGCAGACCTGCGCGGAACTGGGGTTCACTTACCGCATCAACCAGCTGTGCACGGGGGACCTGGGTTTCACGGCGCACATCACCGCGGACATCGAGGTCTGGGCGCCGGGCTGCGGTGAGTGGTTGGAGGTCTCGTCGGTGTCGAACGTGGGCGAGTTCCAGGCTCGCCGGGCGAACATCAAGTATCGCCCGGCGGATGGCGGCCGGCTGCGCTTCGTGCATACCTTGAACGGTTCGGGTTTGGGGCTGCCCCGCACGCTGATCGCCGTGCTGGAAAACAACCAGCAGGAGGATGGATCGGTGGTCGTCCCGGAGGTACTGCGCCCCTGGATGGGCGGCATCGACGTCATCCGGCCGGAGGCCTGAGGTGGAACCCTGGGCGGAAGTCTCTTCCTTCGGGTTAACCTTGCTCTTTATGCTGATCGGCCTGGTCGGGCTGGTCATCCCCATTTTCCCGGGGATCCTGGTCATCTGGCTGGCGGCGCTGGGCTACGGCGTGGTGACCGGCTTCACCACGCTGGGGACCGTCCTCTTTGTGCTGATCACCCTGCTGATGCTTTTTGGGGTCACGATCGATAACATCCTGATGGGCGCCGGGGCGCGCCAGGGCGGCGCCTCCTGGCTCTCGATCATCGTCGGGATGGTCGCGGGGGTGGCCGGTACCTTGCTTTTCCCGCCGGTCGGAGGGTTCATCGCCGCCCCAGGCGCCATCCTGCTCCTGGAATACTCTCGCGAGCGTAACTGGGAAAAGGCCTGGCGCGCGACCCGCGGCCTGGCGTTAGGTTGGGGGTTATCCTTTCTCGTCCGCTTCGGGATCGGCGTGCTGATGATCGGGGCGTGGCTGGTTTGGGCGCTGTGGAAGTAAGCGGCAAACCGCCGAGACCGTTTAGAATAAAGTTAACCGGAAAACGGCGGTCTGCGGCTTGCGCTTGGGTGATTGGCGGTAAAAGGTTTTATGTTATTTCCAATTACTTTCCGCCAATCACCAGGATTTAGGGCTTGAAGAAGGCCATCCCGACACCCATGCGGCTGAGGCCTTCCTCCGCCCAATAGGTCACCAGGGCCGAACGATCGTCCAGGGCCTCAAAGAGCGCCGGGATGGAGCTGGGTTCGCCGATCAAAGCCAGGGCGCGCGCCGCTTCAAGGCGCGCCGCGGATGAACCGTTCTGCATGATCTCCAACAGCGCCGCAACGGCATCCTTGCCAACGGCGACCAACGCGTCCGCGACCAGGAGAGCGAGCAAGCGGTCCTCCGATGATAGCATCGCGATCAAGTCTGGCACGGCTTGCGGCGAGGTCTGGTGGCGAAGCGCCAACGCAGCGCATTGACGTACGCCCGGGTCCGGATCGTGCAGGGCTTGAACCAGCAGCGCCGGCGTTTCCGGAAGGTCGAGTTCGGCCAGCGCCCGGGCCGCCCACCAGCGAGCTTCCGAATCGTTGGATGAAAGCAGCTCACGCAGCCCGGTCAGGACGCCGGGCCCAAGGGAGGGCAGCTTCTTTACCGCCGCCTCAGCCCGGGCTTCATCGCCGCTCGCCAGGTCTGCCAGCAAGGCTTGCCGTTCATCCACCTGCAGCGCTCCGCTTTCTCTTTACTCCGGCGGCGGGACGGGCAGCGCTTCCTTAGATATTTCGCGCCATTTATCGCCCTCTTCGATCAGCATCACCGGGATGTCATCGCGGATGGGGTACTTGCGCCCGCACTCCTGGCAGATCAGCCAGGACTCTTTGTAATACTCGAGCAAGCCCTCCCGCTCCCGCACGCAGTTTGGACAACGTAAGATCTCTAGAAGTTCTTGACTGACCATGCTGGTCTCCTGGTTGGGAAAAAGCTATCTGTTGATGGCGTTCGATCGCCCTTGATTACCTAATCGTCGTCTTTCTTCTTATCCTTGTCTTCATCGGGCGGCATGTCCTTCGTGCCAGGCCCGTACTGGTAAACGGCCTGCCAGGGCAGGTAGTGGGTGGAGATGGTGTCTTCATACAATACCTGGCCGTCCCGGGTCACGGTGCGAGTCACCGTCACGTCCGCGCCTTCCACTTCCCAGTCCACCTGTTTGACTTCACCTTTCGCCAGATCCGGGTTTTCTTCATAGACAGGTGGAGGAGCCTCTTCGATATTCTGTAAACCGCTGCTGCTCCATTCCACCGAGCGCCCATCTCCGGTGGAATAGAACTTCCAGGTCAGGGTGCGCGCCGTTGGGTTCACGTAGGTCTCCATGAGCAGCCAGTTTGGGGAATCGTTGATAAATTTGAAATCCACCAGGGGCACGAAGACGGTCGCGTCCAGGCCTGCCAGTTGTGTGTTGTAGCCGCCATCGGCCTTCAATTCATAGTAGCTCACCCGGTAGGCATGGGGATAGCGCTCCACGATGGGAAAACCGCCGAAGAAAACCGTCCGGAAGAGCGTGGTGCTTACCTGGCACACGCCCCCGCCCACACCCTGGATGGTGCGATTGCCGAAGATGATCAGCGCCTCGGCGTAACCGGTGTCCAGGCTTACATCGCCGAGAACGCTCCCCATAGAGAAGGTGGCTCCCGGCGGGACCAATAGCCCGTGGAAGCGGCTGGAGGCGGTGGCGATGTTCTGGGCGCGAGGGTTGCTCGATCCGTAGAAGTAGGAGGTGTGCGAGCTGACCAGCTCGGTAATGCCCAGCTGCTCGCCCGTGGCGTCATCCCCGACCTCCGGCTCGTAGGTGGCCACGTCCAGGGAGATGTTGTGATCGCCCGCCAAAAGCTTCTCGTTGATTGAACGGATGGTAGAACCGACGTCCAGTTCCCGGCCGACCACCGCCGGTTCGATCACTTCCAGCTGGCGGGTATCGTCGTTGAAGATGAAGCGGGCATTCTGGCGGTAGCGCAGCAGCTGCGGGGCAAGTCCTTCCAGGAACGAGCGCAGCTGCTCCGCCTGCAAGCCGACCTGGTAGTGGTCCCCCTCGGGTGCTGCCACCCGTTCGATGGTCAGCATCTGCGCCAGGACATCCGGCTCAAATTTCCACGGGCCTGGGTCGCCCTCCTTCGAATCCGGGAGGTTCAGGACCAGCGGTTCGCTCAAGATCTGCCGGGCGAGTTCGGCCTGCTCATCCACGTCGAGGATGACGGGCGGCGTCTCTTCGATGACCAGGGGGATTTCCCCGTCTCTCAGGGTCTGCAGATGCTCTCTCAGGAGGTCGAGGGTGGCGGGGATGTCGAGCGATCGACCTACCTGGCCGGGGCGGACGACCACGTCGACGCCGTCCACGCTGAGAGAAGCGTCAACGGTTGGAACGTCGTTCTGGGAAGCGATCCCACCCAGGAAAGCCTGCGCGGGCCGCTCGTCGAACACGTAAAGAGGCGGCAGCTGGGTGCCCGTGTACCAGGCGTCGAACTGGGCGGCTACCCGGGAAATGGGGTTTCCCTGGCGGCCAAGCCGGTAGGCCTCCATAGCGGTGGCTTGCGGGTCCAGGAAGAAGCCTACCTGGGAGGGCGACGCCAGCCATATTTTTTCGCCATCTTTGAAGAGAATCCTTCCGCGCTTGGGGAAATCCATGCGCTGCTCGAGGAGCACGGCGGCCTCCGCCGGTTCTAGTCCCGAGAGGTCGACGCCAGCCACGGATATCCCGGGATAAATACGCCCGGTATAATGCGTATCCCAGCCGATAAAGGCTGCGACCAGGAGGATATTGAAGATCGCCAGGCCTCCGACCAGGGAGGTTACGACCTGGGGGATCCATCCGATCGACCGTGGTGCTGCTGCTGATAAAGAAGAGTAGTTTCTCATAAAGAATCCAGACGCTAAAAGAGTGGCTCGTGTTCCGAACACGATATCCAATTGTACCAAAAAGCCAGGGCGGACTTTACATCAGCGTATAGTTTGACAATGTCAGATTAAGTTTGAACCTTAACATTCTTACGGTGCCTGCGCCTCAGGCGACTGGCGGTTGAGCGGGATCGGTTGACCAGATGCTTGACCACTTGCTCGCGCGCTTCTTCTGGCGATAGTTGCGGGAGCGGCAGGACGGCCTTGAGCAGCTCGCGTACGTTGGCCGTCGACAAGGCGGGTAGAACTTCGACCTCCAACTGCTGGGCTAACTGCGGATCTCTGGCCACCTCGGCTGCCCAAGATAGTTTAGTCTGAGCAATGAACCACAGTGCGCAAGCCGTCAAGGCGGTGTGATGTTCCCATCCCAGGTACTTCTGGGCCTGGAACTCATCCCACCCGTTCTCATCCTTGGCATCCTGGATGACCCGCTCGACAAAGTAGCGACCGCAACTGCCTTCGGCCAGACGCTGTAAGGGCGTGTCAGCCGGGGCATTGCTCAACAGGTAGGTATGATCCCCATTGCGCTCAACCCGCAGGATCAGCCATTCTTCGCGAGCCTGGCGCTCGCCTTTCTTCCAGGTCCACACCCGGCGGGCGGCGAAATCGTCTTCCAATACCCCGCGCTCATTGTAGCGGATGAACAGGCGTTGCCAGTGAGTGTCTGGCTCTGCCCCCACCCGGTCCGCCCGTAAATGGCGAGCCTGGTTGAGCACGCGTGGCTGGCTATCCGGCCGGCCCGGTCGAGCCGTTTTCTCGGGTACCCCGATCACCGGTCGCTCCAGATAGACCTGAGTGTTGGCCGGGACATCTGCATAATAGCAGATCCCGTCCCCATCCAGGGCCGCTCGAAAGTGACCGTCGCGCCCATACAGGTCGTCACAAGCCACCGCTTCGAAGGGCAGGTGCTGGTCCTTGGCCCGGCGGATCATTCGCAATCCCAACTCCGGCTTGCTCGCATAACGACGCTCCTGCAGCACGCCCAGTTTGTGGCGTAACGCCGCAAAGTCGGGGGTGAA
>DASWHG010000026.1:0-3744 GCA_036393315.1 Anaerolineales bacterium | reverse complement strand
CCGGATTACCCTGGATGGTTTAGGCGAACGGGCAGCGAATCTGGAAGGCGCCGGGCGGACGGTTATCTATGCTGCTGTCGACGGAAAGCCCGCCGGCATCCTGGCCATCGCCGACGCCCTCCGGCCTACCTCGAAGCTGATGGTCGAAGAAATGCGCAAACTGGGCGTCCAGGTAGCCATGCTGACCGGCGACAACCGGGCGACGGCCGAACGCATTGCCGGCGAGCTGGGCATCGAGACCATCTTTGCCGAGGTGCTGCCCGGGCAGAAGGCAGTCAAGGTCAAAGAGCTCCAGGGGCAGGGCAAGCTGGTGGCCATGGTGGGCGACGGCATCAACGACGCTCCTGCGCTGGCTCAGGCCGACGTGGGCATCGCCATTGGGGCCGGCACGGACGTGGCCATGGAGACGGCGGACGTGGTGCTGATGAAGAGCGATCCTTTCGACGTGATTGGAGCCATCGCCCTGAGCCGGGCGACGGTGCGCAAGATGCATCAGAACCTGTGGTGGGCGGTAGGTTACAACACCATCGCTTTCCCGATCGCGGCCGGCGTCTTCTATCCAGCGTTTGGACTGCTGCTGCGGCCCGAGATCGCAGCTCTCTCCATGGCCGGCAGTTCGCTGTTGGTGGCGCTCAACGCCCTGCTGCTCAAGCGCACCCGCCTGCCGGGCATCCAGCGCTCCACGCCGGGGAGCGCCGTTTCACAGCCGGTCGTGGATGCCCACGTGGGACACCCGGCATGATAACGGCGGATGACGCTCGCCGGTTGGAATGTCCGAAGGTTGGAAGGCCTAATCCGGCGAGCGACGAACATCCGATCCAAATGAGTGTAGATTTTTCAACAGGACAGAGCCGGTGACAGGTTGGAAACGCATCCTGTGGATGTTCCTGATTACGTTGGTCTACGCGGCGTGCTTTGCCGCAATCAAGGCCGGCCTGGTTTACGCGCCGCCGCTCTTGTTCGCCGGGCTGCGGGCTTCGATCGGCGGGGTGGCCCTGCTCGCATGGGCGTTTGCCCGGCGTGAGCCGGTGATCCCTTCCCAGGTGAGCTGGAAGGGTCTGCTGATTCTGGCTTTCACCGCCACCACGGTCACCTTTGGGGCGATGTTCCTCAGCCCGGGCCGGACCGGGGCCGGGATCGCCTCGGTGCTGGGCAACCTGCAGGCCCTGGCCACAGTGGCCCTGGCGGCGGTCTTCCTGGGCGAGCGTTTGACCCGCGGCAAGGGGCTGGCCCTCGCTCTGGGCCTGGCCGGTGTGACCCTGATCGCCTACCCGGCCCTCACTGGCCCGGACGCTTACGGCATATCCGGCCCCGCCCTGGCGCTGGCCGTATCCATCAGCTCAGCCTTTAGCAACGTGATCGTCAAGCGGATGCAAATCCGGACGGATGCTCTTTATCCGCGCAGCCTGCTGGCGATCACCGCCTGGCAACTGATCCTGGGCAGCCTGCCGCTGCTGGCCGCCTCCGCCTGGTTGGAGCGAGGCAGCGCGGTTGCTTGGAACCTGCCGTTCGTAAGCCTGCTGCTCTTCCTGGCCCTGGCGGGGACTTCGTTCGTCACGGCCGCCTGGTACTGGATGATACAGCGCGAGGACGTGGGACGGTTGGCGACGTTCTTTTTTCTCGTCCCGGTTTTCGGGCTGGGAATCGCCGCCCTGGCCTTTCGGGAAGCCATCAGTCTCTTCGAGGGCGCAGGGGTAGTATTTGCCCTTGTCGGGGTCGGCGCAGCGATTGGCGAAGGGTGGTCTCGGCGCGTGGACGAAAATAAAAGCGCCAACCGCCATTCCCGTAAATCGCCGGGCATTCCACCTCTCGCAAGGAAACACAGCGGGGCGCGAGAGTGCGCGGATATTGGGCGAACGGATGTTGGCAGGCGCCCGAAGGAGGTACCATGATCCGGAATGCGATCCGGATTGGGAAAGTTTTCGGGATCGAGGTGGGTCTCGATTATTCCTGGTTCATCATTTTTGTCCTGATCACGTGGTCCTTGGCCGGTCACTACCTGATGGTCTACCAGGATTGGTCGCCCGGGTTCCGGCTGGGGTTAGCCTTGGTCACGGCACTGCTCTTCTTTATCTCGGTCCTGGCTCACGAGTTCGGGCACAGCCTGGTGGCCATCGCCACCGGCACCCCGGTGCGTAGCATCACCCTGTTCATCTTCGGCGGGATAGCCCAGATTACCCGAGAGCCGAAACGCCCCCTGCACGAGTTCCTGATCGCCATCGCCGGGCCACTGGTCAGCTTTGGCCTGGCGGCAGCCTTCGGCGGTTTGTTGCTGGTAGGGCAGCTATCCGGTCTGCGCGGCCTGGAAGCCTTGGGGAGCTGGCTGGGCCGCATCAACCTGATCCTGGCGTTGTTCAACTTGATCCCCGGCTTTCCGCTGGACGGCGGGCGGGTCTTCCGCTCCATCGTCTGGGGTCTGACGGGAAATTTGAACCGCGCCACGCGCCTGGCTGGCGCCATCGGCCAGGGGGTAGCCTGGCTATTCATCCTGGTGGGGATCTGGCAAATCTTCAGCGGGAACTGGGCCAACGGTTTGTGGATCGCCTTCATCGGCTGGTTCCTGAACAGCGCCGCGCTGGGCAGCGTCCAGCAGGTCGCTCTAAGGGACCTGCTGAAGGGGCAGGCCGTGCGCAAAGTGATGATGACCGATTGTCCGCGCGTGTCTCCGACACAGAACCTGCAGCAGTTGGTCTACGACACGATCCTGCCCAGCGGGCGGCGCTGTTTTCCGGTCGTGGAAGATGGCCACGTGTTGGGCCTGGTCACGCTGCACCGCATCAAAGAAGTGCCGCGTGAGGCGTGGCCTCAGACCAGCGTGTCTCAGGTGATGATCCCTGAAGCGCAGTTGCTCAAGGCCAGCCCGGACGAGGAATTATACGAGGTGATGGAGCGGATGTCCGAAGAGGATGTGAACCAGCTCCCGGTTGTGGATCAAAACGGCCAGTGGATCGGCCTGGTGGCGCGCGATAACATCCTGAACTTCATCCGCACGCGGGCGGAGCTGACGACCTAAGCGTGGCGCCTGGTATGGATTTCCTGGCTCGAGGCGCAAACCGTCCGGCAGTCCAACTTCCGGAAAATCAGGATGAGGCGGATAGGGAACATCCGGCGGTTTGATGATCCCCAACATGTACAAGATCGCCGGTGAACTCACCAGCACCGTGTTCCACATCGCTTCCCGTTCGTTGGCCATCCAGGCCCTTTCCATTTTCGGGGATCACAGCGACGTCATGGCTGCCCGCGCGAGTCGAAAGTCCTGACATTATTAGAGCAGGTACAAGCTCAGGGATAGACCGGCGTGCTGGTAGCAGTTGATGGGCAGGCGGCCGGGGTGCTTGCTCTGGCCGACCGGCTCAAACCCGACGTACAGAATACTGTTCACACGCTCAAGCGATTGGGCCTTGTGCCGATCCTGATCACTGGAGATAACGAGCGCACTGCTCAGGCGGTCGCTCGCGCAACCGGTATTGAACGGGTGTTATCAGAGGTGCTTCCCAGCCAAAAGGCCGCCGAAATCCGGCGACTCCAGGAACAGAACGTACGCGTAGCGATGGTCGGCGATGGCATCAACGATGCGCCGGCTCTTATGCAAGCCGATGTCGGCATCGCAATCGGAGCAGGAATGGATATCGCGATTGAAGCGGCGAATGTGGTGCTGGTTGGTCAGAGGCTCAGGGCGCTCGTAGACGCTCGTGAACTTGCCCGCCGCAGCTACCAACTCACCTTCACCCATGTATCTCTGGC
>DASWHG010000025.1:0-4970 GCA_036393315.1 Anaerolineales bacterium | reverse complement strand
CATCTCGCTGACAGCCAAAGACACCCCAGCCCGCCTGAGCGAACAGCCCCCCGTGTTTTTTGAAGCAACCCAACCGGAAACACCCGCCATCACCATCGATCCGCGCAAGCGCTTCCAGAAGATGGAAGGCTTTGGCGGGGCATTCACTGAATCGGCTGCCGTTACTTGGCAAAAACTCCCCGCCGCAAAGCAAGCCGAAGTCATGAGAGCATACTTCGACCCGCACCATGGCCTGGGGTATACCATGGGGCGAACGCATATCAACAGTTGCGATTTTGCCCTGGGGAATTACGCCCATGATGAAGTGGATGGCGATTTTGCGCTGCAGCATTTTTCCCTTGCGCGTGACCGCGGGGCTATTCTGCCCATGATCAAGGAAGCCGTCCGTCTCAGCGGCGGCCTGAAGTTGTTCGCTTCACCCTGGAGCCCGCCGGCATGGATGAAGACCAATAAGCAGATGAACGGCGGCGGCCGGCTGCTCCCGGAATGCCGTGATGTTTGGGCGCGTTACTATTGCCGCTACATTCGGGAATATGAAAAAGAAGGCATCCCCTTCTGGGGCCTCACCGTCCAGAATGAACCGGAAGCCAGCCAATCCTGGGATTCCTGCCTGTACTCCGCCGAGGAAGAGCGCGATTTTGTCCGTGATTATTTAGGACCGACCTTACGGAAAGAGGGGCTGGGTCATCTGAACCTGATGATTTGGGACCACAACCGCGATGCGATCTACGATCGCGCCAGGGTTGTGTACGATGACCCCCTGGCGGCACAATACGTATGGGGTGCGGCTTTTCACTGGTATATGGGGGATCATTTCGACAATCTGACCGCCGTGCACGAAGCCTTTCCGGATAAACACCTGCTCTTCAGCGAAGGGTGCCAGGAAGGCGGCCCGCATCCAGACGAATGGGGCGTAGGCGAGCGCTACGGGCATTCGCTCATCAATGACCTGAACCGCTGGACCGTGGCTTGGGTGGATTGGAATCTTGTCTTGGATGAGCGCGGCGGCCCCAATCATGTCGGCAATTATTGCAGCGCACCCATCCTGGTGGATACCCAGGCAGGCCTGCCCCTGTATCAGAGTTCGTTCTACTATCTCGGCCATTTCTCCCGTTACATTCGCCCCGGCGCCGAACGCATCCTGTACGCCGGCACGACCGACGACCTCGAGACAACTGCCTTCCTCAATCCGGATGGGAGAATCGCCGTCGTGGTCATGAATCGCACGGAGCAGGCGATTCCCTTTGCGCTGCAATACCACAATCAGGCCGCCAGCACGATCAGCCCGGCCCATTCGATTATGACCTTGCGGTTTGTCAATTCTTCCGGATAAGCCATCAAGCGAAGCAATGATTTTTACCTCACTCGCAAGAAGATGTTGACGGAGTCACGGGCTTTCTGTAGGAATTGACAGGGGATTCTGCACGGATTGATATGGCCGGATACCAGCCGGAAAAACATTTTTTTAACTGATTAGCGCTAATCAGGTTTTTTTATAACCTCATAACCTTCAAAAAGGTTCCATCGCCGCTGATTGGCGTCACTTTCACCAGTACCCCCTGAGCCCAGATGCCTAATTCCCTCGATTTTCTCGTTGAATTTCTTCGCCTGTCGAAGCTGTTTTGGCGCTCAAAGCAAAAACTGAAGATTCGGGGCACCACCTTCCTCCTGGCGCTCCTGACCGTACTGCAAATGATCCTGGCGGTGGTGATTACCCAGTGGAGCGCGGCGTTGTTCAACGCCCTGGAGCAACACTCCATGCGCGGCCTTATCACCCAGATCGGCGTGCTGGCGATCATCTTTGTCGCCGACATGGCCGTGACCGGATCGCATCTGGTCTTCAAGCGCAATCTGCAGATCTATTGGCGCGACTGGCTGACGGATCATGTTTTCTCCCGCTGGATGCGGGATGGCCGCCACTATCTGATCTCGCACCTGCCAGGGGAGCACGACAACCCGGATGGGCGTATTGCCGAGGATTGCCGTATCGCCAGCGAGTCAGCGGTCGCCCTGGGCCACTCGTTGTTTTACTGCATTTTACTGCTGATCGGCTTCTCGCAGGTGCTCTGGTCCCACTCCGGGGTGGTGACGCTCAACCTGGGAGAGTGGCAAATCCCCATCCATGGGCATCTGGTCTGGATCGCGATCATCTATACAGCCTTGGCCTCCTGGCTTGGCTGGCAGGTGAGTCTGCCCCTGACCGGAGCCACCAACGCCCGGCAATCGGCGGAGGCGGACTTCCGCGCCGGTCTGCGGGAGGCGCAGGAGAACAGCCAGGCCATCGCCCTGATCCATGCCGATAGCTATGAGCGGCATCTTTTTCATGAGCTGTTCTACAAGATTCGCAAGACATGGAACACGCAAACCACGGCATGGCGAAATATTCAGATATTCAGCACCGGCTATTCCTCTCTGAACATGGCCTTTCCAATCCTGATCACCGCCCCCCGCTACATCTTGGGGAAAATCAGCCTGGGCGCAATGATGCAAGCCGCCCAGGCATTCCAGCAGATGGTTGGCGCCCTCTCCTGGCCGGTCGGCAACGCGGGCGGGATCGCCGAGTGGCGTGCCTCGGTGGAACGCACGCTGAGTTTACTGAAGGTGTTGGATACTATGGAAAAGGAGCTGGGCAAGCCGGATCACTGGATCCAGGTAAAGAGCTCAAACCGGCCGGTATTGGCCTTCCGCGACCTCAGTATCGCCAAATACGACGGCCCGGTATTGGCCCAAAACATCAATATGGAGATCGGCCAGGGCGAACATGTGCTGATCACCGGCAACACCTACACAGGGGCAAAGCTGTTTCGCGCCATTGCCGGGATAAGACCCTGGGGCAGCGGCGTCATCGAACTCCCCAGCCAAGGCCGCCTCTTTTTCATGCCGCCTCGACCCTATCTGCCCACCAGCACCCTGCGCAACGCCATCTGCTACCCAACCTCCCGCCGGGTTTTCAGCCAGGAACAACTCGAGCAGGCGCTGCGTTTGGTGGGCCTTGAAAACCTCATCGACCAGCTCGACCAGCAGGACAATTGGATCAACACCCTGGCCCGGGGGGAGCAGCAACTCTTGGGCATGGTGCGCCTGCTGCTCAACCGTCCCCAGTGGATTTTCATGCAGGAGGCCTTCGATTCCCTGGACTCTCAGGAAGAGGAACGGATGCTGCGCCTGATCGGTGAACAGCTCCCCGATGCCACGCTGCTTGTAATTTCCCATCTGCCAAACAGCGCCTCTTTCTACTCGCGCCGTCTGAGCCTGTAAAACTATTCGGAAGGATCATCCATGACTATTCAAACGGTTCACGAAGGCGGCAGCAAGCTGCGCGGCGTCAATCTCGGCGGCTGGCTGGTGTTGGAAAAATGGATTACGCCGAGTCTGTTCGAGGGGCTTAAAGCCACAGACGAGACCTCCTACTGCGTCGAGCTGGGCGAGGCCGAGGCTACCCGGCGCCTGCACCAGCACTGGAACACATTCATCACCCGCGACGACTTCGCCTGGCTGAAACGGGCCGGCATCAATGCCGTGCGCCTGCCGGTCGGCCACTGGCTCTTCGGCAAGGACTATCCCTACCACCGCAGCTATCAGGAGGCGCGCTATCCCTTCGTGGAAGGAGGGCTTGCCATCGTCGACAAGGTCTTTGAGTGGGCCGGGGAGTTCGGCCTGCGGGTGGTTCTCGACCTCCATGCCGCGCCGGGGTGTCAGAACGGCTTCGACAACGGCGGCATCCTCGATATTTGCGAGTGGCATACCAGCGAGGAGTACATCGAACATTCCCTGGCTCTACTGGAACGGTTGGCCGAGCGGTACGCCGATCAGCCGGCGCTGCACGGCATCGAGACGCTCAACGAACCGCGCTGGGACATCCCCACCGATCTCTTGAAGCGCTTCAACCTCGAGGCCTACCGGCGCATCCGCCGCCACTGCCCGCCCGAGCGGGTGACGGTGGTGTTCCACGACGGCTTCCGCGGCTTCCGGGAGTATGCAGGGTTTCTCCTGGAGCCGGAGTTCCGCAACGTGGCCCTCGATATCCACCGCTATCAATGCTTTATGGATTACGACACCAGCCTGGACATCTTCGGCCACATCTGTAAATCCGCCGTGGACTGGCGCAACGAAGCGGACGAGATCATCCGTGAGTCGGGCTATCAGGTGTATTGCGGGGAATGGAGCCTGGGGCTGGATCTGAAGATGGTCTCCCTCTGGGCGGAGGGGCCGTTCAATCATGCCCTGGAGGAAATGGATCTGTTTCAAATGTCGGCGGCCTATCGCGGCTACGCCTCGGCCCAACTGCTGACCTTCGAAAAATACGCCGGCTGGTTCTTCTGGACGTACCGGACCGAAACTGCTCCGGAATGGTGCTATCGGGACTGCGTGGATCAGGGGTTCTTTCCCAATCTGGGCCGACCGGAGCAGTTCGCGGGCATACGAGGGACCCTGGAACGGGCCAAGAATCCATAACCCGACCGCAGGAGAGCCCGGCCATGATCAAGGTGATGAGCTTCAACATCCGTGTTGGCCTGGCCGACGACGGCGAGAACCACTGGGAGCACCGCAAGTCCTTTGCCCTCGAAAGAATCCGCGCCTTCGGGCCCGACCTGCTCGGCCTTCAGGAGTGCCTGGACACCGAGCAGGCCGAATTTGTCCGCACCAACCTGCCGGACTACCATTTCCTCGGCATCCATCGGGGCGGCCCCGGAGGCACGGCGCTGGAGATGGCGCCCCTGCTCTTTCGCCGCTCACCCTTCCGACTTCTCGAGACGGGATGTTTCTGGCTGAGTGAGACCCCGGAGATCCCCGGCAGCATGAGTTGGGGAAGCAACTATCCACGAACAGTGAGCTGGGCCAGGCTCTCCTGCCGGTTGACCGGGTCGGTGCTTACCTACGTCAACACCCATTTCGACTACGAACCGACGGCCATCGAGGGCGATGCCCGGGTTCTGCGCCAATGGCTCGACCGGATCCGCCAAGATACC
>DASWHG010000024.1:0-7438 GCA_036393315.1 Anaerolineales bacterium | reverse complement strand
TGTATGAAGGCTGGGACGGATACCAGCAAAGCATCGTTGGGGCTGTAACCCCACTCACCCGTGAACAGCTGCTGTGGCGACCCGCCGCGCACCTTCGTTCTGTGGGCGAGCTCGTGCGCCATATCGCCCTCGGACGGATCGACTGGTCCCTGCGGATGGAGGCGCCCGGCATTCGCGAGCTCTCCAGTCGGATCAGTGATTGGGATGAAGACCCGCATGGGAACAAGTACGTGATGGAGGAGGCTATCCCAATCACAGATCAGGCGGCCGAGTTAGTCCGGTGGCTCAACGCCACCTGGGGGATCATTGACGAGACCCTCAAGACGTGGACGGTAGGCGATCTCCGGAAAACCTACCGGCATACCTGGCGAGGCAGCGTTTACGCAGTTTCGCGCCAGTGGACCATCTGGCGCGTTATGGCGCACGATATCCACCACGGCGGAGAACTGGTCGTTATGTTGGGCATGCAGGGGATTGAGAATTTCGAGTTGGGCGACTTGGGCGGGCATATTATTGAACCGCCGCTGGCCGAGGGATCATAACCGGCCCCAGCCCGCGATCAGGACCAGCCCGGTCGTGATGAACAGCGCGCCCGTCAGCCGGACGCCGACCCCCCTCTCTTTGTAATAAATAAAAGCCACCACCGCCCCAATCACAATGCTGAACTGGCGGAAGGCGACGATGTAGCTGGCGTAAGGGCTGAGCTGGTAAGCCCACAGGATCAGCCAGTAGGCCGCGAAACTGAGAGCGGCGGCCGGGATGGCCAGCTTCCAACCCATGGTGTCATTGTGGCTGTTCTCGCCGTGCAGGGTGCGTAGCATGGCCACGTATGGGACGTAAGAAATGGCGAAGTATATGTACCCGTAACGGGCTGCGGTATCCGGACCAGACTGCACCACCTCGGCCGCGATCTTGTCCAGGAAGGTGTAGCCAACCGTCCCCAGCGCAGCGAACAGCATCCACAGGCTGGTGCGGTTGAAGTAGCGTTTGAGGGAGATATCCGCGAACGATGTCAGCGGGACCAGGGTGCAGCCGGCCGCGACCAGTAGGATGCCGGCCCATCCGAAAGGGGTCAGGAAGCGGCCACGCAGCACGTCGATCAAGGCCACGAAGATCACCGGCAGCGAGCGCGCCACTGGGTAGACAATGGTAAAGTCGGATGATTCGAAGGCCCGAGCCAGGAAGAAAAGGTACAGCCCGGCGCTGATCCCAGAGCCGACCACGCAAGCCCAGGCCAGCGGGGTGAGCGAACGGGTGAGCATCTCGCTCGTCACGGCTGGAACGAAGCCAATGACGCCTATGGCGATGAGCATGCGCTTGTAGAATAGCCCTTCGGAGCGGTCGTAGCGAGCCAGGAGATTCCACCCCGCGTGCATGAAGGTCGAGACGATGACGATGGCGATGACGGTGAGGCTCACACAGGCTATTATACAACCGGGTTGCTGTTCTCGCACCAAACCAGAGTCTGGTTGGCAGGTGTGTCATTCATCTCAAAAGACATGCTGGCGAGCTGTCTGATCTGACGTTTGATGAAATCAATAATATCGGCGAATTGGAATTCCACGATCCTCAATTCGGGAATCCATACCCTCACGACAGATGGCAAGAAGTTCCAGTGGAGATTCAAGCCGAAATTGTTCGTCGGATAAACGAAGCTTTGTAGTATAGGATTTCGGGCTAGAGCTGTTCATCGATCTTCCGCTTGCGAGATGCTTCACTCCGTTCAGCATGACAAGCCTTGAGTCGCTCATCGTTCTTCTAAGTGCGAGATGCTTCACTCCGTTCAGCATGACAAGCTCAGCCGCGGCACACAGCCTCACCCTGTCGTCCTGAACGAGCGGAGCGAGTGAAGGATCTCGGCGAGAGTCAGCCAGGATGCCCATCCTAAGTTGACAGTCTACGTCTCCGGTGTGATAATGTCCCCCTACGAGACAAATCGTGTCGTGCAAAGAAACCTCCGAATTCATCCACTTTAAGAGATCCCAGGAGCAGCCATGAGCGAACCAACCCCAAGGCTATACGCAGATCTGGCTGCCTGGTGGCCCGCCCTCTCCGCTCCCGAGGACTACGCCGAAGAAGCCTCCTTCTTCCGCCAGGCGCTGCTCTCCACCGCCCCCACCCCCCCACACACCCTGCTCGAACTCGGCAGCGGCGGGGGCAGCAACGCCTTCCACCTCAAGCAAACCTTCCAGATGACCCTGGTCGATCTCTCTCCGGGTATGTTGGCGGTCAGCCGGGAAATCAACCCGGAGCTCGAGCACCTGCAGGGGGACATGCGCAACCTCCGCCTCGGGCGGCTGTTCGACGCAGTATTCATCCACGATGCCATCATGTACATGACCAGCGAAGCCGACCTGCGCCAGGCGATCGAAACTGCCTACGCCCATTGCAAGCCCGGCGGCGTTGCCCTATTCGTCCCGGACTGTGTTGCCGAGACATTCACCCCCGCCAGCGAGCACGGCGGCCACGACCTTGGAGACCGGGCGCTGCGCTACCTGGAGTGGCGCTGGGATCCGGACTCGGGTGACAGCAGCTACCGGGTCGATTTCGCCTACCTACTTCGCGAGCTGGACGAGCAGGTGCGCTGCGAGTATGACCGGCACGTCTTCGGCCTCTTCAAGCGGGACGACTGGCTTCGGTTCATCCGGGAGGCTGGTTTCGAGCCAGGCGAGATGTCCTTCCCGCATAGTGAAGTGGGCGACCTGGGCGTCTTCACCGGGGTGAAGGCTTCACCGGGGTGAAGGCTTCACTGGAGTGAAGGCTTCACTGGAGTGAAGGCTTCACTGGAGTAAAGGGATGAACTGCGGCAACTGCGGCGCTCCCATGCGGCTGGCCTCGGACCGGCGTTCTTACGCCTGCGAATACTGCACTTCGCTCTATTTCCCGGAAGAGTCGCGCGATGGTGTGCGGGTGATGGACGAGCCAGGTGAGCTGGACTGCCCGCTGTGCCGCATCCCCCTGGTGCTGGCCTGGATCGACGAGACCCAGGTGCTGTACTGCACCCGCTGCCATGGGCTGCTGGTCAACCAGATCGCCTTCTTGAGCACCATCCGTTACCTGCGAGCCCGATCACGCGGGCCGGGCGTTTTTCCACCGCCGATGAACCCCCAGGAGCTGGAGCGGCAAGTGCACTGCCCGTCCTGCGGGCAGGTGATGAGCACCCACCCTTACGGCGGGCCCGGCAACATCGTGGTGGACAACTGCCCGCACTGCCTGCTCATCTGGCTCGACCGGGAGGAGCTCAGCAAGATCATCCAGGCGCCCGGCCGCGACCGCGGTTCGGAGTGAGGAATCCTTGCCCGCCTGCCCGGTCACTCTTGAACCGATAAGGCGATTGGCTCCAGGAAGGGTTTGAGCGTGGTGTAGTTCAAACCGGAGTTGGAGCTCCAGGCGGAACCGGCCCGGGCCGCCACGATGTCCAGGCTGGGGATCACCACGATCAGGCTGTCGCCCAGCCCCCAGGAGAAGTAGGCGTCCGGCGGCACGTTCGCCAGCGTCCCGTCTGCATTGTTCCACCACAGCAGGCCGTAGTGGTCGGAGGCGTCGGGGTAATCGGCGGCCCGGTTGACAGGCAGCCCCACCACCCCCGGCACGCTCGACCCGGCCTGGGCCGCAAAGCCGGCCGGCAGCAGTTGCTGCCCATTCCAGCCGCCATCCCGCAGGTACAGGTACCCGATGCGGGCCATGGCGTCCACGTTGGCCGAGATGCCCGCCCCGAACTCGCGGCGCTTGATCCCCTCGATCGTGTCATCTCGATAGATATTCGAGCGCCAGGTCAGGTCAGAAGCGCTGATCCCCAATGGGGTGAGCACCCGGCTGAACAGCAGCGTGTCGAGGTCCAGTTGGTACTCCAGGGTCAGGCACTCCGCCAGCCAGTTGGGGCCGCCGTCGCTGTAGGACCACATCGTCCCGGGGGCGAACAGCAGGGCGGTGTACCCGCCGGATTTGTCGAAGCCGGCCGTGTGCGTGGCCAGGTGCAGCAGGGTGATGTCGTCCAGCCAGCCGGTGGATGCATTGCTCGCAGGCGGCAGTCCCAGGCTCGGGTGGCAGGACTGGGCGAAATCGTCGAGTGCGAGCCGCCCGTCCAAAAGCGCCAGCCCCAGGAGGGTCGCGCCGATCGACTTGGTGGTGGATTTCAGATCGTAGCGCTGTGTGCTGCTGCCCCAGGAGAGGACCAGCTTCCCGTGGCGAGTGATGTAGCCCGAACCGCCCCCGGTCAGGGCGTAGTCGCGGGCTTGGGCCAGCATGTCTGGATCCATCCCGACCTGTGCCGGTGAGGCGGTCGCCCAGGCTGGCAGCGGCCAGGTGTCCTCGGATGAAGGGGTGGGCGAAGCGGTGCTGGGCGGGCTGGGGGTCCCAGTAGGCGTGTCGGTATTTGTGGGTGTGGTGGTATTCGTGGGTGTAGAGGTGTTCGTGATCGTGGGCGTATCCGTGGCCGTGGCGGTATTCGTTGCTGTGGCAATATTCGTGGGCGTGGGCGTGGCAGAATTCGTGAGCGTGGGCGTGGCAGTGTTCGTACCCATGGGCGCCGCCGTAGGCTCGGCCGTGCTCTCCGGTGGGATCGTGCTCTCTGGCGCGACGGGTGTTACCCCGGTGGCGGTGTGCGTGGGTGTAGGTGAAGGGGTATTCGTTGGCCTCGCGCTTTGCGTGGGCGTTGGCGTGGTGGTGGTTATGATTGTGGGAGTCAGGGAAGCTTCTGGAGTGGCGGTGGCCGGTTTCGAGCCGGAATCGTGCACACCATTCGCAGCAACAGGGATAAAGACAGCCTCGGCCGTGGCCAGCTCACGCTGGGCCGCGATCTGCAGAATCGTTGTCGGGGTCTGGACCACTGCCCGGGCCGGTCCGGCATCCATAGCGCTGGCGCGCGGCAAAGCCAGGGCAGCCTGGACCAGAAGCCAGACCAGCAGGGTAAACACCAGCCTGTTCAGTTTAACGAACCGGTAAGCCCGTGGGAACAACCCGCGAACGCTCAATGTAAGAGTCCCCTCCCAGCAACCATGTATATAAACGCACTCGCTAGACAGCAACCTGCCTTGAGGCCCATGATACCATAAGTTCAACCGCTACTCGACGCGAACAGGACGCAGAAGTCCCCTACCGGGTAAACCGGCTCGGGCTGTTTTCAACCGCCGCGCTGCGGACGCGAAGCACCAGCCGCGCGAGATGCCGTTTGTAGAACCGCTGAGCGGTCACTCTTGACCCGAGAAGGCGATTGGCTCCAGGAAGGTATGAGCGTCGCGAAAGCCAAGCTGCGGTCTACTGGCCAAACGAAACCAGCCCCGCCACGAGGTCCAGGTGGGGACCCACCACGATCAGACAGAATACAGGTTGTCGCCGTCTCCTCAGGTCAGCGGCCAGTTGTCGCTGCCGGCAGCCGCGCGGTGGATGGACTCAGTCGGCGCCCGGACCAGCTCGGCGATCTCCGGGCTGGGCGGGTAAGGAAGACCGATCAGGGCGGCAATCGCATTATGCCAGGACCTGAGCAGGAGCATATAGTCCGGCAAAATGTGGGTCAGGATCCTGGCACGAAGGATATAATACGAGGACTCATCCATTGAGAAAAGCGAAACTGGAACGGGAACCCCGCCCGTGGTGCAATCCAGGTGTTCTTCAGGAGCTCCGCTCCGGCAGGGAGATGCGTAGGATAAAGGAGGCAATCCATGATCGATCTGACGTCAGATTTTGGGCGCCGGGTGGGGAACCGCCTGCGTGATGAGTGGATCATTTGGCTGACTACGACTGGGAACGACCTGACCCCACAGCCGCGCCCGGTCTGGTTCTACTGGGACGGGGAGGATTTCTTGATCTACACCCGCCCGGAGACGCACAAGCTACGTCACATCGCCGAACGGCCGGCCGTCTCCCTCAACCTGGACAGCGACGGCCGCGGCGGGGACATCGTGGTCTTCACCGGCCGCGCCAGGATCGAGGCGGGCGCGCCGCCTGCGGATGAGGTCCCGGCTTTCATCGAGAAATATAAAGTGGGCTTGCAGCGTTTGAACCTGACTCCCGAAGTATTCACACAACGCTACCAGGTCGCCATCCGGGTGACGCCGGAGAACCTGCGCGGCCATTAAGATGAGAAGAACCCATCCAGTAACCAGGCTCGGTTCCAGGGAAGGTCTCCTGCGGGAGGCGCTCGAGACCGTCAGCGAGATCGCCAGCGACTGGCTTCGGTCTCGCGCCCTGCGCAAACTGGCTCGGCTGCTGCCGGGTGAACTGCACGGCGCAGCCCTGGCGATGGCGCGCGGCATCTCCGAACCGGGGGCGCGAGCCCGGGCGTTGAACGACCTGGCACGCCAGCTCTCCGGCGAGGAGAAGCAGGCCGCTCTAGAGGAGGCGCTTTTCGCCGCCCGGGGTATCCAGGAGGCGGCAGCGCGCGGCGCAGCCCTCGGCGCGGCAGCCGCCCAACTGGAAGGACAGGCTGCCGAATTCGCCGGCCGCGAAGCGCTCCAGGCCCTGCGCAACAGCCCGGACCTGAGTGAACGGGCTTTTTTCCTGAGCCAGCTCCCGAACGCCCTGATGGAAGAAGCGCTGGCGGAGGCGAGGCGCTTTCCGCAGGGTTGGATTCAGGCGAGCACGCTGGCCGCCCTGGCAAGGCGCGCCCCGGATGAAGGGCGCCCGGCAGTCTTCTCGGAGGCCCTCTCTCTGGCCTGGTCCTTGCCGGCGGCCGGTATGCGCGCCCTGCTGTTATGCGATTTGGCCGAGGCGGCCGATCAGGCGCTCCAACCCGAGCTGGCCAGCCAGGCGCTCGAGACAGCCCAGACCAGCGGGGAGGACAGCGTCCACGCCACGGTCGCCAGCCTTCTGGCCGGGCTGTTGCCGGCCGAACTGCTGCCTCAGGCCGTGCAATCGGCCCTGGCAATCCAGGACCGCTCTTTGCGGGCCTCGGCCCTGGCCGCACTGGCCGCCTTTATGGAACCGGGCGAACGCCAGGTAACGGTGAATACCGCTTTCCAGGATGTTATGTCGCTCACCGACGACTGGTCCTGCGCCTCGGCCTTGTACCCGTTGGCCGGCCTGCTGGACGAAGCGCAGCGTGAGGAGGCCCTGGCGCTGGTCCTCGGTTTCACCGACGAGTGGGCCAAGGCGGAGGCTTTAGGTGATTTAAGCGAACACTTCCCGGACGAACGCAAGCAGCAAATCCTGGCTCGGGCGCTGTCCGCCGCCCGGCGCGCGCCCAGCGCCTGGAGCCGCGCCCAGGCGCTGGCCAGCGTCGCCAGCCACTTGTAGGAAAAAAGTGAGGTGCACATGAACTCGGCAGCCCTGTTAAAAATCCAATTCGAGAGGATCGAGCGCGAGTTCAAATTGGTGCTGAAATACCTGAGCCTCGAGCAGATTCACTGGCAGCCCGCTCCGGAGGCGAACAGTTTAGGCTTCCTACTCTGGCATCTCCTTTATACCTGGGATGAGTATGCGGCCTTGATCGAAAACCGCG
>DASWHG010000023.1:0-20910 GCA_036393315.1 Anaerolineales bacterium | reverse complement strand
GGAAAAGCAGGGCTTTCGACTTTGAGAAAGCCATGTCCGCTATTGTTGAAAGACTTTCGGCGGTTTGCCAAGTAAGGTAAAATTACATTTATTCGCAGGAGGAGACAGGTATGGAGAAGAGCAGCATGAAAAGGAACGGGGAGCCTGCGGAAGGAACGCAGCCAGCCCCGGTGGGAGACGGAAGACATGCACTCAGGCAAATCCTGGAAAATCATAAAAATGAACGACATGCCATCGTGCTGCAGGACTTCCCTGACCCGGATGCAATCGCCTCCGCATTCGCTCACCAGCTGATCAGCGCCGAGTTTGATATCGAAGTCGACATTATTTATGGTGGGAAGATCAGCCACCAGCAGAATCTGGCATTGGTAAGATTGCTTGGGATTGAGCTGCTTTCTTACGATGAGGCACTCGACCTCTCAAAGTATGATGGCGCGGTTTTTGTCGATAACCAGGGTACCACGAGTGGAGAGATCGTCAGGGCGCTGGAAGCGGTGGGAGTGCCCCCGCTGATCGTCGTCGATCACCATGAGATCCAGAATCGCCTGGCGCCAGAGTTCAGCGATATCCGCCGTACCTATGGCGCTGCTTCCACCATCTACACTCAATACTTGGAGTCGGGCGACCTGCTGGAACTGGATAAGTCCCGCCGAGAGCATGTCTGGGTGGCGACGGCGCTGTTCCACGGGATCATGACGGACACGGATCGATTTATCCGCGCCACGACCGAGGATTTCCAGGCAGCAGGGTTCCTCAGTCGCTTCGGAGATGCAGATATCCTGGACCAAATCATGAGCCAGGCTCGCTCGAAACGAACGATGGATATCATCCAGAACGCCCTGCAAGAAAGGGTGATCGCCGAAAACTTCTCGATCGCCGGCATCGGCTACTTGCGCGCCGAAGACCGGGATGCCATCCCCCAGGCGGCAGATTTCCTCCTGACGGAGGAGAATGTGCACACCGCAGTTGTGTTTGGGATCGTGACCGGCCTCGATCATGATGAACGCGTGATCGGTTCCATGCGGACATCGAAGATCACCCTGGATCCCGACGAATTTATTAAGGATGTATTCGGGAAAGACGCCGTGGGACAATACTTCGGTGGAGGTAAAATGTCCGCGGGAGGGTTCGAGATCCCTCTGGGTTTCCTATCGGGGGGCCAGGCTGAAGAGTTCCACGAGATCAAATGGCAGGTATTTGATCAGCAGATCAAGCAAAAGCTGCTCGACAAGATCGGCGTCTCCGAGAAGCCCAAAGACGCGCCGCGTCCGGCTCAGTCCGATTGATCACCTGGAAGATCGCTTCCTAAACCATTATACAAATTGCTGATGGATCTCCAGATCATCCTGCTGCTCTCCATCCTGATCGCCGCTATTGTCCTTTTCTCGTTTGAATGGGTATCTGCAGACGTCGTCGCGCTTGCGGTCCTGATCACGCTGATCCTCACCCGTCTTCTCCCTGCAGAGCAGGCTTTCGCCGGATTTGGGAGCGACACGGTCATGATGATCCTGGGGCTGTTGATCCTGACCGCTGCGTTAGCCCGCACCGGGGTCGTCGAAATGGTCGGGCGAGCAATCTTGAGCCGGACCGGAGAGAACCCACAACGGCTGCTGGTCGTGATCGTCGTCAGCGCGGCGGCTTTGGCCACCGTGATGAGCAATACCGCTGCAACCGCTTTCTTCCTGCCGATCGTCATTGGGATTTCGCGCCGTGCCCGGTTGAGCCCATCGAAGCTGCTGATGCCATTAGCATTTGCGTCCATATTAACCAGCTCGGTAACCTTGGTCAGCACTTCAACCAATATCGTCGTCAGCGGGCTGATTACCCGCTACGAGATGCCTCCGATTCGTATGTTCGAGCTCGCGCCGGTTGGCCTCCCCATCGCTGCAGTTGGGGTGATCTATATGTTAACCCTGGGACGCCGGATGATCCCAGAGCGAACCCAGTCGGAGGAGTTAACCGGTGAATTCGGTCTGCGGCCTTACCTGACGGAGATGGTGATCCTGCCAGCATCACCCTTAATCGGCAAGTCTCTGGCAGAAGCCAATCTCGGGCGCGACCTCGATCTGACCGTACTACGCCTTGACCGCGGGAAACAGCGCTTTATGGCTCCCCAGGCTGGATTGCAGCTGCAGGAACGGGACGTGCTGCTGGTCGAAGGTGGGCGCGAGCAGATCCTCAAGATCAAGAACACCGGCGGGATCGATATCAAAGCCGACGTTAAATTTTCGGACCCCGACCTGCAAGTGGAGGACACGCGCCTGGTTGAAGCGATCTTGATGCCTCGTTCGCCGCTCATCGGGCGCACGCTGAAGCGCCTCCAGTTCCGCGAACGCTACGGTTTGCAGGTCCTGGCAGTCAACCGGCACGGCGAGACGATCCGGAATAAAATCAGCCAGGTTGTCCTGCGGATGGGAGACGTGCTGCTTATCCAGGGACACCGCTCAAATATCGCCGCGCTGGAAGGGAGCCGGCTGCTCAACATCCTGGGCGCGGTGGAAGAGACCACACCGCACGTGCGCCGAGCTCCCCTGGCGATCGCCATCTTCGTCGGAGCCCTGGCTGCAGGCACTTTCCATCTGACTTCCTTTCCCGTTGCGGTGCTCCTGGGCGCTCTGCTGACCTTCCTGACGCGCTGCATCACACCGGAGGAAGCCTATCGGGAGGTCGAATGGAAGGTTCTGATCCTGATCGGCAGTATGCTGGCAGTCGGCGCAGCCATGGAGAATACGGGCACTGCGGTCTTTCTCTCCTCCCAGATCGTCCGACTGGTCGGCCAGGCAAACCCGCTGTGGCTGCTTGGCGCTTTCTTCATCCTGACTGTGCTGCTCACCCAACCAATGTCGAACCAGGCCGCCGCAGTCGTGGTCGTGCCGGTCGCAATCCAGACAGCATTGCAGCTGGGACTGAACCCTCGGACGTTCGCGATGATGATCGCGGTCGCCGCCAGCACTTCCTACCTGACCCCGCTGGAACCTGCCTGCCTGATGGTCTACGGTCCAGGGCGCTACCGCTTCATGGACTTCTTCAAAGTGGGATTGCTGCTCACGGGTTTCATCTTTGTTCTCGCCATCCTGCTCGTGCCAAGTGTGTGGCCATTTTAATTTAAGAGGTGAAACATTAATCCGAACGAGAGTGAATTCGAAGCTACCCAGGCAGCCGTAATCGCTGAAGCCACAAGCAGGCCGCTGCGTTGGGCAAGGCTGCGCGGACTGGCAACCAGGCTTCCACTTTTCCTCATCAGCATCTCCATTTTTATCGTCGCGCTCGTGCTGATGAAGGAAGGGGCAAAACCGCTGGCGCCTGTCATCCGCAATCAATTCTCGGTCGACAGTCCGGCCAGCGCCCTGGGTTTTGGATGGCTGAGCGCCAGCGTGGCGCTTTCCGGTTCGCCCGTAGCAGCCACGGCCCTTGCGTTCCTGGATGCAGGGGTCCTGACGCCGATTGAAGCGTTTGCAATGATCGCGGGCTCCCGTCTGGGAGCGGCTTTTATCGTTCTTCTGGTCGGCTTCATCTACCTATTACGCGGCCAACAACGTGAGGTCAGCCTGGGAGCCGGCCTGCTCTCGCTGCTGGTAACACAGATCACCTATATCCCCGTTCTGGCGCTCGGTTTCTTCATCCTTTCGCGCGGCTGGCTGCAGCACTGGCAGGTAGAGGCGGAAGAGGTGGTTAATTCCCCTCTAGATCTGTTCATAGACCCCATCATCGCCACTATCCAGCGTTTTATCCCAACCTGGGTGCTTTTCCCGGTGGGGTTTCTTTTGATCGTTTTCAGCCTGCGGCTGTTCGACCGGGTATTACCGGACTTCCACTTGAAGGAAAGCAGCCTCGGCCAGGTGCACCATTTACTGTACCGTCCCCTGGTGACCTTCGCTCTAGGAGCAGTGATCACCTCATTGACCATGTCTGTTTCCGTTTCGCTCAGCCTGCTGGTACCCCTCTCGGCGCGCGGCTACATCCGGCGTGAGAACATTATTCCCTACATTCTGGGTGCGAACATCACCACATTCGATGACACGTTGATTGCTGCCGCACTGCTGTCGAACCCGGCTGCGATAACGGTGGTCCTTGTGCAGATGCTCAGTGTCACTATCGTCTCAATGTTTATCCTTCTGCTCAGCTACCGCCGGTACGAACGCTTGCTGGAACGACTGGTCGCAATCATCGGCAGGCGCCGGAGGAATCTGTTCATCTACATACTCCTGATTCTGTTAATCCCGCTTGGGCTATTAATCTTAGGTTGAGGTAACACGATGCAAGTCCTGATATGTACCGATGGTTCTTCCGCAGCTGAACAGGCAGCCATCCTGGTTTCTCGCCTGAACTTCCCCCCGGAGACAGAGATGGTTCTGCTGGGGGTCAGCGAAACGGATGGCGACCAGTCCACCCTGGCGGCCTCTTTCGGCCGGATGGAAAAATCTCTGGGAGGGCCGCGCCCAGGCATTCATCACAAGATACGCTACGGCTCAGCCGGCGAACAAATTCTGAAAGAGATAGAAGAGAACCGGTATGACCTGGTCGCTATCGGCGCTCGCGGCGCCTCGCGTGGGTTGGTAAGCCTGAGGATGGGGTCGAGCGTCCACAAGCTCGTGCGCAGTGTGCGCATTCCGATCATCGTCGCCCGCAACGTCCCCGACAAATTGAGTTGCATCCTGATCTGCACCGCCGCCGAAGCGCCTTCTGAACATACCTTGCGCACCGGGGGTTCGCTGATCGCAGCAGCTGGCGTGGAGACGAGCCTGCTTCACGTGATGTCGCAGCTGGCCCTGCGCCTGGACAGCCCACCGGACGACCTGCTCGATACCGCCAGATCTGCAATCGATCGCAAGACGCGCGAAGGGCGGCACCTGGAGCATGGCATGCAAATCCTCCGGGAGATGGGCGTTCCCGTCCCAATCAACCCGCGCCTGCGCCACGGCCTGGTCGTAGATGAGGTGCTGGCGGAAGTCGAGGAAGGAAGGTATGAATTGCTTGTCATCGGTGGGCACTACCAGCACGGTGGGAACCGCTGGATGGATATCCTGCTCGAGGATATTGCCGGGCAGCTGCTGAGCAAGACCCACTCTTCTGTCCTGATCGTCTAGCCCTCCATCCGGCAGCTTCTCAGCACATGAAACCGGTTGAATGACCATGCACCGCTCACGTTATCGCCGTATTGTCCTGTTCTTCGCTCGCGTCTTGATTAGCCTGGCGTTCTGGGACCTGATCCTGCCGCGCATCGGATTGGGAAGATGGTCCCGAAACAGCCGCTCCCGCCGGCTCACCTGGATCGGGGCGAATTTCCGTGCGCTGGCGGTCCGTCTCGGCGGCGTGCTCATCAAAATAGGCCAGTTTCTATCGGCCCGCGTCGACGTCCTGCCGGATGAGATCACGCGAGAACTGGCCGGTCTGCAAGACCAGGTCCCGGCTGAAGATCCCGCAGCCATCATCCAGCTGATTGAGGCCGAGTTCGGTGAGACACTGGAGGCGAAATTTCTGGAGTTCGAGAGGACACCAGAGGCAGCCGCCTCGCTCGGGCAGGTACATCGCGCCCGGGTTCGAACTGCAAGTCCGGAGAACGCCGGAACAGAAGCAGCACTGGGGAAAGACAAGACCGGAGAGGGATTAGACGTCGTCGTTAAGGTGCAGCGACCCGGCATCGAGGCATTGATCGCAACCGACCTGGCGGCGCTGCGCACCGTGGGGGTCTGGTTGAAGCGCTACCCACCGATCCGCCGCCGCGCCGACGTACCCGCCCTGCTGGCCGAGTTCACCCGCATCCTGAACGAGGAGATCGACTACCTGGCGGAGGGGAGAAACGCAGAAAAATTCGCCGAGAATTTTCAAGACCGGCGCGGCGTGCGCGTGCCTGCAGTCGTCTGGTCGCACACAACACAACGTGTTCTGACACTTACAGATGTGCGCGCCATCAAGATCACCGACTATGACGCGATCACAGCAGCCGGTGTTGATCGGGCGCAGGTTGCCGACCGTTTATTCCATACCTACCTGCAGCAGATTTTCGAGGATTATTTCTTCCACGCAGACCCGCATCCCGGAAACCTTTTTGTGTCCCCGCTCCGGGCTGTGAAGGAAGGAGAGGATGGCCTGGGTGCGAATGACTGGCTGCTCACTTTCGTCGACTTCGGGATGGTGGGGCGCGTACCCCCCCGACTGCGGGAGGGGCTGCGCGAGCTGGTGATCGCAGTCGGGACCCGTGACTCAGGCCGGATGGTGAAGGCTTACCAGCTGCTTGGCATTCTTCTTCCTGAGGCCGATTTATCCTTGCTGGAACAAGCTGAGGCGCGGGTCTTTGACCGGTTCTGGGGCAGGAGCATGGGCGAGCTGCAGAAGATCTCTCCTCAAGAGGTGCGCGAGCTGGCAACCGAGTTCCGGACGCTGTTATTCAACATGCCATTCCAGGTGCCAGAGGACATGATCTTGCTTGGACGCTCGATTGGCATCCTGTCGGGGATGTGCACCGGCCTCGATCCGGATTTCAACGTGTGGGAAGGGCTGGCTCCCTATGCTACGAAGTTAATCGCCGAAGAGGGTACTTCATGGACCGGCAGCATCTGGGTGGAAGAACTGAAAAAACTTGCAGGCAGCCTGCTGGCCTTTCCCCGACGAATAGACACCCTCTTCGACAAGGTCGAGCGCGGCGAGCTGGCCGTTCGAGATCCACAGCTCGTCGAACGGGTGGACTGGCTGGAGCGGGCGGTAAACCGGGCTTCGGCCGGGATCATCGGCGCGGCCGTGTTCCTTGGGGGAGTGCAGCTTTTTCTCGCCGGACAGGAGCGCATTGGTGAAATCCTCATGGCGGGTGCTGGTTTGCTCCTGGTCTGGCAGTCTCTGCTGGGTATCCGGCGCGGTAAGCGGCGATAAGCCAGGCGACCATTGCCTGGTTCTCCGCCTGCGGGGGATTTAGGTTCTGTTCCAGGTTAATTAGCCCTGTATTCCGCGTGAATCCCGCATAAAATGACGATCCCGAAGATTGCAATAAACCCGGGGTTGTTGTATATTCTCGTGCAGGAATTCAGGTTTCATCAAATTAAATATAGGCACCGGAAGCAAGAACGCCAACCACAGCATAAATAGAACCCTCAGGTCTCAAAACAACAACCAAGGAGAACGCAATGAAATACCTGGTGTCCCTCATCCTCGCATTCGTCCTGCTCGTCCCCACCGGAGCCCCGGCCACCGCCTCAGGCAAGGTCCCTACCTTTGCGATCATCACCGTCGTCACGGATCAAAGTGTAACGATCGAGACGTACAACTTTCCCGCAAACGATACGTTCGAAGTGTTGATGGGTAAGATCGGCACGAAGGGCGTCAAAGGCATCAAGGTAGCTACCACAGCCTCGGGAAAAGGCGGGTCCTTCCGAGAGACCTATACCATCCCGGCCGGCCTGCACGGAGACTACCAGATCGCCATCCGTTTGCAGAGCACCACCGGTTCAGGATATTTCGCCTACAACTGGTTCTATAACAACACCGCCGGCTCGCAGCCGGGAACCAAACCAGGGTCAAGTTACAAGGGCTATCCGACCTTCTCGATCGTCAGTGTGGCCCGCGACCAATCGGTGACCATCAAGACGAACAACCTGCCTCCGAATGACAACTTCGATGTCCTGATGGGGCCGACGGGCTCTCAGGGGATCAAAGGAACTAAGGTCGCCAGCCTGGCTTCGGGAGCGGGCGGCAACCAGTCGGTCACCTTTGATATCCCGGCTTCTTTGAAGGGCTCTTACAAGATCGCCATCCGGCTCCAGAGCAGCACCGGTTCCGGATATTTCGCCTACAACTGGTTCTTCAACAATACCTCCGAGAGTGTAACGGCGACTCCCGGCCCGACGGCCACGCCTCAACCTGGATCTGGCTATAAAGGTTACCCGACTTTCTCGATCGCCTCCGTGGTCCGCGACCAGTCGGTGACCATCATAGCAAACAACCTGCCTCCTAACGATACCTTCGACGTCCTGATGGGGCTGGTAGGGAAAAAGGGTATCAACGGTACGAAAGTCGCCATCTTCGAATCAGGAGTGGGCGGCAACCAGTCGGTCACCATCGAAATCCCAGCTTCTTTAAAGGGCTCTTACCAGATCGCCCTCCGGCTGCAGAGCAGCAAAGGCTCGGGCTACTTTGCCTATAACTGGTTCTATAACAACAATGCGCCTTAAGTAAAAAGGCATTATTTCATCTCATCCTGGGTCGGCAAATAAGGCACCTGGGGACCAGGCAAGGACAGCCGATCCGCCAGGACCGCCCGCAGCGCCTGGCGGTCATCCCAGGGATATTCGGTCTCGCCGAAGCACATGGACTGCTCGTGACCTTTGCCGCAGGCGATTACTATGTCACCTGGGCGAGCCATGGAAACGGCGAAGCGCAGCGCCTGGCCGCGGTCGGGCACTCGCCAGAAGGTCTGCCCTTCCTTACCGCCGCGGTCACTCGCCCCGGCCGCCATCTCTGCCAGGATGTCATCCAGCGATTCGGTGCGCGGGTCCTCGGCGGTGAGCACGGTTAGATCAGCCAACTCCGCAGAGATCTCAGCCATCAACCTGCGTTTCTCCCGGTCGCGCAGCCCGGCCGAACCGAAGACTGCAATCAACCTTCCGGGGACAAACCGTCGGGCGGTCTCGAGAGCGCGGCGCAGCGCGTTGGGGGTGTGGGCGAAATCCACCACCGCCATAAAATCCTGTCCCAGATCGATGACCTCCATCCGCCCCGGTATGCCTCGAAGCGCGGCGATCCCCTCTCGGGCTGCGTCCGGATCCAGGCTCAACCCATCGACCGTAGCCGCGATCGCCGCCAGGCAGTTCGAGACGTTAAAGTCGCCGACCAGGCGGCTGGCGACCTGGATGCGGTAGCGTTTGCCAACAGCTGTAAATTGCAACCCTCCAGGGTGGTGCTCGACCGTCTCGGCCCGGACCTGCGCCTGCGAGTGCACCCCGTACGCTACCTGGCGCACAGCCGGTCTCAACGACTGGACGACGGAAGCCAGGTAATCAAACGACCCGTCATCGCGGTTCAGGATCGCCACGCGAGGATTCCCTTGCGGTTTTGGCGCCGACGCGGCCAGATCTACGAAGAGGCGTGACTTGGCTGCCCGGTAAGATTCGTAGCTGCCGTGGTAGTCCAGGTGCTCGTGAGTAATGTTGGTCACCACGCCCACGTCAAAATCGACCCCGCCGACGCGCTGCTGCTCCAGCCCATGGGAGGTGGCCTCCAGAACGACGTGGGTGAGACCCGCGGCAGCCATCGCGGCCAGGAACCGCTGCACGTCCGGCGCTTCCGGTGTCGTCACGTGGAAGCCGGTATCAATACTTTGCTCGCCAAACTGCGCGCTGACTGTGGAGATCATCCCGGCCTGTAGCCCGGCGGCCTTAAGGATTTCGAAGATCAGGGTGGAGGTGGTCGTCTTTCCGTCGGTGCCCGTGACGCCAATCACGGTCAACTGGCGCCCTGGGAAGCCGTAGAAGGCCGCCGACAGCGCTGCAAGGGCGCTACGGGCGTCCTCCACCTGCAAGTAAGGCACCGGAAGGTCCGTGAGCGGGTGGACGCCGACCACCGCAGCTGCGCCGCGCCGGATGGCATCCGGGATGTAGCGGTGCCCGTCCGTGGTGCCGCCCGGCAGCGCCACGAACAGATCTCCGGGAGACACCTGGCGCGAATCCAGCTTCACCCCCCCGATCAGGATTTCCGGAACCTGGACCAGGCTGTTCAATGATATAGAATGAACCAGCTTCGAGAGCAGAGCCTGGCGAATCTCAGCCATTAGAAGGGCATCTCCAAAACATTAGCAGGGAGTCTTTATAGAACGGCTTGTGTGATTGTGTGCCAGATAACAAAGACGCCCAAGGGTTACCCCGGGCGTTATATAACATCGGATCCGGACTGCGGGGACGAATCGATAAAGAAAGAAAAGCTCGGTTGATCCGCGCCAGCCGCTTTAGTACAGGTTTTGTCGCAGGGTTTCCAGCTGCCCGGCGACCGACCCGTCCAGAACCTTGTCGCCAACCCGCACCACCAGGCCGCCCAGGATGCTCGGGTCAACCCGGAAGGTGACGGTCGCCTGCGCCCCGATCCTGGACAGGATATCCTGCCGGACAGCTTCTTTCTCCTCCGCAGTCAGCGGGAGGGCGCTGGTGACTTCCGCCGAGGAGCCGCTGAGCCCGTTCTGTTCCAGGACGGCTACCCGGCCGGAGCGGACTCCCGAGAAGAACTCGTCGATCAGGGCGTGCTGGCGCTGTTCGTCGAGCGTGTCGCCGATCAACTTGCGGGCGGCGGCGATGGCCAGCGCGCCCACCTGGCTACGCAGGTCGCCCAGGATACGCTCACGCTCGCGCTCTGCTTCAGCCAACCCTTCATTCCGCTTACTGGACGCATCGGCTTCGGCCACAGCCAGGACTTCCCGGCCCTGTGATTCGGCCCGCTCGGTGGCTTCTCGCACAACCTGGCTGGCTCTGGACTGCGCCTCTGCCAGGATCTTTTCCGCCTCCTGTTCGGCGTTCTGGCGCGCCTCGGCCGCAACGCGGGCGTCCTCCAGCCCTTGAGCGATGGCGGTACGCCGCGTGTCCAGCAGTCCGAGGATAGGTTTGTATACCCAGGCTCGTAGAACTACGAAGATGATCGCAAAGTTAAATATCTGGACCAGCAAATATCCAAGGTTAATGCCTAGTGCTTCCAAAGGGGTGCTCCTTTCTTGCTACCCGTGAACACCATCAAACGACGAAAAGGATCAGCAGAGCGATCACCAAACAATAGATGGCTACAGCCTCTGCAAAGGCAATCCCGAGGATCATGTTTGTCTGGACTGCACCGCTTGCATCCGGGTTGCGGGCGATGCCCTGGACGGCTCCGTTCACCACAACTCCGATGCCTATACCGGCGCCGATCGTCCCAATCATCGCTAAACCTGCACCAATGAGTTTCGCTGCTTCTGCATCCATAATTACTTCTTCTATCCTCCTTTGTTGGATTAGAAGGCGGAAAAACCGCCCCACAGAAATGTTTTGCCGGACGAATGACGCCCGTTGAACGATAAATTAGATGGTCGCGTGCTCGATCGGCATCTCTTCCTCGAGCTCCTCGAGGTCGTGGTGCTCTCCATGTCCCTGGGTAGCCTGGGCCATGAAAACCATCGTGAGCATCCCGAACACGATCGCCTGGATCAGGCCGACGAAGAATTCAAGCCCCAGGAAAAGCGATTGGGCAAACACAGGGACCAGGGTGCCGATCACGAACAGCAGCACCGTCCCGGCGAAGATATTTCCGAACAACCGGAAGGAGAACGAGAGCAGCTTCGAGATCTCGGAGATCATCTCAAGGAGCCCGACGGCGAAGTCAATCGCGCCAAAGACCGGCCGGGAAAAGAATCCCTTAACGTTAAAAAACTTTGTGAAGTACGTTGCGCCCAGGACGCGCGCGCCGAGCACCTGTGTCATGACGACTGAGATTAACGCCAGTGCGACCGTAAAGTTGAGATCTGTGGAGGCCACCCGTACAAATGGGACGAGGGCATATCCTCCTTGGGCTTCTTCCGCTTCTCCCCCTTCAGGCGCGACGATCGTGTAGACGCCCGGGATCACCTCCTGCACCGGGAAGCCGTGGTCCGATTCGTGCAGGATGCCGATGCTGTCCACGCCGGGGATCAATTCCATCCAGTTGACGACCAGCACCAGCAGCGTGATGGTGGCGAAGAACGGGAAGATATTCCTCGCCCACCTGCCGGCGGTCGATTCGGTCAAGTTGTAGATGACTTCCATCAGCGCTTCCACCGCGCCCGCCAGGCCTGTGGGTATCAGGCTGCCCGTCCTCACACTGCGGTAAACCGTAAAGGCGATCAAGATCACGATGACATCTGCGAGCAAGGTCGCCACCAGGGTATTCGTCAGGTAAATATCGCCGATGATGGGAGCCTCGCTAAGATGTTCCGCGGCCACCTGGATGTGCGGCAGAGTGGGCGGATATGCGCGTGCTGCAAGAATCCCTAAAATGATGAATAACAGAATTAACCAGCGGTTGATACCGTATCGCCACCTACGGGGTTTTTCATCCATCCTCACCTTCCTCATTCCTAATTCGGTTTTTGGCTTGAACCAGAAGTCAATCGCGCGGTGGCTTTCCGAACCACCCAAACCATCAGAACCAGGGTAACCGGCACGCTGCCGATCATCAAGATGACGGTGATCAAAGGCCGGCTGTCGAATCGATTGTCGAGCCACAAGCCCAGGAATAAGGCTGCAAAGGTGATCGCTAATGTCAGACAACCTACCTGCCCGGCGACCGCGACCAGCGTGAGAATGAGCGCACGCCGGGCGCGGTTCTTCTCTTCTTCATCCGTGGAACTCATGGCGGGCCGATTGTATCATAAGCGGTTGTTACTCGTCAATGAACCTGTGCAAAAAAGGACAAATTGGGTTCAGTATCGTCGATCCCTAGAAAAGCGAAGCGGCAGCCGTATCTGCCCAATTAAACCAGGGCGCAAAAGCAGTGCCGACCAGAATAATCCCAATCACCAGCACCACCAACGCCAGAGCGTACGGGCGGGTGATTGGAACAGGCTTGTCCTCTTCCTCAGACCGGTAGAGGTAGATCACCTTTAGAACGATAAGATAGTAGTAAAGACCGATAATCGAGTTGAGGACGCCAATGATCGCCAGCCAGACCAGGTTCGCCCGGACAGCCGCAGCGAATACGAGTACTTTGCCGACAAAGCCTCCTAATGGAGGCATGCCTGCCAGCGATAGGAAAGCGACCAACAGGACGAGAGACAGGCCAGGTGCGCGCCGGCTAAGTGCTGCGTAATCGGCGATCTCGTCCGAACCGGAAATTCGCCAGAAGGCTGCCACCGCGCCAAAAGCCGCCAGGTTGGTGATCACGTAAGCCACCAGGTAAAAAACAACAGCCGTGATCCCGAACCGGGAGACATCTGTGATCCCGAACTGCGAGACGGCGGCAACCCCGATCAGCGCATACCCGGCATGGGCGATCGAAGAGTAGGCCAGCAGGCGTTTAATATTCTTCTGGGCCAGAGCGAGGGAATTGCCCAGAGTCATGGAGGCCGTGGCAAGCGCGGCGAGGATGGCCGTCCAATAAGGTACGGCGTCAGGGGGGAAAGCTGCTAAAAGAAACCGCATCAAAACGGAAAAACCTGCCGCTTTGGAGGCCGTGGACAGAAACCCAGCCACCGGAGTGGGCGCCCCCTCATACACGTCCGGCGCCCAGAAGTGGAAAGGGACTACCGAAACTTTGAAACCAAAGCCCACCAACACCAGCATTAACGTGCCTAATGACAATGCTAATGGCAGTTCCCCGGCGATTAACCCTTGGGCCAGGGCATAGAGATCGGTCGTCCCGGAAAAACCGTACAGCAGGCTGAAACCATACAGCATCACCGTCGAAGTAAGCGCTCCAAATAAGAGGTATTTAAAACCTGCCTCCGTGGATTTATCGTCCGTTTTGAAAAAGCCTGCCAGGATGTAGAGCGGGATGGACGTCGTCTCAATGCCGATATAAAGCATGATGATGTTAGAGGCGGAGGCCATAATATTCATACCCAGGGTCGATGCCAGGAGCAGCAAGTAGAACTCCCCTCGGTGGCCCAGGTGTCTCACATCCATAGCAAACAAGGAAGTGATCAGCGCTCCGAAGATGAACAGCATCTTGAAAACAAACCCCAACCAGTCGTGGCGCAGCATGCCGCCCCAGATGAGCTCTGATTCAGTCCCAGGCCTGGCTACAGCCAGGCTAAGGACCAGGATGAAACCCAAACCACCGGCCGTCAGCCAACCCAGGTTGCGGTGCTGCGCCTTATCCAAAAACATGTCGAACAATAGGACAATGACGGCAAGGAGCAGCAGCAAAATCTCTGGCAGAATGGCCAGGACAATAGAAGGATCGATGCTGGAAAACACTTATGCACCTCCAAACAGGCGCAACACGTTCTGCACGCCGGACTGCACGAGCGGCACCATCACCGTAGGATACACCCCGACGACGATTAAGATGATCGAGAGCATCCCCAGGGCGACTTTATCCAGCGCCGTCACGTCCTTGACGTGGCCGACAAATTCCTCCGGCAGCTGCCCGAAAAAGACTCGCCCGATGATGCGCATGATGTAGGAAGCGGTGATAACGATCGAGACCACGGCAACGATGGCGATCCAGGGTTGGTAGCGCCACAACCCCATGAAGATAGGGAACTCCGCGATGAACCCGGAAAATCCTGGCATCCCCATCGATACCAGGCCGCCGATGATAAAGGCAACTGCCGTCACCGGCATGACCCGGGCAAAGCCGCCTAACTTTGGGATCTCACGCGTGTGCGCCTGATCGTAAACCATCCCGACGACGGCAAAGAAGAGAGCCGTCATGATACCGTGAGAGAACATTTGAACCCCGGCGCCAATCAGGCCTTCCCGGTTCAAGGTGGCGAAACCCATCAAGACAAGCCCCATGTGCGAGACCGAAGAGAAGCCGATGACGTATTTGAAATCCGTCTGCACCATGGCAATGAAAGCACCGTAAACTACGTTGACCAGGGTCAGCAAGATAATCCAGGGCATATGAAACCGGGCTCCCTCCGGCAGCAGCATGATCCCAACCCGCAGGGCGGCGAACGCTCCCAGCTTCATCAGAACCCCGGCGTGGAACATAGAGACGGCCGTCGGCGCGGCCACGTGTCCGTCGGGGGACCAGTTATGGAAGGGGAAAATTCCTCCAAGCACGGCGAAGCCAAAAAACACGAAGGGGAACCAGAATCTCTGGAAAGATTCTGAAAAATTGGCGTTCTCAAGGGCGAGCATATCGAAAGTATTCAGCCCGGAGCTGAAGTACATGGCCAGCCCCCCGACCAGGGCGATGACAGACCCGATGAAGAGATACAAGGTCAGCTTCATCGCTGCGTACTCGCGGGTCACTTTCCAGCCCCAGATGGAGATCAGCAAGAACATCGGGAATACCGCGATCTCATAAAAGAAGAAAAGGCCAAACAGGTCGAGGGCGACAAACACGCCGAACACGCCGGTCGCCAGGATAAAGAGGAAGGCAAAGAACTCGCGCGGCCGGTCATCGATCCCCCAGGAGATGAGCACGCCGGTGAACATCACCACGCCAGTCAGCAAGACCAGCGGGGCGCTGATGCCATCCACGCCAACGTGGTAGGAGATACCCAGGACGGGCAGCCAGTCGTACTGCTCAACCAGCTGGTAGCCGCCGGCCGCTGTATCGTACGAAAAATAGACCCAGGCCGAAAGCAGCATGGCGATGAAAGCCGCAGCCAGCGCCGCAACCCGAATCTCGTCTCTCCGCTCGCCCGGTATTAACAAAATGAGCATGCCTGCCAGGATCGGTGTAAAGACGATAATGCTCAGAATTGGAAATTGCATTCTCCACCTCAAAAGACTTTCGATGGTTTGCCTAGAAAAGCATAATCATGGCTCGATTGATGACATCCAAAATCCAGGCTGGCCAGATCCCGATCCACAGCATGAGGATGAGCAGTGGAGCGATGACCAGCACCTCCCGGGTGTTGATCTCGGAAAGGTGCCCAACCCAATGTTCGTTGAGCGGCCCATGCAGCACCTGCTTGAGTCCCTTGAGAATATACGCACCGGTGAAGAACAGGCCGATCATGCTGAGGGCGGTGAACAAGGTAAAAATTGGCCAGGTGCCGCGCACGACCAGGAACTCAGACACAAACCCATTTAACCCGGGCAATCCAAGCGAGGCCATAGACGTGAAGATCAGGATGCCGCCATACACCGGCACCAGGGGGAACAGGCCGCCGTATTCCCTCAAATCGCGGGTATGGGTCCGTTCGTAGATGACTCCAACCAGGAAGAACATACCGGCGGCCGAGAGGCCGTGGTTGAACATTTGCAGCACCGCACCATTGAGAGCGATGACGGCATGATCCGTCCCGGTTGCATAAGCCGCCGCCGCAATCCCCAACACGACAAAGCCCATGTGGTTGACAGAGGAATACGCCACCAGACGCTTGAAGTCGTCCTGGCCGTAAGAGGCCAGGGCGCCAAAGATGATCGCCAGGGTTGCCAGCAGGGCGAGTACGCCCGCGTAATACCTGGATTCGGCCGGGTAAAGCGGCAGAACCAGCCGTAAGAAGCCGTAAGCGCCCAGCTTCAGCAGCACACCGGCCAGGATCATCGAACCGGCAGTAGGCGCTTCGGTGTGAGCGTCGGGTAGCCAGGTGTGGAATGGCCAGACCGGCACCTTGATGGCGAACGCGATCACGAAAGCCCAGAAGGCGGCCGCCTTTACCGTTCCAATCGGCAGGCCAAAAAGGGGTGAGGTGATGGCGTTCCAGCGCGTGACCATCTCAACCAAGTCGAAGGTCCCCGCAACCACGCCCAACATCTGGATCGCCAGCAGCAGTCCCAAGGAGCCAGCCATGGTGTAGATCATGAACTTGAAAGAAGCGTAGGTTCGAGCCGGGATTTTCCGCCCGCCCCAAATCTCGCGCTCCCCTTTCTCTCCTCCCCACTGGTTGATCAAGAAATACATGGGGACCAGACCGATCTCCCAGAATACGAAGAACAGCAATAGATCGAGGCTCATGAACACGCCCAACATGCCAGTCTCCAAAAACAGGAAGAGGATCATGTAAGGCTTGATGCGGTCTTCAATGGAATAAGAAGCCAGGATGGACAGCGGGGTCAGCAGCGTCGTCAGGAGGACCATCGTGAGAGAAAGACCATCCACTCCCAGGTGGTAGGATGAGTTGATGGCTTCGTACCAGATATATTTCTCCTCGAACTGGAACCCAGGGCGTCCGGAGTCGAAGCTGAACCACAGAACCAGGGCGAGTGCAAAGGGTATCAAACTGCCGAGGAAAGCCACCCAGCGGATCAGCTTCCCCTCCTCGCTCGGGAGAAACAGGATTACGATCGCCACCAGAGCCGGGATAAATAAGATGAGGGAGAGCAGGTTGCTTTCGATGAAATTCATCATTCGCTCCTAAGATCCTTCCATCCTTATCGCTGCAGCATGAAGTACAGGTAATAGAACAGGGTCCCGAAAGCAATCACGAGAGCCATGACCATATACTGCTGCACGCGTCCTGTCTGAACGAACCGGAAGGACCGGCCGATCCATTTGACAGCCTCTCCCACCAGGTCCCCAAACCCGTTGACGACCGGTTTATCGATCCAGTTGCGGAAGAGGGTCCCAACACCGGACAGCGCCCAGGCGATGGTATGCAGGAACCCGTCGATCAGGCCGCGGTCGACCCAGCGGTATGTGAAAACGTCGGATAACCACTTCGCCGGACGCACGAAGAGGAAGTCATACAGCTCGTCGATGTAGTACTTATTCTGCAGCAGCGTGTAAAGAGATCCCATCCGGGCTCTCAGGGGATCGGTGGCGCCAGCGGGAACCTGCCGGTAGACCAGCCAGCCCAGGTAAAGCCCACCCAGGGCCACGACGAGCGAGGTGAGTAAGGGGACAATGCTGAACTCCAACGTCTCCGGCATCTCCAACAGCGTGCTGCCAACGAATTCGTGGAACCAGTGGGTGCTCAACCCTCCCAGAAGTGGGAAAGTCACAGGGATGCCCACCCAGCCGGCCGTAATCGCAAAGAAGGCCAGTACAACCAGGGGGACCGTCATCGTCCAGCGTGTCTCCTGTGCATGATCTGCCGCCGGCGTACGGGGCTCACCCAGGAACGTCAGCGTGATCTGGCGCATAGTGTAGAAAGCGGTCAGCAAGGCAGCCAGGGCCAGGGTGATGAAGACCAGCCAGTGGCCGTGTCCAAACGCGTCGGCCAGGATTTCATCCTTCGACCAAAAACCGGCCGTAACAAGGGGGAAGCCTGAGAGGGCGAAACCACCGATCAGGAACGTCCAAAAGGTGAGCGGCATCTTCCGACTCAGACCTCCCATGTTAAACATGTCTTGGGGATCGATGTGCTCGCGGTGGGCGGGAGGCGGGAGCGCTTCATCTAGCGCGCTTCCAGGGGTCTTGACGCTGCCCTCGCCGGGCGCCATCCCTTCCGTATGCAGCACGCCGTGCTCCATCCCGTGGATGACCGAGCCCGATCCAAGGAACAGCAACGCCTTGAAAAACGCGTGGGTGACCAGGTGGAAGGCGGCTGCCACGTACGCGCCGATCCCCAACGCAGCGATCATGTAACCGAGCTGCGAGCTGGTGGAGTAGGCCAGGACCCGCTTAATATCGGTTTGGGTGAGGGCGATGGTGGCGGCGAATAAAGCGGTAAACGCACCGATGAATGACATCACAGACATCGCCGTGGTGAGTTGCCCGTGCTCGGCTCCGGCTGAAAGCAGCGGGAAGATCCGGATGACCATGTAAACACCGGCCGAAACCATGGTCGCAGCATGGATCATGGCAGAAACCGGGGTCGGCCCTTCCATCGCATCCGGCAGCCAGGTATGCAGAGGGAACTGGGCTGACTTTCCAACCGTACCGATGAACAACAGCAACCCGATCAGGCCGGCAGCCGAAAGGCCAAGGAAACCGGAGGCGGTCGTCGCAAGAGTGTGGAGTGTCTCTTCGGTAAAGATCTCCCGGAAGTTCAGTGTGCCGGTGGCCGAGTAAAGGTAGACGATGCCTAAAAACATGAAGACGTCGCCGACGCGGGTGGTCAGGAAAGCTTTGATCATCGCCGCCCTGGCGGACGGTTTGGCATACCAGAAACCGATCAGGAGGTAGGAACATAAACCCATGATCTCCCAGCCCACGAACAGGGTCAGGAGGTTATCGGAGATCACCAGCGTGTACATCCCAAAAGCGAACAGGCCGATAAAGGCGAAGAAACGGGAGTACATCGGCTCGATCGAGGGGACCCGGTGAGCGTGACCGTGTTCGTCGAGGACCGTCGCGCCGTGAGGTGGAAGGCCAGCCCGATCATGGTCCCCGCGCGGCTGCCCGAAGTTGTTGTAGCCGACGCTGTAGAGGAAGATCATCAAGATGGTCCAGGCGACGAAGAAAAGCGTCACGGCTGAGAGCGGGTCCACCAGCACACCTACCCGGAACCACTCCTCGGCCGTTGGCAGCCAGTTAACCATCGAGGTGAAGGGATGGTCGCCCAGGTGTTCAACCTGCAAGGCCCGAAAGAAAACCACCATGCTGCCGAGCCAGGAAAGCAAGGCCGCACCCACGGCTATCGTATGGCTCAGAGCCTTATTGCGGTTCGTAAAAAGGACGATCAGGAAAAATGCCAGAAGCGGCGGTAAAGGAAGAAGCCAGATAATCGATTCGGTTGTCATGAAAATCCTCGCACTACCACTTCAGAAGGTCGATCTCGTCGGCGGCGACGGTATTGCGGCGACGGTAGATCGAGATCACCAATGCAAGGCCAACGGCGACTTCCGCAGCGGCCACCGCAAAGACCATGAGCGCGAACGCTTGACCGGCGATCCATTCCGGGGTTCGGAACCTCCAAAAGGCGATCAAGTTGATGTTCACTGCGTTGAGCATCAATTCGATCCCCATCAGGATTGCGACGGCATTCTTGCGTGCCAGCACGCCATACAGGCCGATCGAAAAAAGCGCGGCTGCAAAGACCAGGAAATAAGAGAGTGAGATCATCAGCGTCCCTCCCAGGCAATCGTAATGGCCCCGATCAGCGCCGCCAGCAAGAGCACCGAGGCCAGCTCGAACGGCAGCACGTAATATTGCGGCGATACCAGCGCCTGGCCCAGCTGCTCGAGTGGCTCAATGCCAGGGGGCATGGCCGGGAGCGGCGTGGTGAAACCGCTCCAGCTGCTCAGCATCCAGGTGAGCCCACCAAAGAGCACCACGGAGAGTATGGCTGAGAGCCACCATCCCGGGTTGGTCGCCGGGCCGATGTCTTGCATCACGCGGCGGGTGAGCATGATGGCAAAGATCATCAGGATGGAGATCGCGCCGATGTAAATTACCACCTGCACGACGGCGAAAAAGCCAGCGTTGAGTAAAACAAACAGGACCGCCACACCGAACAATGTCAGGATCAGGTAAAGAGCGGCGTGGACCAGGTTCCGGGTGGTGACAACCATGATCGCAGCGCCCAGGGACACTGCTGCTGTCAATAGAAAAATAATTTGCACAGCTGTCATAGACTTACTCCTGTACTGCCAGTTCTTGATGTTCAGCCTTTGGTGCGGTGGCGACCGGACGGACTTCGCCAACCCGGACACGCTCTCGCCGGGCATACGTGCGTAAAATTTGGACCGTGCCCCATGCAATCAAGATGTTCATGACGAGGTGGCTGAGCATCCGCACGGCCGCTGACACGCCAAGCGTGCCGACCAGGATCTTGTCGAGAAAGGCGGTCGCGATCAGCAGTACGAGCGCTAAAGGCGTGAGGAACTTCCAGGAAAATCCCAACATCTGGTCGATGCGCAGGCGAGGGAAGGAATAGCGCACCCACATAATGACGAAATAGATCAGGAATGCTTTGGCGAACAGGTAGAATATGCCTAAAATGGGTACCTGCTCCACGAAAGGACCGCGCCAGCCTCCCAGGAAGAGCGTCGAGAACAAGGCCGACAAGGTCAGGGCGTGCAGGAGCTCGCCGGCATAGAACAACCCGAATTTCATCCCGGTATATTCAATGTGAAAGCCCGCGACGATCTCTGACTCGGCCTCGTTCAGATCGAACGGCGCCCTGCCGAGTTCTGCGATCGAAGTGATCAGGAAAATCAAGGCGGCCAGGGGCGCCATGAGTATGAACCAAACACTCTGCGCACCCACGATCGCCTGCAGACCCATCGAGCTCGCCAGGATGACCGGCACGATCAGTGAGATCACCATGGGGATTTCGTACGAAACCATCTGGGCGACCGTGCGGAACGCGCCCAGCAAGGCATACTTATTATTGGAGGCCCAGCCTGCCATGATGACCCCGAGGGTGCCGAGCGCGCCGACAGCAACGATGTAGAGGATGGCGACATTAAGGTCCGTTCC
>DASWHG010000022.1:0-4566 GCA_036393315.1 Anaerolineales bacterium | reverse complement strand
CACCACGAAATCGAAATCGTTGGGCGACAATTGGGAGAACAGGTCGAACTCGAACCGGCCGCGCACTTCCGTCCCGCAGCTCGGGCAGCTCAATTCGGTTACGACCAGGCGAGAGTCACAGGCAGGATATGAAATTTATTTATTCCGCGCTCTCCGGGATGAACTCGCGCAGCCCAAAGCGGGTCAGTGTGACCGCGCCGAGAGCGACGATGGCGACCAGTAATTGGAGCAACGAGCCGACCGCCGGGATAAGGTTGAGCAGGCTCACAACCACCCAAAAAATCAACGTACCAAGGAAGGCCAAAATGGGCGGGCGCAGGTCCAACTTCGCCAGGCGCTCCAGGACGCGGCCGGTCCCCACCCCCAGGGCGACGTACCCGAACCCAATCACCAGGATGCCCAGCAGGATCCCGATCACCGTGATCGGGATCAGGATCAAGGTGTAGGCCATGACGATCAGCAGGGCAGGCGCGACGACCCCCACCAGCAAGCCCATGGCCGCAGACACGACTGGGTGGCCGGTCGCCGCCAGCAACACCCGGTTTACCGGCCGGGGAGCCAGGGTCATCCCCAGGTAGGCAAATCCGGCAAGCAGCAGCGCCTCCGGGATCATGCGGAGCAGTTTCTCCCGGCGGGTTCGCTCCGGGAACAGGTCGTTCAGCTCCATCCCACTGGTCGGCCCGCTCAGCACCTGCCCGCTTACCTGAGCCTGGGGCGAGATCTGCAGCTCGCCGCTGCCAACCCGCAGGTCCCCGCCGATCTGGGCGCCCGGCCCCACGACCAGCTCCCCGCCGATCGCCGAAACGTCCCCGGCAACCTGCCCGTGGATCGCCAGCTCGCCGCCCAGCAGGAAGACCGGGCCGTCGACCCGTGCCCCCGCTCCCAGCTCGACCTGCCCGTCGAGGACCGCCAGCACCCCGGGCAGCGTATCTCCGTCACTGTATTCGTGCAAGCCGTCCAGCACCAGCGTCCCGCTGTAGGCTCCGGGCGCGCCGTCTGCCGCCTGGCAGGCGGTCAGCCAGAGCAGGGAGAGCAGTGCGAGAAGGAGGCCGATCTTTCTCATCGGATTAGCGGGCCAGCGGGTAGACCTGCACGCGCACGCCCGCGGAGTAATGGACTGCATCGGGCGGCCGCCCCGGGCGCGTTAGCCCGTCCAGGGTGAACAGGTGGTCGTCCCAGGTCGCTGCCTCGGCGTCCTGCACCGGGTAAGGCAGGTGGTGGACCTGGCCCTTAACGATCTTTCCTGCGTATTTGGAAAACAGCACGTAGCGCTCGATCAGGAAGAACTCCAATGAGCCCGGTTCGGCCTGCCGGGCAGGGCCGGTCCCGCGGTACTGGAAGTAAGATCCGGGTAGGGAGCCGGCTTCCCTCCTTCTGCAGTAGTAGCGCACCTCCCCTGTCTGCCTGTCCTTCTCGGCGGCCATCCAGGCGTGGAAGTAGGGCAGGCCGAAGGACAGCCTGGCGGTCTTTACCGCCAGGCGCTGGTTCGCATCCAGGGAGTAGAACCACACACCCGGCGTCCCTTCCCGGTCGTAGGCGTAAGTGCGCACGTTCAGCTCCAGGAAATTCGAGATCAGCGGCAAGGCTGGAACGAAGCGCGGCCGCACCTCCCGCATGTAAAATGGCACGATTCCAACGTAAGCCCGCCCCTCGAACGTGTCCACCGACAGCCCCTCAGGCAGGGTCCGCTGGATTTCGGCCGGCTCGTAGGACCAATGCAGGAAGAGCAGGTCCCGCCAGGTGTGGTACATTACCATCGGACCCTGCGGTTTCTCTCTCATTTCCAGTCGTTTCTCGAGCGAGTGCGGGTTGACCATGGCTTCATTATAAATAATTTGCTCAGGTTTTCGGTTTGTATGCCGAGTTCGTTCGATCGCTTCATAATGGTTTTAAATCCTTATCCTGATGGATGCTTCCGGGCTCTCCCCACCGGCGCAAAGAAGATCAGCAAGATCACCCCAAGGAAGAACAGTATCGCCAGGGCGTCAACAATACGCAGGTGCAGCTCCAGGGACACGCCGCCCAGCTCCATCCACAATGCCAGGGCGGTGCTCAGGAAGGTAGCCGTCCAGCCTGATAACGCCACCCCCACCGCGCTGTTACGGCTGATGGTCTCCGGGGTGGAGATGTCGGCCCAGATGGCGAAGTTGACCACGGTGTACAGGCTGACGGCCACCGCGTACAGGATCGGCATGGCGAGCGGCGGCTCTCCAAGCAGCGCGCTGCGGGCGATAAAGGTGTACATCAGGTGCACCAGGGCGAAGATCCCGAAGATCCACAGGAAAAGCTCTTTCTCGGGCAGGGCGCCGTAGAGCACCCCGCCGACCAGCGCTGCCAACACGTGCACAGCCCCGATCGCCATCCGCGGCCCCATCTCCGGGGACTTCCAGGCGGTCTCGAAGAAGAAAGGCGTCTCGGCCAGCCGCAGGAACCCCAGGCTGTCGATAAAGTAGATGCCGAACATCAGCGCCAGCAGGACCAGCAGGCTGCGGCGGATGAAGGCCTTCCCATCCCGGTCTACCCGCACGAACCGCCCGCGACCGAACCCCGGCTGGCGATGCTGCTCGGCCAACCGGTCGACGAACTCCAGCCGGGTGAAAGCCAGCACGCCCAGCCCGGCCGTCCCGGCCAGCATCAACCCCAGGATCATGCCGCTGAACTGTTCGACCGTCCAATCCGGGGTCAGCACCGCGGCCGGAAAGTAGGCTCCCGCGGTGATCAGCGCTCCGGCCAGGCCGCGGTAGCGCACCGGGACGAAGTCCACCGTCAGGCCGAACGTGGCCGGCACGCCCACACCCAGCGCCAGCGAGGCGATTACGATCCAGGCCAGGAAAGCAGGCTGGCTGCGGATGTGGGGCGCCAGCCCGGTCAGCACCGTTTGAACCAGCACGACCCCGAAAGCCAGGCGCAGCTTGGCGCGCATGTCCCGGCTCCAACCGGACTTCATCATCTGCAGCCCGAACAGGATGGCCACCACGCTGGTGATCAGGGCCAGGTAGGCGATGTTCATCGCCACCTGCCGCGATTCCATGCCCACCAGGCGCGTCCCCAGGTCCAGCAGCCCGAACTGGACGAAGGTCAGGTTGTAGTAGTAGCCGGTCGCCATCATCCCAACGAAGAACAGGAACCCGAATGCAGCCGGCAACCGTGCCCATATTTCGGATCGATACTGCTTCATCTTCACCTGCCTGGATGAGCCCCCTCCGCCGGGTTTCTCCGCCACGATTCCACCCCCTTGAACCGCCTATTCCCTTGGTTGGTACCTGCAAGATTTTGCAACGGTTGAGTCGGGCTCGTGCCTGCGCCCGGCCTGCCCAGTCCTGATGTTCCCGAACTATTTAACCCGATTCGGTTAGCCTGCCAAAGTTATAGATATCACACTCTGAGTGTGACTTTTTTCCCTACCTGGATCGCCTCAGCGCCTGCCGGTCTCGCCTGGCATTCTCGATCACCGAACCCAGGTGCGAGAAAGGCCGTATCCAGGGCGAGAGGGGCGCACCTTGGAGAGCACCTCGAAGTGGGTGAGGCCGGGGCGGTTGGTCTCTCTGCCCGGGCAGACGTCCCGCCGCTCGCCGTCCACGGTCACCTGCAGCCAGGTGTGGCCGGAAAGCCGCTCCGGTTCGGGCATGCCGTGGATGGTGGTGGGCGGGAAGCGGCATTTCACGGCGTAGACTGGCTGGGATTGGACCCCGAGGCGCTCGTAGATCCCCTGCAAGGCCAGGGCCTGCTGCTGGCAGTAGCCCATCCCGCGTTCGAAGGCCCGGGCGGGCGAATCCCACGGGTTTCGCCGGGAATAGGTGAACTTGCGCGCGGCCAGGTTCTGCGCATAGGCGACCAGGTCCCAACCCTGCAGCCCGGTATCTACCATGCTGGTCAAATCTCGCTTCTAAAGAATTTTTCTCTTCATGAAGATGGCGATCTCGCCATCCGTGATATCTGTATTGCTGTAATAAGAAAGATCGATCCCCTCGACCTCAAAACCTGCCTTCCGGTAGAAGCGGATAGCGGGCACGTTTGTGTTTTGCGTCTCTAAAACCAGCACCCGGAAGCCAGCCACCCGGGCTTTATCCGCCAGGGCATTCATGAGGCAAAGCCCGATACCTTTGCCGCGATAAGCATCTTCTACATGGAACTCCCAGACCCACAAGCTTCCGTTCCATCGATGCGGCTCTGCGAGGGCGATTCCAACCATCTGCTGCTCTTTAAATGCTCCAAGCGAAAAGCCTTCGCCGACGATTCGCTGGTAACGTTCGAGATCCTCTGGCAAGATAGGCCAGCGCTTTTGGTAGGGCGGATTAATGGGAACCAGATCCAGAGAGAACTCAACCTTTTCCGGCGTATCCACTTTTTTCGCCTGGTAGCGGGCGTCGGAAGTATAGCCAACCACCAGGCGATGGAAATCAGAAATTGCGAGTTGAGTGAGGCTTTTAATTTCTACCATAAACCTCTTAAATCCAACTGCGGCCGCGCATTATGAGAAGTGCCTATATTTTACACCAACTCAAGTAACAGATATAATGTCTCTCTGGGATCTGCCGTGGTAGGGGCCATATGTGGGGGTTGTTT
>DASWHG010000021.1:0-3447 GCA_036393315.1 Anaerolineales bacterium | reverse complement strand
TACTCCGCTACACCCAACGCAGACCCGAGCAGATCAGCTGATGTCCATAATCCTGTCAGACCTGACGAAGCCCTTTGGAGATAACCTGGTCGTCAACCGGGTCTCCCTGGAAATCCAGAACGGGGAGCTGTTCGTGTTGCTGGGCGGCAGCGGTAGTGGGAAGAGCACCATCCTGCGGATGATCGCTGGCCTGACTCCAGTGGACGAAGGCAGGATCGAGCTTGATGGACGGGATGTCACCTTCCTGTCCCCACAGGCGCGCGGCACCGGTTTCGTTTTCCAGAATTATTCCATCTTCCGCCACATGACGGTGTCTGAGAACATCGAGTTCGGCCTGCGCATCCGCAAGAGCCCGCTCGCAAAGCGACGGGAGCGCAGCGACGAACTGCTGGAGCTGGTCGGGTTGGCAGGGCTGGGGGCGCGCTACCCCGACCAGCTTTCCGGAGGGCAGCGCCAACGGGTCGCGCTGGCCCGCGCCCTGGCCTACCAGCCTACTGTGCTCCTGCTGGATGAACCCTTCGGCGCACTCGACGTCAAGATCCGGGTACAGCTGCGCGAATCCTTGAAGGAAATCCAGCGCCAGCTGCGGGTAACCACCATCCTGGTGACGCACGACCAGGAAGAAGCCTTCGAGCTGGCCGACCGCATCGGCGTGATCGAGCGCGGCAGTTTGATCGAAGTCGGCGATTCGGAAGAGCTTTACCACCGGCCAAAGACCGAATTCGTGGCAACTTTCATTGGCGGTGGGAACGTGCTGGTCGGCCGGGCACAGGAAGGACAGATTCGACTGGGTGCGACTTCCCTGCCATTCCCGCCTGGAGCACCCGTTCACGACGAAGGCGCACCGGTGCGCATCCTGTTCCGGCCTGAAACGGTCGTATTGCAGGATAAGCCCTTCAAGTCTCGCGGCGACGTCCGGGCGCTGGCGGAAGGCCGAGCGATCCAGCGCGTCTTCGCCGGCTCTCAGCAGCGCATCCGCCTGGAGGTCGACGGCTTACAGGGCGTCCGGCCTGTCGCCCCGCCCCCGGTCTACGGGCAACGGCTGACCCACGTCGAAGCGCTCCAGCCTGCTTCAGCCGAGGGCGACGACCTTCAGGTAGACCAAACCCTTCGGATCGGCATACGTGATTACCACGTATTGAATCCTACCGGGCTGAAGGTCTTGATCTGCACCGACGACTCCCCTGGGGGGGAGGCAGCCCTTGCATTCGGCGCTCGGCTGTCAGAGGCTGCGGCGGGTCCTACCACGCTGCTCACGGTGATCGAGCGCGGCGAGGAGCTGAACGCGGCCCGAGATGCACTGGAGGTGTTAAGACGCAGGCATTTTCCGAATCTGGGACAACAGGTCGATACGCGAGTTCGTCAGGGTTCGAGCGCCCACGAGATCCTGATGGAGGCGCAGGATGGCCACCACGAAGTCGTGGTCATTGGCCGGCAGGAGGGGAACTTCAGCCCCGGCTCCAGCGGCCTCGGATCGACCGCCCGGCAGGTCTTGAACCTGGCCGCTGTGCCTGTGCTGCTCGTCAAAGATCCGCGCACCAGGATCGATCGCATCCTGATCTGCACTGCGGTTGGCGAACCCGGAAAAGCCGACGTGCGCTTTGGCGGGCGCCTGGCCCGGCGGACCGGGGCAGCAGCCACAGTCCTACACGTCCGCCGGCCCCAGTCGATGCCCCGCGAAGTAAAATCAGTCGAGCGCCATCTGCAACAGGCGCAGCGCTCGCTCGAAGCGCTGCGGGTCAAGAGCGAGATCAAGATCAAGGAAAACCTGCCCCCCCTGGTAGGGATCCTGAACGAAGCCGAATCTGGTGATTATGACCTGATCGTGATCGGTGCGCCCGCTTCAAGAAACTTCCAGCAGGTCCGCTGGACAGACCTGGCCACCCAGATCGTCGCCGGCACTTCGCGCCCGGTGCTGATCGTCCCCCTGGTCGAGTGATTCTTCCCACAATCCATGGGATAATGCAGTCTAAACCGTCCGGTCAATTCTTAGGGAAGTCCCTGTAAGCACGTCAGCGGGTTCTTTAACCGCGCTGCCGTCAGCACAAACTGAGGAGATACATGCAGGTTTCAACCACGAAAGATGCCGCAGCCGTTGAGCGAAACGGCCGGATGTCGAAGACCCTGGCGTACTACGCCGCATTCATCGCTTTGGGCCTGGCCGCCTCCATGCTCGGCCCCAGCCTGCCTTTTCTGGCCTCCCAGACTCGCACCCAGCTGAGCGAGATCAGCTTCCTGTTCACCGGGCGCTCTCTGGGCTACCTGCTCGGCTCCCTGCAGGGCGGGCGGCTCTTCGACCGGCTGCCAGGGCACCCGATCCTTGCCGGCGTGCTTCTCGTCATGGCCTTGATGATGATGCTTGTCCCTGCCATCCCGGTGCTGTGGTTATTGACTGGGTTATTGTTCGTCCTTGGCGTGGCAGAGGGCGCGCTGGATATTGGCGGCAACATCCTGCTGATATGGGTGCACCGCCGCCAGGTTGGGCCCTACATGAACGGCCTGCATTTTTTCTTCGGTTTTGGGGCCTTCCTGGCGCCGATCATCCTGGCCCAGGCCATCTTGCAGGGCGGGGGCATCCGCTGGGGGTTCTGGGGGATGGCGATCCTGATGCTCCCGGTCGCCTTCTGGCTGCTCCGCCTGCCCAGCCCGCGTAACCAGGTCGCTACGGGGGATGAAGGAGCGAGCCGCGCCAGTTCGCTTTTTGTAGCCCTGATCGCCGTTTTCTTTCTCCTGTACGTGGGTGCAGAGGTCAGTTTTGGCGGCTGGATTTTTTCTTATACGGTGGCTATGGGACTGGTCGAAGGGGCCACAGCCACGACGCGAGCCGCCTACCTGACTTCCGCCTTCTGGCTTTCGCTGACGGTCGGCCGGCTGCTGGCGATCCCCATCGCGGCCCGCTTCCAACCTGGGACGATCCTGCTCGCCGACCTGTTAGGCTGCCTGGCCAGCCTGGCTTTGATCCTGTGGGGACCCAACACGCTGGCGGTCGTCTGGACCGGCGCGATCGGCTGCGGCCTGTTCATGGCCTCCATCTTCCCCATCACCTTGACCCTGGCGGAGCGCCGCCTGGCGATCACCGGACAGGTAACCCGCTGGTTCTTCGTCGGCGCAGGGGCCGGGGGGATGACCCTGCCGTGGTTCATCGGGCAGCTGTTCGAATCGACCGGCCCGCGCATCACCATGCTCAGCATCCTGGCGAACCTGATCCTTGCCCTGCTCGTCTACCTGGCGCTCGACTTGCTATCAAGACGTAGGACCCCGGCATCGTAACGCCATTCTCTCCCAAATTTCTGAAATGGAACAAGCGATCAAAAACTCGAACCTCTTCCGCCGCCACGTCGCCCTACCTTCCGATCACGGCTCGTGGGTCTTCTTGTTCAGCCCGCTGTTGATTGGGCTATTTGCCGGTGGGCGCTGGACAGCCGCCAGCCTGACCCTGGTCGTGGC
>DASWHG010000020.1:0-13376 GCA_036393315.1 Anaerolineales bacterium | reverse complement strand
CGGTCGCCAGGGAGAGGGTGTACACCACCGGGAAGACCAGGTCGAAGGTGAAGCGAGCGCGGACGTAGGCCTCCCGCCCGCGCTCGCCGTACACCTCTGCGAGATGGTAAAGGTCCTCTGCCGAGTAGAAGAGGGACAGGTCCGGTGAACCGGCGTCCCCGGTGTAGGCTTCGGCCTGGGCGGCCTGGCCAGGCGCCACCAGGGCAATGAAAACCAGGATGGCCAGCGCGGCTGCTATCACGACCCAGCCGCGGGAAAGGTTATGCAGCCATTCTGAGAGCCGTTTGCCCATCATTCATCTCCTGAAAAGGGCCCGGTTCAGGACCGGGTGTGGGCTAATTATAGGCGAAGAAGGATTGGGCTGCTCCGGGTATTCGTTCCTTCATTATTTGTTTTATAAACAAATGAGGAACGAATCCTTGCTTGGCCACCCAAACAGGCTTCCTGATCGGGAACAGAACAAACAGTATTACTATCCAATTGATCCGAATTGTCAATACGAAATCACCCAACGTGAGATTGAGGGGAGAGGTGGGATCTCGGTGGCGCAGCGTCCAGCTCATCCCACAAAGCCCCCTGATCCGGGTAGTCGGGTATCACGTCCCGTATAGAGAACACACTTATGGGCTCAACTTTCTTCACGATCACTTCATACTCTGGCATAGATTCCTCCTGTTCAATTTGATTCAGCCAGTTTTCCAGCCGATTCAGACGTTCTGTCTCCTCCTGCAACTGCTGGCGTAATTCGGCCTGCTTCAAGCGCAGCATCCCTCGCAGCTCCGTCATCGGCAGAGCTTCCTCCAGCATCTTTTGGATTTCTTCAAGAGACAGACCCATTTCCTTCAGAGCAAGGATACGGTGTATTCGGGAGAGTTGATCAATCGTATAGTAACGATAACCGGTATAGTTATCGATGTATGCCGCCTTCATTAGACCAACTGCGTCGTAATACCTTAACGTGCTAACCGGCACCTGGCTGATCCTTGAAAAGATCCCGATTCTGATCATCACTTCATGCTCCTTGCAAGGCTGGCTGATGAAGACCTTCGCCTATGAGTATACAGCCTCAAGTAACTTGAGAGTCAATAGGGAAAAAGTGGTCCAGAGGGACGCTAGCGACTAAAGTCGCAGCTACAAATTTCACGAAGCCGGCCTTCGCCGACTGGTTTTAGACGTTGCCCCAAGACGAATATGGGCACTTCCCCCATCTCGAAAAGAACTATCGACAGGGGGGCGGACTTCGGCTAAACTAGCCCCTGTTGCCCGGCCTTTGGCGCGCCTCTCCCGGCGCATCCGGATTCCATGGTGGAGAAAGCGGCCGGCAACGAAGGATCTCGCTTGTGGTCCGGTCGAGGAGGTTCTTCGTAACTCAGGTGCTGGAAAAGAGCGGCCAGCACCTCAGCTCCTACTCATGGCAGAACATAAGGCTGTCGTTCTGAGGAGCGCCCTATGCGATGTAGAATCTCGGGAGACGATCTAGCGAGATGCTTCACTCCGTTCAGCATGACAGCGAGAGGTGGGTGAGATGCTTCACTCCGTTCAGCGTGACAGCGAGAGGTGGGTGAGATGCTTCACTCCGTTCAACATGACAGCGGGCGATGGGTGAAATGCTTCACTCCGCTAAGCGAAGCGACGCCGCCGATTGCGGAGGAAAGGCATTTTCCGCTGAGAGGGGTTGTGCGCAATCGGACGTTCAGCATGACAGCGAGAATGACAGCGAGAGGTGGGGATGACGTTTGAGGAGGCAAGCATTCAGAACGAGCCGGAGCTGGCCCGGCTCCTGGGCGAGGAGGTCGAAGGGCTGCTAAAGGAGGCCGCGACGCCCGGGGCCGGCTGCGCCCTGCTGCTGGACGGACAGCCGGTCTTCGTCCGGGGGGTTGGCTTCAAGGATCTCGAACGCACGATCCCTCTCAATACGAATGCACAGTTCTACATCTATAACCTGACCAAGAGCCTGCTGGCGGCCGCGGTCCTGCAGCGGGTCGAGCAGGGGCAGATCGACCTGGACGGCCCGGTCCAGGACTACCTGCCTGGGCTGCCGCTGGAGAGGCCGGTCACGGTCCGGCAGCTGCTCAACCACACCGGCGGCATCCCGGACTACGGGGGCCTGAGCGCGTACCATGACGCGATCCAAGAACATCTTGCCCAGCCCTGGACGCCGGCGGAATTCCTGGCGGCGACCCTGCCGCGGGGCCTGGCGTTCCCGCCTGGCGAAGGTTGGGGCTACTCCAACATTGGCTACCTGCTCGTGCGGCTGGTGCTCCAAAGGTCCACGGGCGGCTCCCTGCAAACCGCTCTTGACCGGGCGATCTTCCGGCAGCCCGGCCAGCGGCAGACCTTCGCCGCCCGCGACGTGGCGGACGCCGGCGTCCTGGCCCCCGGTTACAGCGCATTCTTCAGCCCAGACGGCTCGCTGCAGGACGTCTCCCGAATCTACCATCCCGGCTGGGTCTCGCACGGCGTGGTGGTATCGACCGCGCTCGAGACAGGCCGGATATTTGATGCGTTGTTCGGCGAGAAGACCGGGACTAAGAAGTCCGGGACTAAGAAGTCCGGGACTAAGAAGTCCTTAAAGGATCCCAAATTCTTTCGGGCCACGTCGGGGGGGCGGGAAGATGAGGTGACCCGAGATGAGAAGTACCGAGATGAGAAGACCCTAAAGGATCCCAAATCCTTTAGGGTCACGTCCGAGGCGGTGCGCGTACCGTCGGAGCACCCGCTCTTCCGGGAGCCCTCCTACGGGCTGGGCCTGATGCTCGACCCGGGCTCGCCCTACGGCCTGCTGGCCGGGCACGGCGGAGGCGGACCAGGCTACTCGGCCGGGGCACTGGTCCTCCCCGACGTCCAAGGGAGACGCATCACCGCGGCGGCCATCGCCAACCGCGACCAGCCTGACCTCGGCCTGCAGATCGCCTATACGATTGCTACCCGCCTGGCAGAGGCGCTGGGAGGGTAGGGTGGAAGTCGGGGTGCTTTCCCCCATCTCATCGCGTAAAAATCCCCGTATCATACTCATTCCAGCTTGCTTACTTCTCCACCTTCCGCTATAATCCCTATTAGATTAACCCAATTACTCCGAATATAGCTGTACGCAATCGCATAACCGTTTGGAGTTACGCAGTTCAGGAGAAAATTGTGGGTGTTTGGGCGGGCGATGCCCGCCCAAACACCCACATCCTCCCACCAACCGCGTAAGTCCTGAGCGTTTTGACGAAGAGCTCGCGTGTACCGAATGGAGTCTTCCAGGCGCCGAAAGTCCAGGGATGGCCAGGCGTGTATTCCTACCGTCGCGGTGCGCATTTTTAGAGAACGCGGTCTCCTATGCCTAAGCCTGCGCCAGTCCCAACTCGCGCGAATTCCGGGCGGCGGGTAGCGCCAGGCAACCTGGACCCCAGGCATCCAGTCCCCTGGTGGCCAGGCTTCTTGTGACCAGGCGCTTACTTCGGAATCTGCTTACCGGGCGCGGCTCGCGCCGGGCAGCAGATAAGGCCAAATCCATTTGGGGCCAAGTCCGTTTGGGTCAAATCCAATTCGTTCAAACGCAAGAGGAGACAGCCATGAAAAAGTCCAATTTCGCAAGACCCGAATTCATCGTCCTCATTCTCCTGGCAGCTGCCCTGCTGGTCTTCGCCTGGCCGGGCCGGACCAGCGCCAGCAGCAGCCCGGCCAGGGCTGGCGCCCTGACGGCGGTCGGCACCGCCTTCACCTACCAAGGCCAGCTGGAAGACGACGGCAGCCCGGCCAGCGGCAGCTACGACTTCCAGTTCCTGCTGTTCGACGACGCCCTGGCCGGCGTGCAGGTAGGCCCTACGGTGACCCTGGACGACCTGGACGTTGAGGATGGCTTCTTCAGCGCCGAACTGGACTTCGGTAAGAACGCTTTTGCGGACGGCGAGCGCTGGCTGCAGATCGAAGTCCGCCCGGGCAGCAGCGGAGGCGCATACACTTCCCTGACCCCCCGCCAGAAGATTACCCCGGCGCCCGCCGCTCTGAACCTGCCGAACGTCTACATCGACGAGAGCCTGCCTTTCATGGGCATCGGGCGGGATTTCCGCATCTCGGGCAACGAGGTATTCGGCATCCGCTCTGACAGCGGCGCGAACGTATACGGCGGCATGTACGTGGAGACATCCAACGCGGCCGGCTGGCCCTTTTATGGCTACGCCACGAATGGATCCTTCCGAGCCTGGACCTACTACAATGGCACGACCGGGGATTGGAATCTTTATAACGGCGGCATCAGGCTCACGGTCCCGAACACCGGCGGTTTACAGATCCCCGACAGCGGAACGGACGGCCTCAGGATTCTCGATGCAGCCGACGACGGCATCCAGATCGGGAGCGCCAATCATCCGAATTACGGGGTGTACATCCCGAGCCCCGGCGTAACCGCCTTCGGCCTCTGGCCGAATACAGCCAACGCAGCGAACGAATGGGCGCTATACACGGTGGATAAGATCAGCGCGGCGAACGTGGTAGTCGCCTCTTATTCGCTGGTATCGCAGGTCACCGGGACCGATTCCCTCTCGGCCGGAGACCTGGTGGCCGTGGCCGGGGTGGCCGATCCGATCCCCGGCAGCGGGTCCCCCACGCCGCTCGTACGCCTGGCCGACGCCGAGTCCTACAGCGGGGTGATCGGCGTGGTCGAGAGCCGGATGTTGCTGCAGAAGGCCCCTGGTAAGGACGACGTGGCCGAACTTGTGCTGCTCAGCGCGGAGGGCGCAGCCCAGCCCGGGGAGTACGTCTCGCTGGTCGTCTACGGGGTGGCCGAAGTCAAGGTGGATGCTGCTGCCGCCATCAACCCCGGCGAACGCCTGACCGCCTCATCCCTTGCCGGGGCCGTGCGCCCGCTGGCGAGCCGCGAGATCGACGGCATGCTGGTGACGGAAGGCGCGCCGGTGGTCGGCATCGCCCTGTCCGGGCCGGTCGAAGGCAAGGATACCATCCCCGTCTTCGTGACCCTACGCTAGGAGGCCATCATGGCGATCAAGAAGGTAATCCTCATGGTGGTGGGCGCCCTGTGCCTGGTGGCGCTGCTGGCCGGCCTGGCCGTGACGGGCATCCGTGCCGCAACCGGCGAACTCGACTCCGGCTACGCGATCTCCTGGTGGACGGTCGACAGCGGCGGCGGCACCAGCCAGGGTGGCACCTATACCCTGCGCGGTACGATCGGCCAGCCGGACGCCGGACGCATGTCCGGCGGGGTCTTCTCCCTGACAAGCGGTTTTTGGGGCCGCCTGATCGATTATTTGACCTTTACCTACATCCCGATCATCAGCAAGTAGGGATTGGCTCTTTAGGATTCGCCGTGGTAGAGTGGAAGTCTAACCCATTGCCAAGGAAATTCCCGAAGAGCCGTAGGGGTTTCTCCTCCGGCAACCGAAGACCCTAAAGGATTCCAAATCCTTTAGGGTCTCGTCCCGGGAGGCTGGTGCCTCCCGATCTCCTCCCCAACGGTGAACACCTGGCTTTCCCTGGCCGGAGTCACCCGGTAGCCGGGCTGCATCTCGGCGATGGTGCGCTCGAACCACTGGTCCAGCATGTCGTCATCGTGCATCGGGTCGTGGTGGAAGGGGACCAGCTGCTTGACCTCCGCCAGCCCGGCGAACTGCATGGCCTGCACGAGGCTGCTGTGGCCGAAGCCGACCCGCGCCTGGTACATCTCCTGGGTGTATTGGGAATCGTGGATGAGCAGGTCGGCGCCCTCGGCCAGGGCGTAGCCGGAGGTCCACTCCTTGCTATCGGGGAACTGGCGGGCACTGAGCGCCGGTTCGTGGTCGGGCAGGTAGACGATCGAGGCGCCCCCCTCCATCACCCGGTAGCCGACCGTGGGATTGGGGTGGATGACCAGCTGGGCGTCCACCTGGAATTCGCCCATCTCGACCATGCCGGCCGGCAGCTCGTGGAAGTGCATGTCCGACCAGATCTCGCGCAGGCTGACCGGGAAGAGCGGCGGTGAGAGGTAGCGCAACAGGCGGGCCCTGAGACTGATGGTCGTGCTGGCCGGACCCCAGATGTGCACCTCGACTCCCCGGCGGCGCAGCGGCGCGAAGAAGGGCAACCCCTGGATGTGGTCCATGTGCAGCTGGGTGAGCAGGATGTGGACGCGGTCCAACTCGGGCGGGGTGCTCTGGCCCAGCCGCAGGATGCCCGTGCCTGCATCCAGGACGAGCAGGGTGCCCTCGGACCCTTCGACGGAGACGCAGGAGGTGTTGCCCCCGTAGCGGATCGTGTCCGGCCCGGGCGAGGCGAGCGAGCCGCGCGTCCCCCAGAGCTTCACCTTCAACTCTCGACCTCCCAGAAAATCGCCACCGCGCCCAGGAAGCGCCCGGCCTGGGCCATTAACGGGATGGCAGTCACTTCGATCTGCCGCAGGACCGAGTCAAGCCCCCGGATCCAGAAGCTGCTGTGGGCCGGCCGGCGCTTCAGCGTGGCGATCACAAGGGGTAGATCTTCCGGATTGAGCGGGCGGCCATTCAAATCCACGGGCTCGAAGACGGTCGACCACTCGGCAGCCGGCAGGATGCCGGTCTCGCTGTAGCGCATGCCCAGGACCGCCTCGGCCGGTTCGTTGTAGTAGAGCATGTCCCCGTCCGGGTCCACGATAAACATGGGCAGGGCCAGGTACTCGATCAGGTGGCGGGCCAGGATGATCTCGATTTCCTGCTGGGACATGGGGCCGGTTCCTTCCTAAAAGGGATGAATTCCTGTGAAGTCGAAACGAACTGATGATACCTGAAAAGTGAAATCTCAGCAACTTTATTCGAAATCTCTTGTTATCGAATCCTCATTTACGAGAAACATGACAAGCCCCGTAACTCCTCAGACCGGATCGAGATTGGACGCGGATGAACGCGGAAAACGCTGAAAATTAGAAATCAGCGGTGAAAAGCTGCCCGGCTGGGATTCCAGACCCAACCGATCCCGGCCAACAATATGTTATGGGTGCATCTCTGAAAATTAGAAGTGGTCCTTGACAAAAAGGTAGCCTCGCGTAAAAGTAGATGGTCTATGAAAAGCGCTACTGAAAACGGAGGCTACGATGGAATTTTGCCACACAGACATCTTTTTGCATAGTGGAGCCGCACAGCAACTTGCGGAATTCATCCAAAAGCGGCGTGAAAAATGGTCTGAACAAACCGGTTTGTCCAGTATGGGCAACTTCGAGAGTTTTGAACAAGACTTACATGCGTTGGTCATGGCATTCGAGTGCGAGATGGTGAGTGAAGAACTGGGTCGATACGATGTAACGGTTGAAGAAATCGAGATGGGCAGTAAAGTTTATCGTCGAGGCGAGAGCTTGCCTGAGACCTATCTAACGGCAGCGGGTCGAGTTTCGGTAGAACGTCATTTGTACTATCCGGGAGCAGAAAAAGGCAAAGGGATCTGTCCACTGGAGTTGCGCTGCGGGATAATCGGTGGCTATTTCACGCCGCGGGCGGCTCGTCAGGGAGCGTTTGCGATGGCCCATCTGACCCCAGGTGAAAGTGAAGCGCTGTTTGCGGAAATCGGCAACATGCAGCCTTCGCGCAGCAGTCTGGATCGGCTAGCCAAAGCGCTATCGCCACACTGGGAAAGCCATCGTGTGGAATGGGAAGCGCAGTTGCGACAGAAAGAGACAGTTTCGGCAGCCGCTAAGGTCATGGCGATCTCTGTGGATGGGGTCATGGCGCCCATCCGAGGCGCTGACAAGCAAGAGAAAGCAGAGCAACCCGGCAAACACGCCAGCGGACCGACCGGATACAAAGAAGTGGGCTGTGGTACAGTGACCTTGTATGACCAGGAGGCCGAACGACTGCAAACCGTGCGCTATGCCCGCATGCCAGAAAGCAAAAAAGTGACCTTGCAGCAGCAGTTGGAGACCGAAGTCAGCAGTATTCTGGCCTTGAGCCCCGATTTGGTGCGGGTTCACCTAGCCGATGGCGCCAAGGACAACTGGCGCTTAATGAAAGACATCGAGTCCCACCTGCCTGCACCGCTTCAGGCTCCTATCGAAATCGTGGATTTCTATCATGGCTGTGACCACTTGAAAAACGGCTGCGATGCAGCCTGGGGTGAAAGCACCCATGAAAGCAAGGATTACTTCGAACGCCTCAAAACCTGGCTCAAAGAATCTGAGGATGGCACAGAACGCATCATCCGCACCTTGCGTTTCCAGTGCAGCCTTGCCAAGGGCAATAAACGCAAACGCCTGGAAGCTGAACTGACCTACTTCCGTAATCAACAGCAGCGCATGCACTATGCCGAATACATCCGACAGAACCTTCCCATCGCCAGTGGCGTGATGGAAGCCAGTTGCAAAACTCTGGTAACGCAACGCTTGAAACGTTCAGGAATGACCTGGACCAAGACCGGCGGTCAAGCCATCTTGACCTTGAGAAGCTTGATCCAAAGTTACCGCTGGCGTTCCGCCTGGGCGCTTTGGAGTGCCGATTTCTGTCAAGTTGTTAAAGTACGAAACGAGCCGAACCAGTTCAAGACGAGAACAATCCGTTTGGGCAATACGCAGGGAATGACTTTATCGAGCACTGTGCAGCCCAGCGGAACCACCGACTATGCCGCTTTGCCACTGGTCGGCTAAATTCCATGAATTTTCAGAGATGCACCCATATGTCATCACCGAACCATTTTCATCGAATTCGGCAAGCCCGCGGAGGAGGATCTCGAATGGCAATCTACATGACCGCCCAATGGAGATGTAAGCCCGGTTCACAAGAGAAAGTGCTGGCAGCCTTGAAGGATTTTGTCGATCAGGTGAAACAGAACGAGCCGGATACCCGCATATACACGGCGTTGCAGCAGGCGAACGACGAGACCGGATTCTTGACGTTTTTCGTATTCGAAAACGAAGCGGCCCGCGAGCGCCACCAGTCGACGGATTGGGTTAAACGTTTTACGGAGATCATTTATCCGGAGAACCTGGGGGAGATCACGTTCACCGAATATCGGCTGGTCGCCAGCACCGGATAGGAGATAAATCATATCCGATATATGACATAACACACGTGCGCAGGAAGGGACTTTGCTGTAAAATGCAGGTGTGTTCGAGAAAGGAAGCCTGGGCATCGCACGACACCAACACCGACCATCCCCGCCGCCGCCATCGCATTTCATCGATCAACGCAGACCATTGCAGCCTCATCACACCGCAGGTGACCTTTCGGAAATACTCCCCCTGGCATCCCCAGGGGGTTTTTCTTTTCATTTCAGGAGGGTTTGAAGAAGATTTAATCTTCTATCTCCCGCGGCACCCAGACCTTGAGCCTTGTCCCCGCGCCGGGCTGCGACTCGACCAGCAGCCGCCCGCCGACCGCCTCCGCCCTTTCCGAAGCGCTGGCGAGCCCGTAGTGGCCTTTGCGGACCAGATCGAGCCAGCGGCGGGGTAATTCGAATCCGCGGCCATCATCCTTCACCTCCAGCATCACAGCCTCGGCGTCCAGGGAGAGGTGGATGTCCACCCAGTTGGCCTGGGCGTGGCGAGCTACGTTGGTAAGCGCCATCTGGTAAATGCGGAACAGGGCCAAGCGTACCTCTTCCGGCAGGGTCTGGCCATCCTCCGCCAGTCTCAGCCTGATCTCCAGGTCCGGCTGGGACTGGCGGAACGTTTCGCAGTGCGAACGGATAGCCCTTTCGAGCCCGAAGGGGGCCAGCGTAGGCGGGCGCAGCTCCCCTGTGGTGGCGCGCAGGGTCTGGATCACCTCCAGGATGGTGTCCTGCAGGCTGCCGAGCACATCCTGACTGTCCTCCCATTCACTGCTGCCACGCAAAGACTGCAGCTGGTAGATCAGGCCGTACAGATCCTGCATGGGGCCATCGTGCAGCTCCTGGGAGAGTTTCAGGCGCTCAGCTTCCACGTTGTTGATCAGCCGGCGTTGGAGCTCTTCGAACTCGGCCTCTATGCGCATGCGCTCGACGATCTCGGCCTGCAAGGCCTCGTTCTTGCGGGTTAATTCAGCCGTCCGCTCGTTGACCCGCATCTCGAGTTCGTCATTCATCTGCCGGAGGGACTGCTCGCGCTGCTTGCGTTCGATGGCGTATCGGATGGTGCGTTCTAGCAGCTGCGGGGTCACCTCGCTCTTTGCCAGGTAATCGGCCACCCCGGCCTGCATGGCCTCCAGATCGATCTCGTAGTTGCCGCGGCCGGTCAGCATGATAATAGGCAGGCGGCAGCCGATCCGGGCGAGCTCCCGGACGATGTCCAGGCCGCTGTAAGCGCCCAGGTCGTAATCGACCAGGATGGCGTCCATTGAGGAGGAGGCCAGAGTCGTGAAAACCGATTCGTACGTGCTGGCCCATTTCAAATCGAACCGGCTGCCTTTGGCGGCGGAAAGCCAGTGGCGCGTCAGGATGTAATCGTCTTCGTCATCCTCGACCAGCAGGACCGTCCAGTGTTGGGAGTGGTTTTTCGCAGAAGTCATCTCGATCACTCAACCTTCTGAGCCTTCCATTATCTGATCGTTAGGTAGTGAAATGACGAAAGTCGAGCCTTGCCCAGGAGAGCTGTGGGCGGTGATGCTGCCGGAATGCTGCTCGACGATCTTCCGGCAGATCGCCAGCCCGATCCCGCTGCCTGGATACTGGCTGCGCCCGTGCAGGCGCTGGAAAGGTTGGAAGATACGCTCGACGAACTTCTCCTCGAAACCGGTGCCGTTATCCTCTACACGGATTTGGAGATAACTCCGTGAAGTGGTGCCTGGCGCGGCCAAGTCGACAGGGAGATCCGCGCCGGGTGCAAGCGAGGCGCTTACCTTGACGACCGGAGGGCTGCCCGGGCGGCTGAACTTGAGGCCGTTGGAGACCAGGTTCAGCAGCAGTTGGTGCATCTGGACCGGATCGGCGGTGATGACGGGCAGGTCTTCGAACTGCACCTGCCCGCCGCTCTGGTGCAGGCTGACCTCCAGGTCGGCGATCACCTGGCGAATCACCTGGTTCAGGTCGACCTGGGCGAAGGTGCGCGGCTGGGTGGCCACCCGCGAGTAGCTCATCAGGTCGTCGATCATTTCCTTCATCCGGTCGGAGGCGTCGCGCATGCGCTCCAGGAAGTCACATCCAGCCGGGCCCAGCTGCTGTCCATAGTTCAGCTGCAGCAGGTCACTGAAGGCCTTCACCTTGCGCAGAGGCTCCTGCAGGTCGTGGGAGGCGATGAAAGCGAAGTCCTCCAGGTCGCGATTGCTGCGCTCGAGGCGAGCCGCATACTCGTTGGCCGAGTGTTCGGCCTCCACAAGGCGGGTGATGTCGGCGAAGGCGCCGATCGCACCGCGCGGTCGGCCTCGATCGTCCAGCAGCGGGGCGACGTTGCCAAAGATGTAGCGGACCTCCCCATCCTCAAACACCACTTTTTGCCTGGTATCGTTGACTTCCACGCCGGTCGAGGCGGCGATCTGCATGGGCAGTTCATGGGCCTGCATTTCGACATCCTCATTATACAGTTGATAGCCGGCCGGTGCTTCACCCTCGAGGGCGGTCAAGGATTGGTTCGACCCGTAAGGCAGGCGCAGCAAGTTGTAGGCGAAGCGGTTGCCGGTGATCACCCGGCACTGCGGGTCGCGGGCAATCAGGACGACGGCTGGGACAGCGTCCATAAGGGCTTCCAGTTCGGCGGCGCGAGCGCGCTCGCGTGCTTCACTCTCTGCCAGGGCCACCTCCGCTGTACGGCGCTCGGTGATATCCTCGTTCAAGATCACCGCACCCAGGATCTCCTGCCGGCCATCCACAATCGGTACGGCCGAGTTGTGGATAACCTTGTGGCTGCCGTCAAATAATTCGATCTCGATCACCTCGTTCAGGCTGGTCTCGCCGCGCCGGATTGCCCTGGTGGAGGCCCATTCGTGCGGTCGGATGGGATCCCCGCTGTCCACCCACCAGGCGTTGATCTTCGGCGGTTCCTCCATGCCCATAAAGCGCGCGCCGCCCCAAATCTCCTGCGCAGCCGGGTTGCCGTACACGATCTTCCCCCGGGCATCCGTCAGCCAGACGCCGGCCGGAAGGTGTTCGAGCACGGTCCGTAGGCGGCCCTCGCTCTCCTGCAAGGCCTGTTCGGCCAGCTTGCGGGCGGTGACGTCGCGGTTGGTGGCAACGTAACCGCCGATGCCGCCCTCGGGCCGCAGCAAGGTGATGGTGTTGCCGGTCACGTAGACCGGGCGGCCGTCCTGGCGATAGTGCAGGACGTCCCCGAGCGAATCGCCGCTCTCGACGAAGAACGAGGCGCTGGCCCCGTCGCCGGGATCCGGGTTATGCAAGACTTCGTCGATCCGCCGGCCGAGCACCTCATCGGCGCGCCAGCCGTAAAGGAATTCGGCGCCCTGGTTCCAGGCCGTGATGCAGTAATACTCGTCGGCCGCGATTACGGCATCGTGGACGTTCTCGAGGACCAGGGCCTGGTAAGCCAGCCGCTCCTCCAGTTCCTTGCGCTCGGCCAGCTCGAACTCCAGATCCCACTTGGCTGACTGGAGCTCCCGGTTAGCCTCTTCGAGCTCCTGGTTGACCTGGCGAAGTTCGGCGGTGCGCTCGGCGACACGCAGCTCCAGCTCGTTCCGGGCCTGGTTAAGCTTGGAAAGGGCCCGCTCGCGCTCGGCGGTGCGTTCGGCCAGCCGCACGCGCAGCTGCCCAAAGGCAGCCACCAGGTTCTGGACTTCGATGAAATCCGTCCGGGGCAGCGGGAGGGTGTCCTGCCCCTCGGTCAGGCCCCCGACCGCCTCCGACAGGGCGGTCAATGGACCAGTCAGCCAACCGGCGAGGAACACGCCGGCCAGTGAAGTTGCCATCAAGAACAGCAGCAGCAGTCCAAAGGCCTCATCCCGGGCGTTGTACACCCCCTCCAGGGCATCCGCCGCCGGACGGTCCACGATCACCCCCCACCTTGAACCGGGCACACGGGCATAGCCTGCCAGGTGTTCTTCTCCGGCAGTCTGGTAAGTCAGGGAGCCAACGTCGGTTGCAGGGTCTCCCATTAAAGCCTCGAAGACCGGGCCGGAAGACAGCTCCTGGAACGAGGCGACTATTCTAGTATACGGGTGGACGATCACCCGGCCCATTTCGTCGACCAGGTAAACCTGGCTGGACGTTACCGCTCCCTGGTTGCTCAACTCCGCGGCGGTCGTAGAGATGTCCATCTCGGAGGTCGCCAGGCCCAGTAGGCTTCCACTTGGATCCAATACCGGCATGGTAAAGCGCAGGACCGGGCGCCCTAGAATTGGCGAGAGCAAGACCTGGATGTCCGGTTGCAGGTTACGGCGGACGTTCTCGTAATCCGGGTCTCCGGCGATCGATACACTCATGTACGTCTCGTGGGTGCTTGCCAGCGATGAGCCGTCTGCGTCGTAGAGAACGAAAGCTTCAAACTGAGGGTAAGCGTATGCCAGGATCATCAATAGGCG
>DASWHG010000019.1:0-3744 GCA_036393315.1 Anaerolineales bacterium | reverse complement strand
TTGTCATTTGCGTACAGACTATCTCGTAGTAGTTCCGCTGCCACACTGGCTGGCCGGTCATCTTCCGCAGCACATTGACCCTCTTTGCAGAGAACGTTTTAAGGGCGCGCACGATCTCATACAAGGGTGGCGCCTTCCCGCCACCCTCCAACGGTTGGATTTGTATGATGGCGTGAATGTGATCTGGCATGATGCAAAATGAATCCGGGCATACGTTTGGATAGTGCTGAGGGAGATCCAGCCAGACGCGTTGTACGATTTTCCCTGCCGCTGACAGGTGCATTTTCCCATCGTGGACCTCGCCGAAGAGGTATTCGTTGTTGTGTGTAACCGAGGTAATAAAGTATGCGCCGGGTTGGCTGTAATCGTAACCTTGTAACCGGATCGACCGACGGTGATGGATTTTTGGATCGTATTTCATTTGGAGGTCCTCGCCGGATTCTCGGTTTGTTAACGAATGATATCACCAGATGCGCGCGTAGGGGCGGGTCTGCCAGATTTGCAATGGTTCATTGCCAGATAAAACCCTGGTTACCCCAGCACCTATGCCCACCATGGAGACCCGCCCCTACGCTTTTTACCGGATAGAACCAAGGTCACCATAATACCGATGCCTACCATGGAGACCCGCCCCTACGCATACATCTCCGAACGTTGGTTGCGATCCTACGAGGCGAGCATATTTCGCAGCACGGTGTGGAGGATGCCGCCGTTCCGGTAATAGATCACATCGACCTGTGTATCCAGGCGAGCGATCGCAGAAAATTCCACCCGCTCGCCGTTTTCTTTCTCAGCGATTACGGTAACGGAGGCTTGCGGCTGGATCTCGTCGCTTAGACCCTGGATCGTGAAGACTTCGCGGCCGGTCAGGCCCAATTCTTCTACGCCCTCTCCCTGGAGAAACTGCAGGGGCAGCACCCCCATCCCCACCAGGTTGGAGCGGTGGATCCGCTCGAAGGACTTGGCCAGCACCGCCTTCACCCCCAAAAGCATGGTCCCCTTCGCGGCCCAATCACGGCTGGAACCTGTTCCGTATTCCGCACCAGCCAGGACAACCAATGGGACGCCCTCGGCCCGGTACTGCACGGCAGCCTCGAAGATCGTCGTCATCCGGCCATCCGGCAGGTGAAGGGTATATCCGCCCTCGACCTCCGGCACCAGCAGGTTTTTTAACCGGATGTTGCCGAAGGTGCCGCGCGTCATGATGCGGTCGTTTCCTCGCCGGGAGCCGTACGAGTTGAATTCACGCACGGCCACCCCGCGCTCGAGCAGGAACTTCCCTGCGGGACTATCTGCGGGGATCGCGCCGGCAGGTGAAATGTGGTCCGTCGTGATGGAATCGCCCAGGACAGCGAGCGCCCGTGCTCTGCTGATCTGCTGGAGGGGAGGCAGCTCTCGGGTCAGGTCTTCGAAGAACGGCGGTTCCTGGATGTAGGTCGATTCTGGGTTCCAGTCATAAATGTCGCCTTCCCCGTGAGGGATGGAATTCCAGACCTCGTTGCCGGTAAAAACGTCGGCGTACCTCTCTTTGAACATCTCCGGCAAGACGGATTGAAGGACAACCTCGCGGATCTCCTGGTTGCTGGGCCAGATATCCCGCAGGTAAACGGGCTGTCCCTCCCGATCTACACCGATCGGATCGTTTACCAGGTCGATATCGACCGTTCCCGCCAGGGCATATGCCACCACCAGGGGTGGAGAGGCAAGGTAGTTCGCTTTGACGTATGGATGGATCCGTCCTTCGAAGTTGCGGTTCCCAGAGAGGACCGCCGCTGCCACCAGGTCGGCGCTGGTGATCGCTTTGACCACTTCTCCCGGCAGAGGGCCGGAATTGCCGATGCAGGTGGTGCAGCCATAACCCACCAGGTTGAAGCCGAGCTCGGCCAGCGGCTCGAGCAGGCCGGCTTTTTCCAGGTATTCGGTGACCACCCGCGATCCGGGGGCCAGGCTGGTCTTGACGTAAGGCTTCGGACGCAGGCCGCGCTCGTAGGCCTTTTTTGCCAGCAAGCCGGCGCCGAGCATCACGGAAGGATTGGAGGTGTTGGTGCAGGAGGTGATTGCCGCGATGACGACCGAGCCGTGTCCGATCTCCGTCAGGCTGCCGTTGCCTCCCAAGGGCGCAGTCCGCTCCAGGTCGGAAAGGCTGAGCTCGAAACCACGCTCACTTCGTGAGGCAGTCAGGGCCAGGCGGAACGAGCGCTTCATCTCACCTAATGAAACCCGGTCCTGAGGCCGTTTCGGACCTGCCAGGCTGGATTCAACCGTATTCAGGTCGAGCTCCAGGGTATCGGTGAACAGCGGGTCCGGGGTTTTAGCAGTCCGGAACAGGCCCTGCTCCTTGCAGTATCTTTCGACCAGATCGACCAGCTCGTCAGGACGGCTGGTCAGGCGCAGGTAGTGCAGGGTCTCCTCGTCGACCGGGAAGAAGCCGATGGTCGCGCCGTATTCCGGAGACATATTCGCGATCGTGGCGCGGTCCGGAAGGGAGATCGAGTCCAGGCCGGGCCCGTAGAATTCTACGAACATGCCGACCACGCCCTTCTGTCGCAGCATCTGGACGACGGTCAGGGTCAGGTCTGTGGCTGTTACGCCCTCCCGCAGCCCGCCGTACAATTTAAACCCGATTACATCCGGGGTGACCATGTCCATCGGCTGGCCCAGCATGGCGGCTTCGGCTTCGATCCCGCCGACCCCCCAACCGACCACCCCCAGGCCATTGATCATCGTTGTGTGCGAGTCGGTCCCGACCAGGGTATCCGGGTAGGCCACCCGCCCACCTTCCATCTCGCTGGAGATCACCACGGCGGCCAGGTATTCCAGATTGACCTGGTGGACGATCCCGGTCGCGGGCGGGACGACCCGGAAGTTGTCGAAGGCGTGTTGGCCCCAGTGCAAGAACTCGTAGCGCTCGCGGTTACGCTGGAATTCGATCTCCGCGTTGCGCTGGAGTGCATCCGGCGAGGCGAAGAAATCCACCTGGACGGAGTGATCGATCACCAGGTCGACCGGCACCAACGGGTTGATCCTGCTCGGGTCGCCTCCAAGGCGGGCCATGGCGGAGCGCATCGCCGCCAGGTCCACCACTGCCGGGACGCCGGTAAAATCCTGCATGATGACTCGGGCCGGCCTGAAGGGCATCGCCGGGCGAGCTGCCGGGTTGGGCTGCCAACCGGCCAGGTTGGCGACGTCCTGCCGGGTTATTTCACGTTCGTTTGCCTGTCGCAGCACCGATTCGAGCATGATCCGGATGGAAAACGGCAGTTCATCGATCCTGGTGAGTCCCTGGCGTTCCAGATTCGCCAGGCGATAGATCCGGTAATCGCCGGATTTCGTCTTGATGGTATCGAGTGCCTGGAAATAATCGCTCATGGAGTTCCCTCTTATTACGCTAAACCCTTTCCTAATGATATGAGCCTAAAATATCGCGGCGAGGAGGCTTACGTTCCTAATGACATGACCCTTGGATGTCGCTGCGAGTATCTCCACAGCGCTCCGCGCATTTCTTTCTGGAAGAAACGCCTTGGATATGTCGCTGCGAGCGTGCGCTGCTGCGCTTAGCGTTCTTTGCGTATAAGCGAAGCGGCGCACGCTCCTCCTCTCGACGGGTAGTGAGACTGCTTCGTCGCGGAGAACGCTCCTCGCAGCGACATCCAAAGGTCATGTCGTTGCGAGCGATCTTTGCGAAGCAATCTCGTTTTCTTGCTCTTGCGTAGGGACGAGAGGCTAGCAGCTTTCTACGTCATC
>DASWHG010000018.1:0-2745 GCA_036393315.1 Anaerolineales bacterium | reverse complement strand
GTTTTTGGATCGCCTTCCCAGCCAGGTTTCCCGCCCACCGGATTTCTGATCTGGCTGGCCGTGGTGGTCGCCCTTTCCATCCTGGCGAGCGTAATGCCGGCGCGCAACGCGGCCAGCCAGACCATCCGCGAAGTCTTATCTTACGAATGATGCAAGCGAGGACTTTCGCAGTTGGATTTATGTCTTGATAGAGAGAATGAAATTGAACAAGAAGAGATTGATTTACCCCACCCTGCTCGCCGCGCTGGCCATCCTCGGGGCCGGCTGCAGCACCTTGCCCCGGGCGGCGAGCAGCACGGTCACGCCCGTCCCGCTGGTCACCCAGGCGCTCGGGATGGTCGGCGAAGGACGGCTTGTCCCGCAGGAATACGTCAACCTGTCCTTCAACACAGGCGGAACGATCGCTGAAGTGCTCGTCGAGGAAGGAGGGCAGGTCCAACCGGGGCAGGTGATCGCCCGCCTGGACCAACGGGACCAGTATGCTTCTTCGGTCGCCAATGCCGAGCTCGAGCTGGTCAATGCCCGGCAGGCCCTGAATGACCTGGAGGAGAACTCGGAGGTGAACACGGCCGGAGCCGCAAAGAACCTGGCAGACGCGCGCGAAGCGGTCCGCCAGGCCAATCACCGCCTGGAGAATATGATCAGCGGCAGCCGGCAGACGGACATCGACTCGGCCTCGGCGACCTTGGTCCTGTTGAGAGACGAGTTGGAGCAGGCCAGGAAAGACTTCGAACCTTACGAGAACAAGTCTGAAGATAACCTGGTGCGGGCCACCCTGCTCTCGAAACTGGCCGAAGCCCAGCAGCGCTACGACGACGCGGTGCGCCTGCTCAACAACCTGGAAGGAAATGCCAGCGAGATCGACATGGCCGTCGCGGAAGCCAGCCTATCGCTGGCCGAGGCTCAGCTGGCCCTGGCCGAACAGGAGTACGAGAAGGTGAAAGACGGCCCCAATCCGGACGACCTGGCCTCGACCCAGGCCCGCCTGCGGGCAGCGGAGACCGCCCTGGCAGCCGCACAGGTCGCCTTCGACGATACGGAACTGAAAGCGCCTTTCGCCGGGCTGATCGCGCAGCTGAACCTGAAAACCGGCGAGCAGATTGCCCCGGGGCAACCGGCCGCTTTGCTGGCAGATTTCTCCGGGTGGATCGTGGAGACGCAGGACCTGACGGAAATCGAGGTGCCGCGTGTGAACGTTGGAACGGAAGTGCGCCTCACCTTCGATGCCCTGCCGGACCTGGAACTGGCCGGCGTCGTCGAGTCGATCGGCGACATCTACGTGGAGAAATTCGGCGACGTCACCTACACCGTCCGCATCCGCCTGGCGGAAAGCGACCCGCGGCTGCGTTGGGGTATGACCGCCATTGCTCACTTTGAGGGTTCAAACGGCCCGTAGGACCTGGGTCTTGAAGCAAAGATGGATTGGATGATGCTCAAGCGCTTGAACCCACTCCTGTTGGCGGCTGTACTTTTGCTCGCCGCCTTCGGGCTGTCTGGCGCGACTTCCGGACCGGTCGAAGCCCAGGACGCGGGTGCTTTAGATGAACAGGCGGCCCCGGAAAGCCTGCCGCTCAAGGGCCGCGTCGTCCCGCAGCGCTGGGTGTACCTGTCTTTCCCCACCGGCGGCCGCGTCGCCGAGATCCTGGTGGAGGAAGGGCAAAGCGTGCCGGCCGGGGCAGCGCTGGCCCGCATGAAAGGCTCAGAGGCCGATGTCGCCCAGGTGGCGGCCGCCCAGCTCGAGCTGCTGGCCGCCCAACAGGCCATCGACGCTCTCCACCGGAACGCCGGTGCCGCGCTGGCCCAGGCCGGGTACACGCTGGCCCAGGCCAGAGAAGTGCAGCAGAAGGCCGGGTGGAAAGTCAGCCAAATGAAAGAGCCGGCCTCCCTGTTACGGATCGAGCAGGCCTATGCCAACATGCAGCTGGCCGAATTAGGATTACAGAAAGCGCGCCAGGACATGGAAAAAGCCGAGAAACTGTGGAACAACCGCCGGGACCCGGCCTGGTATTTTCTCTCTCGGCGGGAATTCCGGCTGAACCTGGCCCTGTTATCCCAGCAGGTCGCCCAGGCCGAGCGAAAGTACGCCGACTCGGTTGACAAATACAAAGACCTGTTTGAACCGGTCGACGAGATCGATCTACAGCAGGCCGAAGCCGATCTGCGGGTCGCCGATGCCCGGGTCGAGCAGGCCGCTCGAGAGCGGGATAAACTTCTCCATGGCCCGAGCGCCGAGGACCTGGCCCTGGCACAGGCGCGCCTGTCGGCCGCAGAGAAAGCCTTGCAGGCGGCCGAGGCCTCCCTCGCAGAGGGCGAGCTGACAGCCCCGTTCGCCGGGATCGTGGTCTCGGTCCCGGGCAGGGCAAACCAGTGGGCTAGCCGGGGAGAACCGGTGCTGGTGCTGGCGGACGTTACCAGATGGAAGGTAGAGATCGAGGAACTCAAAGAAAGCGAGGTCTCGCGGCTTCAGGTCGGACAGCTGGTGGTTGTACGCCTGGATGCCCTGCCGGACCTGGATTTAAACGGGCAGGTCGAATCGACCAGTTGGGTTTATCAAGAGAATGACGATGAGGTTATCTACAGCGCTGAGATTACCTTGTCCGGCAACCATCCAGAGCTGCGCTGGGGGATGACCGCCCGAATCGAATATTAAGAGTGATATACTTCTCCCGCCAGAGCAGCACTCCCTTCAATCGAAACTGAATACCCCTCGGAGGTCTTACCTTGAGACTTACCCTGCCAGCCCGT
>DASWHG010000017.1:0-12999 GCA_036393315.1 Anaerolineales bacterium | reverse complement strand
TGGGCGGGCGGAGCCCGCCCAACACCCCCACATCTGACCCATTGCCACGGAAATTCCCGAAGAGCCCTCCTTCTTGTGTATCTTTGATCTCCTCCAGATATGTGGTTCCCGGAGAGCCGCATGCGAATTATAGCATGCCAGCGGCGGGGGTTGGAGGTCCCCGGGGACTTTCTTGACTTGTCCTACAATGTACTGCATTCCAGGTTTGTATGTCCTATATTTTGGTTGTATAATCCTTTTGGTTCCTTTCGAGCCGGCCCAGATCGGGAGGCAAAATTCGAAGATTACCTGGTCTTCATCACCGGTCCCAGCCGGAGCGCGGATATCGAACTTGCCGTCACGCTTGGGGTGCATGGGCCGAAATCACTCTAGGTTGGTGTCTGGCTTGAAGGTAAGATCGCGGAATCAAGTGGAAAGCGGCTATAATTCACGCCGGCCAACCTACAAGGACGATAACTCGCTGATTTATCATTGCCAATAATTTGGGGTATCATTAAAGGCAGCTATGGCAACTCTAGACAAATTTACTCCTAATATTATTGTCCCGGACCGTAACCGCGATTCCTGGCATGCACTGGAGGCAGAGGAGATCCTGGAGCAGCTGGCTACGCCGGCCGATACCGGGTTAACCACGGAGGAGGCCAGCCAGCGTTTGGAGCAGTATGGTCCCAACCAGCTGAGAGAAGCGCCGCCTGTCACCTTCTGGCAGATGCTCTGGCAACAGTTCAATAATTTTGTCGTGATCCTGCTCGTTGTGGCCTGCATCATCTCGGCGGTGCTTGGCGAATATGTAGAAGCCGCGGCCATACTGGCGATCGTGGTTCTGAACGCCACGTTGGGTGTGATCCAGGAACGCCGGGCGGAGCAGGCGCTTGCTGCGCTGCGTAAGCTGGCAGCCCCGGACGCACATGTGATCCGCAATGGCTCACGGCAGGTGATCCCATCTCTAGAGCTGGTGCCTGGCGACGTCGTTTTACTGGAGGCCGGGAACTACGTCCCGGCGGACATCCGCCTGCTGGAAGCGATTAACCTGAGGATCGAAGAAGCAGCCTTAACCGGCGAATCGGTGCCAGTCCAAAAAGATGCCTCCTTACGTTTGGAAGCCGACATCCCCTTGGGAGACCGCAAGAACACGGCTTTCATGGGCACCCTGGTAACCTACGGTCGGGGCAAAGGGATCGTGGTGAGCACGGGTATGTTTACCCAGATCGGTTTCATCGCCGAGATGCTGCAGTCCGTGGAGCAGGAACCGACCCCGCTGCAGATCCGCCTGGACCAGCTGGGCAAGACCTTGGGCTGGGCAGCCCTGACTCTATGCGGCCTTGTATTCGTGATTGGCATGCTGCGCGGATATGACCCGCTGGATATGTTCCTGCTGGCGGTTAGCCTGGCGATCGCGGCGGTGCCGGAAGGCTTGCCGGCCGTGGTGACGATCAGCCTGGCGCTGGGAATGCGCGAGATGATCAAACACCACGCCTTGATCCGGCGCCTGTCCTCAGTGGAGACGCTGGGTTCGGCGACGACCGTCTGCTCGGACAAGACCGGGACGCTGACCCAGAACGAGATGACGGTGACGCGGCTGTGGGTCGATGGGAAGTTCATCCAGGTGACCGGCGGAGGGTATTCCCCAGTGGGTGAATTTGCGGTCGATGGAAGGCTTGCACCGGTCACGGGTTTTCCGGCCGCGCTGACCGCGCTGTGGGTGGCAGGGCTGAACAATGACGCCGAACTCGAAGTAAGCGGCACGAGTGATGGGAAGACGACCTACCGGATGGTGGGGGATCCGACCGAAGGGGCCATGATCGTCGCGGTCGCCAAGGCAGGGGTGCGGGCCGCTGACCTGAATAAGGCCTACCCGCGGGTACAGGAGGTGCCCTTCGACTCCATCCGCAAACGCATGATTACCGTGCACCGCCTGCAGGAGCCGCGTCCAGAAGACATCTCTCCGTTCTACGATAACGACAAGCGGGAATGGTACGCGATCACGGTCAAGGGAGCCCCGGACCTGGTGCTGGAGCTGTGCACTCACTACCAGAAAATGGATGATCGTGTCGTGCCTTTGGATGAGGTGCAGCGCTTGCGCATCCTGGCTGCGAATGATGCGATGACCCAGGACGCCCTGCGGGTGCTTGCGATGGCTTACCGGGTCGTGCCGGATCTACCGGAAGAGATCGAGGCTGGTGCGCTGGAACAGGATCTCGTGTTTGCGGGCTTGATCGGCATGATCGACCCCCCTCGTCCGGAAGTGCCCCCTGCCCTCGAAAAAGGACGCCAGGCCGGCATCCGCACCGTGATGATCACGGGAGATTACCCGAATACAGCTCGGGCTATTGCGGAGTCGATCGGCCTGTTAGAGCCAGGACACCAGGTGCTGACCGGGCCCGAGCTCAACCGGATGGATGATGAAACGCTCAAGCGGGAGGTGGCGTTTACAGATGTTTTTGCCAGGGTCTCGCCCGAGCATAAGATGCGCATCGTGGAAGCCCTGCGCGCCCGCGACCAGGTCGTGGCCATGACCGGAGATGGGGTGAACGATGCCCCGGCCATCAAGCGCGCCAACATTGGCATCGCCATGGGCATCACCGGGACGGATGTGGCGAAGGAAAGCGCCGACATGGTGCTGACGGATGATAACTACGTCAGCATCATCTCGGCTGTCGAGCAGGGTCGCATCATCTACGCGAACATCCGCAAATTTGTATTCTTCCTGCTTTCCTCGAACGTAGCCGAGATCATGATCATCTTCCTGGCAACGCTGGCGGGCTTGCCGACCCCGCTGACGGTGATCCAGCTGCTGTGGTTAAACCTGCTGACGGATGGTGCGCCTGCCCTTGCCCTGGCGATGGAGAAGGGCGACCCGGACGTGATGAAGCGGCCGCCCCGGCCAGCCAGAGAACCGATCATCAACCGCACAATGCAGCTCGGCATTCTGGTGCAGACGATTGCACAAACCGGGGTAACGTTGACAGCTTTCGCTCTCGGCTTGCTCTGGCACCTGACGGCTGGAGACATTTTACCGGCGGGCGCAAATCCCCTGGCATTCCTCCTGCAGTACGATTGGCGGGGTGTGGATGTCCAGACGGCGGAGACGATGGCATTCGTTACCCTTTCAATGTGTGAGCTTTTCCGTGCTTACACTGTGCGATCGGAGCGGCTGTCGGTCTTCCGGCTTGGGTTATTCTCAAACCGTTACATGCAGGCGGCTGTGTTGGTCTCTCTCTTCTTGCTGATCCTGGTGGTCAACGTGCCGTTCCTCCAACCCATCTTCAACACCCATTTCCTGCGTTGGAACGAATGGGCGATCGTGTTGGGATTGGCTTTGATCCCGGCCGTTATCGAAGAGATCACGAAAGTATACCTGCATTGGCAGGACAGGCGCAATGAAGGTCAGTAGGATCTGGACCGAGTTTTGGCGCTTGTTCCTTTTTTAGAGCTCTGATATACTCGCTTCAGACAAACCGGGAGGCAAAAAAGCGATGGCTCTGCAGCTTCCTGTTGAATATCTTGAGATAGTGAACGAACGATCAGCCCCTTCTCGTGGTGTGGTACCCAGGATGGCCATGAGATCGAGGCGGCGAATTAGCGAGGATAGCGAAACAAGTATGAAGCGAAGTCGGTTCATCCGCGCGAAACAGCTGACTGATATATACCGAGGTACCTACCGCCGTGGTGGGATCCCAAGACATGCCAGCGCGCCGGAACGCAGTCTCTACACAGGAGGTTCCTGCTAAGTAGGGAGTATATTTAAGCTCGTTTATCGCTTCTCGAAAAGCTCAGCCTCCCATGCGGCGCTTTCAGCCCTGCCAGGGAGACTGGCAGGCTCTTTTCGGGAAGCGTTTTTTATTTGGCAATGGATTAAGGAGTTTGGTGCGATGAGTACCGTTCAATCTGATAAGGAAGATGTCCCCTTACGTCGTTCGAAGCCTCCTTGAGGCGCATCTTTTATCCGGGTAGTTACCCAAACGGAGGTTTGCCATGATCACGATTCTGAGCAACAACGGAGTATCCGGCCTCACCACGCAGGCTGAGCTGACCAGCGGCTGCTGGTTGAATGTCATCGATCCTTCTTTGGATGAAATCGCCCGGCTTCAGGAACTGGGCGTTCCACAGGATTTCCTGACCTACTCCTTAGATATCGACGAACGCGCTCGGACAGAAAAAGAGAACGGCGAGACCTTGATCCTGGTACGAATCCCTTATTTTCAGGGCGAGACCTCCGATATCCCTTACACGACCTTTCCACTGGGGATCATTCTGGCAGAGCGGATGATCATCACAGTTTGTAAACGGGAAAACGAGATCCTTCAAGCCTTTATCGCAGGCCGTGTACGTGATTTCTCGACGCTTAAACGGCACCGGTTCATTCTGCGCATCCTCCTTGCGACTGCACAAAAATATCTCTCTTACTTACGTGAGATCAACAAAGTCGTCGACGAGCTCGAGGACCAGCTACAGCTTTCGACTCGCAACAAGGAGCTGCTCGAGCTGCTCAAGTACCAGAAAAGCCTGACCTACTTTACAACCGCCCTAAAATCCAACGAGCTGATGATGGAGCGGCTACAGCGCAGCCAGCTGTTCAAGACCTTCCCGGAAGATGAAGAACTGCTGGAGGATGTGCTCACCGAAAACCAGCAGGCAATCGAAATGACGAATATCGCCAGCAACATCCTCAGCTCCATGATGGATGCATTTGCATCGATCATTTCGAACAACTTGAACGTGGTGATGAAATTCCTCACTTCGTTCACCATTATGCTCAGCCTGCCGACGATCATTGCTGCGTTTTATGGAATGAATGTCAAGGGCCTGCCGTTTGCAGAATCACCCTTTGCCTTTTTACTGCTGTTAGCCTTCTCAGTCTTGATCTCGCTGTCAGTCGGTTACGTTTTCGTGAAGCGGGATTGGTTCTAAGCAAATCTCCAATCAGGCGAAAATCACGTGCTGCTTTAAAAATTTATCGATGGACGTGTAAAGATGTTGGATGGTTTCGGTCTTGCGAAAGCCATGGCCTTCTCCTGGATACAGGTGGTATTCGTGCGGGATGCCCCGCCTCCGCAGTCCGGCGACGATCGCATCCGATTGGGACCGCGGCACAACCTGGTCTTCCTCCCCCTGGAAGATGATGAGCGGGTCCTGGATTCTGTCGGCATGGAATTCGCAGGATCGCGCCCGGTAGACATCGGCGGCCTCGGGCAGCGGCCCGAGCAGTGAGTCAGAGTAGCGCGCTTCAAACTTGTGGGTCTCGGCGACCAGGGTAAACTGGTTTGCAACGCCGTAAAGACAAACCCCGGCCTTGAATACCCCCGGGTGATTTTCCAGGGCCAGCAGGACGGTAAAACCGCCGGCGCTACCGCCCATGATTACGGCCCGGGAGCCGTCCACCAGGCCCTGTCCCGAGAAATGCTGCACGCCGCTAACCGCATCTTCGACGTCGTATATCCCCCAATTACCCCGCAGCGCTTCCCAATAGGGACGTCCATACCCGGTGCTGCCCCGGTGGTTGACTTCCAGCACCGCGTAGCCGCGCGTGGTGAAGAACTGCGCCCTGGCGTTAAACGCAGCGCGCACCTGGCTGGTGGGCCCGCCGTGAATGCTGACGATCAGGGGCGGCAGGCCTGCTCCTTCGAATCCAGGGTTGTACGGGAGATAGAGGAGCCCGTGCACCTCGCCTCCATCCAGCCCTTTCCATTGGATGGCTTGCGCCGGGGCGTAAGCCTCGGAAGGGATGTCTTCGGCGGTGGCGCGCCGCCGAATGGTCAGGCTCCACGGAGGGGAGGTCGGCCTCCCCGCAGGAACAGGGGGAGCAGGATCAGCGGCTGAGGCACTCTGCCTGTCTGGCTTGCTCAAGGTGATCACCCGCGGCGGCGTGGTCGTACCGGAGGCAAGCAATCCGGCCTGGAAGCCGCCGGAGGCGGTCACGGATGGTGATACGGCGATCTGGTCGAACCAGGTATAGGCTGGGTCGATTGGGATCTGCTGCTCCCTTCCCCCAGCGAGGTCGATCTGCCATAAGCTGGCAAAGCCCTGTTGGTTGCGGACCGCGATGATTGAACTCCCATCCGGGTGAAAACCATAGGTGCGCATCCCTTGCACCCAGCCTGGCAGCCCGTGGTCGGCCGGAACGTCGGTGATCCGGCGCGTGGCCCCGCTCTCCAGCTCGTAAAGATAGATCTGCCACCAGCCGGTCTCGTCAGAGACATAAGCCAGGTAGCGCCCATCGGGGGAAAACAAAGGTTGGAATATGGAGGTGTTCTCATCTCCCGCCAGGGTGACGGTGTTTTCCAGGTCAGGGTCTCCGGGAGGACCGGCTCGTAAGGTGCCCATCCGCAGGTAGGTTCCGTCCCATGGCATGTTAGGCTGGTTCCAGGCGATCCAGGCCAGGCTGCGCCCGCCAGGATGCCAGGCGGGCTGCATGTAAAAGTCGTCGCCGGAGACCAGCCTGCGCGGCCAGCTCCGTCCCTCGATGTCGACGATCCCAAGGCTGTCCTGGCCTTCATAGGTATGGACGAAAAGCACCCATTGGCCGTCTGGAGATAGGGTCGGGGCGGCGTAGTACCCAAAGCCGGGTGTGATGGGAAGGGCTGGACCGTGTTCGAGCGGCTGCCGGTACAACCGCCCCGAGCCTGCTTCTGCAAAAACCAGGAATCCCTGTCCCACGCTGAAGTCTCCGCCGCCATAGCCGACCCTTGCCCGGACGGAGAGCTCGTCGCTGAAATCCCGCGGCGCCTGCCTGTCCGGCCCTTGGATGACCAACACCCCGCGCTCGGACCGCGCCTCGCGCCACACCAGGGTGCCATCTTGATCCCAGGCCAGGTCCGTAAAGCTGAAGCTGGTCGCCAGGCTGAGGGGGGAAAGTGGGCTGTCCCACAGCCCGAACTGCCTTCGGATTTTAGGATGGTTCATGGCGGTAACCTCGTTATATAGTAAGCGGCTCTTACTCGATTGCCAGAAAGCCGATAATTAAATTTCCAATTGGAGGATTGAGATGGGCGAGAAGCTGGTCCGGTGGATGGAGCAAGGACCCAGGCTCGCCAGGGCTTTCACGTGACCGGGAGTGCAGTACCCTTTGTGGGCAGCGAAGCCGTACCCGGGATATCGGCGATCGAATTCGCACATGCAGGCATCTCGAGCGGTCTTGGCCAGGATCGAAGCGCCGGCAATAGTCAGAGATCGCGCATCTCCCTTGATCAGCGAAGTCTGAGGCAGCGGGCTTTCAGGTAGAAGTAAGTAATCCAACAGGAGGTGCTGGGGTTGGACTTCCAGGGCATCCAGGGCACGCAGTACCGCGAGGCGCGTCGCCTGGATGATGCCCAGGGTATCGATCTCGGCGTGCGAGGCAAACCCGATCCCCCAGCACACGGCCATCTGGCGCAGGCGTACCGCGCAGTCAGCTCTCTGCTCAGGGGTAAGCTCTTTGGAGTCGCGCACGCCTGCCAGGCTCAGAGAAAGCGATGGTTCCCGGGGGAGGATCAAGGCTGCGGCAGTCACGGGACCGGCCAGCGCCCCCCGGCCGGCTTCGTCGATGCCTGCCACGAAATCCACCTCGGCCGACCACAGGGGCAGCTCCAGGCTGAGGTCGGGGCTGCTGGGCAGCAGGGCTGGATCAAAGCGTTTCATCATAGACTCCCCGCTGGCCGTTTCTGCGGATGACCAGGAGATCCAAGGCCATTTGCAGCGAGTCTCGCAGCACGCTGATTTTGCTGTTCGAATGATAGTACCAGGGGATCGGCAACTCGACGATGCGGTAGCCGCGCTTCTGCGCGATGTAAAGCACTTCGACGTCGAAAGACCAGCCGGCCAGGATCTGGTGCCGGAAAACGTCTTCGGCGACCGGTGCCCGGAAGCACTTGAATCCGCACTGCGTGTCTTGCAGGCCGTGCAGGGCCAGCAGCCGGATCAAGGTGTTGAAGATGCGGCCCACAAGGTGGCGGTAGGCCGGCTCGTTGTAGCGAACGGCGCCCGGCGCCTCTCGGGAAGCAATGACAATATCCACACCCTCCAGAGAGGGGGGCAGGAAGCGGTTGACCTGCTCGATCGGCATCGAAAGGTCGGCGTCACACATGAACCGGTAGTCTCCACTCGCAGCCAGCATGCCGAGCCTTACCGCCATCCCCTTGCCAAGCCGGGTTTCCTGCAGGACATGCAATTTTGAATCGCCCTGATAATGTGCGGCGAAATCGCACGCAATTTCATAGGTCCGGTCCTGGCTGGCATTTTCCACCACCAGGATTTCCGAGGGATAGGGCTGGGCCTGTAGAAAGCCAACGACCTGCTCGAGGGTGGCGAGCAAACGCTGTTCCTCGTTGTGGGCAGGGAGGATGATGGAGAGAAGAGGCCTGGACAAATCTTTTCCCACTTTTAACCAGGTTTTGAGCGACTGCCGGTAATTAAACAGTCGATGATCAAGCGGATACCTCGTCGATGAATTCTGGTCTCATCCCCGGATGCTGCGCAGGCCCACTTGAAAGCCACCCGCTGCCGCTGTAAAAGGACTCCAGAGATTGCAGGTTCAGTTCGACGAGCTGCTGGCGGTAAACTTGTAAGAAATGGCGCGGCAGGTGTGAGAAAACCTGCTCATCCATGCGCTCCTCAGACTCGAGAAGCTGGTAAAACTCTGCTGGAGAAATACCCTGGCGAGCCGCAAAGACTTCAACCGTCCGGGCAGCGGCTCCAGGCTCCAGCTGCTGGGCCAGGTAGTCACGCCACTCCAGCAGGTGCTGGTCCTCGACGAAGGGCAGCCAGTTTTTCGGGCTGACGTGCTTTAAGCGACCGGCAGTCCTGGAGGGCAGCTCCGGCATAACCTGCATATCGATATAGGAGCGCAGGACGTTATGGAGATAAAGGCGTTCCGGGAAGCTCCCCCAGGAGCACTCGGGACCGAATACAGGGGAAAAAATAAGCAGGATCCAGGACCAGTCCGCCTGGAGATGGCAGAGGTAGCCGGCCAGGAAGGCGGCCTGCGCGCCGGAGAGGCCGGCGGGACGAGCGAGCGCTGGATAAGTTGAAAGGAGCCGCGCCCAGGGAGGCTGCGAACCGGGCCGGATCGGCAGGGTAAAGAAGTGGGTCGCCTGGCGCTCCTGGCCGGAGACAACCTGTACGTCGGGTGCGGTGTTGCCGAAGAGAAACGCGCCGCGCTGCTCCATCAAGGTGGCTCGTACGGGACCAGAAAGGTCTGGGTGGCGAAGCAGGGTCTCGGCGATCGCCAGGTGGTAGAAAGGAGTCGGCACGTAAAAATTATACCAGCGGCACGTCCTTCAGGCAGTCCTGATCGGACTGCACATCTTCGGTGATCAAGACCGGGTCGCCGTTCTTCTCGACCAGCTTCAAGGCTGAAGTGGTCTCGAAGGTGCCGGCCAGCTGTGGGAGGCGGTGCCCGACGACGAAACGTTTGCCTGCTTTGAGCTGGTCGATGAGGGCCTGGCGTTCGAGCAAGACGTGGTCCGACCAGGTTGGACCGCGCCGCAGGAAGGCGCGTACCCATATGATTCTACCGTCATCGTCGTAGCGAACGGCTTCGACGATGCCATCGAACTTCTTTTGCGCCATTTTGTTCACTCCCGGATGGAGGCAATCGTTGGTATCTATGGGTGAAATGTAAAACGTGAAACGCGAAATCGAAGATCCGCGTTTCACGGTCCAGATTGCTCAGTCGGGGTGAGCGGACTCGAACCGCTGACCCCCGCGTCCCAAACGCGGTGCGCTACCAACTGCGCTACACCCCGAACGTTGTGAGTATAATGCGACCTGCAGGCAAACGTCAAGGAGGAGTTAGCCCAAATATGGCTTTCTCAAAGTCGAAAGCCCTGCTTTTCCCCACCCCCTAACCCCCGCCCCAGGGCGGGGGCAAAGAGGAATTTGGGGTAGGAGAAGGCGGCTTTGCCGCCTTCTCCTACCCCAAACCCCATTTTTGAGAAATCCATGAGCCCAAACTTGAAAGGCAGACGAGTAGATGAACACCTCGGACCCACACTACCCGATCCTATACCACGCCCATCACAGCCGCCATACAGAAGACCTGCCGTTCTGGCTGGAGCTGGCCGGCCAGCAGGGCGGGCCGATCCTGGAGTTAGGCTGCGGGACAGGTCGAGTCCTGGTCGCGCTGGCGCAGGCTGGCTACCCGGTATTTGGCCTGGATCACGATGCGCACATGCTGGCCGTGCTCCTTGACCACCTGCCCCCTGGGACGCCAGCTCTCGTCTTCCAGGCCGATCTGGGGTATTTCCGCCTGAGCTTGGGGTTTTCCCTGATCCTGGTCCCCTGCAATACCTGGTCAACCCTGACACAGGCAACGCGCCGGGCAGCGCTGGCGAAGATTGCAGATCACCTGCTTCCTGGCGGCCTGTTCGCTGCCAGCATACCCAACCCGGCCCTGTTGAGACGGCAGCCCAGGCGAATGGAGGCGGAGGTAGAAGACGATTTTCCTCATCCAGGGACCGGGAACCCCGTCCAGGTCAGCACCGGGTGGGAACGTACCGGGCAGGTGTTCCGCCTGGAATGGCTGTACGACCATTTGTTGCCCGATGGGCGCGTCGAACGACTTTCGGTGCAGGTAGACCATGACCTGGCGCCCCTGGAGGCCCACCACGCCGAATTGGTCGCAGCCGGACTGCTGCCCGATGGTGAGTACGGCGATTACGACCGTTCACCTTATCGCCCCGATTCCCCGTATCTTATCCTTACCGCACGCCAGGAGCAAGATTTCTAACAAAACGTCTCATGGCTTTCTCAAAGTCGAAAGCCCTGCTTTTCCCCACCCCCGAACCCCCGCCCCAGGGCGGGGGCAAAGAGGAATTTGGGGTAGGAGAAGGCGGCAAAGCCGCCTTCTCCTACCCCAAACCCCATTTTTGAGAAAGCCATGAACCGCCTTTTCGAAGAGAACGTGGGCGAGATGGAGCAGGTCAACGAGCGCGAGATGCTCCTGGCTGTGGACGTTCAGGCCGAAGACGAGGCGTACGTTATTAAAGCGCTGATCCCTGGACTGGAGGCCGGTGACATTAACGTCGAAATCCTCAACAACACGGTAACAATCCGGGGCGAGTTCGCGAATTTCCAGGATGATGACACCAAGTACTTGACGTGCGAGCTCCCGACCGGGCGTTTCAGCCGGGTAATCACGCTCCCCACTGCGCTCGATCCTGCAAAGGCAGAGGCGAATTTGCGGAACGGAGTCTTCTCTTTGCGGATCCCGAAAGCGGAAGCGCACCGGCCGAAAGTAATCAAAGTCAACGCCGGATAAGAGCAGAACATGCGGACGAAAATGGGAAGGTTGATCGCCTTCCCTTTTTGATTCCCCAATCACCGAAAACAGGTTTCACCACCCAAACCGGTCGATTTCGTATATACTTGAGCCGGCGGGAATGTCCGAATATCAGGGAGGTATTATGTTGTGTTCCCCATCCGAGACACCATCCGATCTTATTCCTTCCCGGTTGTCAACTGGGCGATAATCGGGGCGAACACCTTGGTGTTCCTGTACCAGACCAGGTTGGGGCCGGCCGCATTGGAGCAGCTGATCCGGAATTTTGGCATGGTCCCGGCTCGCCTGAGCCTGGATAACCCAACCATCTGGCTCAGCGAACCGTTTATCCCGTTCACCCTGGTGACGAGCCAGTTCCTGCACGGCGGCTGGCTGCACCTGATCAGCAACATGTGGACGCTCTATATCTTTGGGGATAACGTCGAAGACCGGATTGGCTCCCTTCGATTCCTTTTTTTCTACCTGTTCGGAGGCATTGCGGCAAACCTGCTGCAAGCATTTGTGTTCCCGGACAGCCCGATCCCGGCCGTTGGCGCCAGCGGAGCGATTGCAGCTGTACTGGGAGCTTATCTGGTGTTATTCCCCCGATCGCGGGTGATCACCTTGATCCTGATCTTTTTCTTTCCGTGGTTCGTTGAGATTTCCGCGATATTTTATCTCGGGTTCTGGTTCGTCACCCAGCTGTACTCCGGTGTGTTCGCCTTTGGCCTGCCGGACGGCACGCAAACGGGAGGCATTGCATGGTGGGCACACATTGGAGGCTTCCTCTTTGGCTTGCTGCTTATCCGCCTGATTACGCCTCGGCGGCATCCTTCTAAACTCCGTCAGTATCCCGATGAATACTGGCCCTGGTAATTTCTCTGCGGAGGTTCTCGAATGGATCTAACCTGGGTAATCGTGATTATATTTCTGATCTCAACGCTCCAGCCGGTTGTCCGCCAAAAAATGCTGGAGGCGCAGCGGACGAAATTATTCCGCGACCTGGAAACAAAGCGCGATTCGCGCGTCATTGCCCTCATTCACCGCCAGGAGAGGTTCGCTTTCCTGGGGATCCCGATCGCCCGGTATATCGACATTAACGACTCGGAGGATGTGCTGCGGGCGATTAAATTGACGGATCCCCAGGTGCCGATCGATCTGATCCTGCACACCCCCGGTGGGCTGGTCCTGGCAGCCGAGCAGATCGCCCAGGCGCTATGCCGTCACACGGCGAAAGTGACCGTCTTCGTCCCGCATTATGCAATGTCCGGCGGGACCTTGATCGCCCTGTCTGCCGATGAGATCGTTATGGACGATAACGCGGTCCTGGGACCGGTCGACCCGCAGGTGGCGAACCAGCCAGCCGTCTCCATTCTTTCCGTTCTCGGGCAAAAAGATATCAACGAGATCGATGACCAGACGTTGATCCTGGCCGATATCGCCCGTAAGGCCATCCGGCAGGTGAAAGACACCGTCCGCACGATCCTATCCGAGCGCGTCAGCCTGGAGGCTGCTGAAGAGCTGGCGGATGTGCTGAGCAGCGGCCGCTGGACTCACGATTATCCAATCTCGGTCGAAGAGGCCCGTCTTTTAGGGCTGCCTGTCTCTACAGACGTGCCGATGGAGGTGTACCAGGTGATGAACCTCTTCCCGCAGGCCGGGAGAGGCCGCCCATCCGTCGAATATATCCCGGTGCCTTATCCGCTTCGCGAGCCAAGCCCGGGGAGAAGCGAGCCGAGAAACTGACCTACAAGGAAAAACAG
>DASWHG010000016.1:0-3356 GCA_036393315.1 Anaerolineales bacterium | reverse complement strand
CGCACCGCCTCCCAGGCGACCGGGTCTTCCGGATAGAGGATGATCTGCAGGTGGTCCAACCCGGTCAGCAGCAGCTCGTCGAGGTAAGCGGTCTCAGCCAGGCGGAGCCCATCCGTGATCAAGCCCGTCACCTGCCCGTGGTTCTCGGCATATTGAATGAGCTCCACCAGGTCGTGCCTAAGGGTAGGTTCTCCGCCGGTGAAGACGATGTGAGGGATGCCGACCTGCCAGGCTTTGTCCAGCACGGCCTGCCATTCGGCTGTCGAAAGCTCGCGCGTGACGCGTTTCAGCGGGGCGGCCTCGGGATCGGTCGATTCCGGCAGGTGATAGGTCAGTGCGCAATCTAAGCGGTATGGAGCGGTGATCTCGCCGGTGAAGGGCTTCTGGCGGTCGAATCCCAGGTACGTTACCGGGTCCAGGTCTGGTGTCTCAATAAGGGTATCGATCCTTTCCTGGAAATCCTGGTAATCCTTGTAAACCTGCTTCTCGTTAACCCGGTAGCGCGAGGCAACGCTGCGAACGGCATGTTCAGTGGGATGATTTTGCACCAGGTGGAAAGCGTACTCCGCCGCCGTGCGGTTGAGGTGCAGCACAGTCGCGGCGTTGACGATTAATATGCCGTTCCCATCCGGTTCGAGCCGCAGGTGCAATCGGTAGTTGCGAGGGTCTTCCTGCGGGGCTTGGTAATGGTAGTTGCCGGGTGGCAATGGTTGCACCGGAGTGAAGAGTCGGCGGATAGATTCTCGGACGCTGGTCATGTTGTTCTCCTAGAGTCGGTAATTTACAAGCGCCTGGAAGATGGCGTGGGCGCCGAAGTGCACGGCTTCGGCCGGGATGCGCTCGTCTGCGGCGTGGACCAGCCGCATGAACTCGAATTCGGGGGGTAATTTCATTGGGATAAAGCCGTACGTCTGAATGCCGATGCGCGCGAAAAAGCGAGCATCCGAGACCCCCGGCAGCAGCAGCGGGAAGGGGCAGCTTTCCGGGTCGGCCTGGCGTATGATCTCAGAAAGCATTGGGAAGAGTTCCATGTCCACGTCTTCACGTCCCGGGTCATGGCGTTCGACGATGAACTCGACGTCGTCTCCGGTAATTGCCCGGATTTCCGCCAGCAGATCCTGCGGGGTGAAGCCCGGCAGCAGCCGACCGTCTAGGCCGATATGGATTTCGCTGGGGATCACGTTGATCTGCTCGCCGCCCTGGATCATGGTTGGCGTGACGGTGTTTCGAAGGAGGGATTCGAGGATCAGACCGCTCTCACCGAGACTCGCCAGGATCGGGCCCGCGAGGCGCGGGACGAGAATATTGCGCACAGCCATACCAACCGGGCCGGGAAGCGCTTCGGAGAGGTCTTCGACCATCAGGCGCAGCGGGGGCGTGATGTGGATCGGCAGACGGTTGCGATCGAGCGCTTCTAAGAAAGATGCCAGGCGGGCCATCGTACCGCCGCGCCAGTTCAGGGAACCGTGCCCGGCAGGCCCGCGCACGATGGCTCGCAGGTGGCAGATCTGCTTCTCGCAGACCATGATCGGGTAAAGTCGCTGCCCGGTAAAGGGATAGGAAAATCCGCCGAACTCGCTGATCGCATAGCGGACTCCCTCGAACAGTCCCGGGTGCTCTTCGACGAGGAAATTCGCACCGTAGTCACTGCCCATCTCCTCGTCAGCCAGCAGCGCCAGGATCACGTCTCCCGCCAGTGGGGTATTCTCGGTCTTAACCCGCAGGCAGGCTGCTAATAACATCGCGATCCCCGACTTCATATCCAGGGCGCCCCGTCCCCAAATTTGACCATCCAGAAGTTCGCCGCCAAAAGGGGACTGCTGCCAGCGCTGGTCTGCGGTTCCGACGACATCCAGGTGGCCGAAAAGCAGCAGGGGCGGCGCATCTCCCCGGCCTTCCAGGCGGGCTATCAGGTTGGGGCGATCCGGATGGCGCGCCAGGATCGTGCTTTGAATCCCCCCTTCCGAGAGCAGCCGGCGCGCCCAGGCCGCCGCCTCCGCTTCGTTCCCGGGAGGATTACGGGTGTCGAAGCGGATCAAGGCCTGGAGCAGTGGCACTGGATCGGGTGTAAAATCTGTGGACATTTTTACCAGGTTGCAGAAACATCACTGGCGCTGCCTGAGCAGTTCCCCGGGCACGCTCAGCCTTGCCGGACGGGGATGAGGTCCAGGGAGATCAGGTTCTGCGACTGCGCCTCCAGAGCCAGTGGACAGCCGCCGCCGCATTCGGCCAGCAAAGCGCACCCGCTGCATTTTTCAGGGACGTAACGTCTCTCCCGAAGCGAAACGGACAGGTCGTGGTTCCAGATCGATTCCCAAGGGTCAGTGAGCAGGCTGCCGACCTGGCGATAGTAGGATTGGCATGGAATGACGCCGCCATCCGGTTCGACGCACATGTTGTAGAGCGCGGCCGTACAGCCCTTGACGCCCAGTTCGAGCTGCATCGGGTCGAAGTGGCAGTATTGGGTGGGCGTATACCAGATCAACCGCTGCCCGTGGGCGTCAGTGCGCTCGCGGGCCAGGTCGAGCAGGGGAGGCAGCTCGCGCTCGGAGAGGCCTGTCCCGACGGTCAGGCCGTGCCCGGAATAGATCAGTGCATTCAGGCCGATGGTCGGGACCCCCAGCTCTGCCAGGAAGTCCAGGGTTTCCCGCAGGTGGGGGCTATTCTGGCGAAGCATGGTCGTGTTCGTCATGACGAACAGGGGCGTGTCAAGCACATTGCGCAGGCCAGCAATCGTCTGCTTCCAGGCGCCTCTGGCCCGCACCATCTCGTCGTGCACGGCAGAGTCGTGGGATTCGACTGTGATCTGGACGTGGTCCAGGCCGGCGTCGACCAGCCGGTGGACGAAGCGCGGGTCGCTCAGGCGGCGGGCGTTGGTATTGAGGCCGGTGATCTGGCCGTTCTGCTCGGCATGGGCGATCAATTCGGGCAGGTCATCCCGCAGGGTGGGCTCCCCGCCGGTGAAGACGATGTGTGGGATGCCAATCGCCCACAGCCGGTCGATGATTTGCTTCCACTGCTCGGTAGAGATCTCTGGGTAGTCGCGCGGGCGGCCGTTGTAGCAGTGGGCGCAGTTATCGTTGCAGCGGTAGGTGAGGGCGAGATCCATGCGGTAAGGAGCGGAGGGGCGGGTGGAGAAGGGTGGAGTGATCTCGACGTCGAGGTCGCAAACAGGGCAGGCGCCATCGGGGCGGAGCAGGTCGTCGAGGTCTACGGCGAACTGCGTATAGTCACGCAGGGCTTGCACTCGTGACACGCGGAACCGGCGGGTAAGGGTGCGGATGGCTTTACCAGGCGGGGTCTGCTTCAAGGCCAGGTAAGCCATGGCTGCGGCCGTCGGGTTGAGGTGCAGCACC
>DASWHG010000015.1:0-3244 GCA_036393315.1 Anaerolineales bacterium | reverse complement strand
GAGGGAGGAAGACTTTAGCGGTACAATAGAGACCCCGAAAATAGGGGTTGGGCGATTGAGAGTTGCGGCTCCGCCGCAATCTCCACGCACCACGCGAAACGATGAGGAGAGATTCATCTAGCAAGGAGAAATCGATTGATCATGTCATCTGATAATCTGGAAGAACGGGCGATCAACACTATCCGATTCCTTTCGGCCGACGCAGTTCAAGGAGCAAACTCAGGTCACCCGGGCTTGCCCATGGGGGCTGCGGCGATGGCCTATTCGCTTTGGACAAGGCACCTTCGATTCAATCCGCGCAACCCCGGCTGGGCGGACCGTGACCGCTTCGTCCTGTCCGGCGGGCATGGTTCGATGCTGCTCTACAGCCTGCTCTACCTGACCGGCTACGATCTACCTCTGGAGGAACTGCAGAACTTCCGTCAGTGGGGCAGCCGGACTCCGGGCCACCCGGAATACGGCCTGACCCCGGGAGTCGAAGCCACCACCGGGCCGCTCGGGCAGGGTTTTGGTAACGCTGTGGGGATGGCCATCGCCGAGGCCCACCTGGCAATGGTCTTCAACCGGCTTGGCCACAACGTGATCGACCACTACACCTACGCACTCGTCACGGATGGCGATTTAATGGAAGGCGTTTCTTCGGAGGCTGCTTCCCTCGCCGGACACCTGCAATTGAGCAAGTTGATCTTTCTCTACGACGACAACCATATCTCCATCGAAGGGAGCACCGAGCTGGCTTTCAGCGAGGACCGCCAGGCTCGCTTCGTTGCCTACGGCTGGCACGTACAGAGAGTGGAGGATGGCAACGACGTCGCCGCGGTCGATGCTGCCCTTCAGCGGGCAAAGGAAGACCCGCGCCCGTCCTTGATAGCAGTGCGTACGCGGATTGGCTATGGACTTCCAAAGAAGGAGGGGACTGCGGAAGCGCACGGAGAGCCGCCCGGCGATGAGGAGCTGCTGGGCGCAAAAAACAAGCTGGGTTGGCCATTGGAGCCGCGCTTTTACGTGCCGGATGATATCCTGGACCACTTCCGCCAGGCAGTCGAGCGCGGCCAGGCGTGGGAAGCAGAATGGCAGGAGAGATTGGCGCGCTACCGTGCAGACTACCCGGAATTGGCTGTCGAGCTGCAGCGGCGGCTGGCGGGAGCGCTGCCCGCAGGCTGGGATCACGACCTGCCTGATTTCCCCGTTGATCCGAAAGGGATGGCGACTCGTGTCGCCTCAGGGAAGGTGCTGAACGTGCTTGCCGAGCGCATCCCAGAATTGATGGGGGGTTCGGCCGACCTGGCCCCTTCCACCAAAACGATTATCTCGGGAAGCCCGGCTTTTCAGGCTGGAAGCCCGGAGGGGAGGAACTTCCATTTCGGGGTGCGCGAGCACGGTATGGGAGCGACCGTAAACGGCATGGCGTTGCACGGGGGCGTGATTCCCTACGGCGCGACCTTCCTGATCTTCTCCGACTACATGCGCCCCTCGGTGCGGCTATCAGCCCTTTCCCATTACCCCTGCATCTGGATTTTCACTCACGACAGCATCGGTTTGGGAGAGGACGGGCCCACCCACCAGCCGGTGGAGCACCTGGCGTCCCTGCGCGCCATGCCTAACATGGTTGTGATCCGGCCAGCAGACGCCAACGAGGTGACCGAGGCCTGGAAAGTGGCCGTCGAGCGCAGGGAAGGGCCGACCCTGCTGGCGCTGACCCGCCAAAACGTTCCGACCCTGGACCGAAACCTTTTCACACCGGCGAGCGAGCTAAGGCGGGGCGCTTACGTGCTGGCCGATTTCGGCGATGGCAATCCAGAACTCATCCTGATGGCCTCCGGCTCTGAGGTCAGCCTGATCGTTGAGGCGGCTGGATCGCTGGCCGCGGAAGGGCTGAATGTCCGGGTAGTTTCTTTCCCAAGCTGGGAGCTATTCGAGATGCAGGAGCAGTCCTACCGGGATCAGGTCCTGCCGCTGCGGGTGAGAAATCGCCTGGCTGTGGAGGCCGGGGTGTCCCAGGGTTGGGATAAGTGGGTCGGAGAGCGCGGTGCAGTGCTGGCACAGGAATCTTATGGTGCCTCCGCTCCAGGAAAGGTCAACTTCGAGAAGTTTGGCTTCACCTCCAATGCGGTGATCTCCCACGCTCAAAAACTTATGAGAGAGGCAAGGGCGCAAACTGCACCCCGGTGACCGCAACCCTACCTGTTTTATAAGGGTTTGTGCTAAACTATCCTTATATTTAATATAGAAGATCCCATCTCCTTTCCCTGTTTATTGTTAGCTAAGGAGCGAATCTGTGATGAAACAAGACTATAAACCCATCCAATACCGGCAGTTCCGAGCGGGGAAGTGGGAAGCAGTCGACGGCGGCGTGATCGTCGAAGCGCCGGTGTCATTGACGGTCAACGGCCAGGTCTGGCTGACCTTCATGTGCACACCGAACAACCTGGAAGCCCTGGCAGTGGGCTTTCTATATAATGAAGGGGTGATCCAGAACCGGGAAGAGATCGCCGACCTGCACATTTGCGAGAGCGGCGATAATATCGACGTCTGGCTGCACCGCGCCGTCGAGCAGCCGGATCACTGGACCCGCACCTCCGGCTGCACAGGCGGGATGACGGCCAGCGATGCTCGGAAAGAAACCCCGGCCAAACGCAACGGAGGTACGCTCTCGCCGCGGGCCGTCTGCCAGCTGATCGAGCAGCTGTTCGACTCACAGCAGCTCTACCGCCGGGTGGGCGGGGTACACACTTCCGTGCTGAGCGACGGGGTAGCCGCGCAGGTCGTCGCCGAAGATATCGGCCGGCACAACTCCTTGGATAAGATCGCCGGGCTGTGCCTGCTCGAAGATATCCGAATGCGGAAAAAGATCCTGGTGACGACCGGCCGGATCAGCTCGGAAATGCTACAGAAGTCCGTCCGGCTTGGCGCGGCGATCGTAATCTCGCGCACCTCACCCAGCTCGCTTTCCATCGAGCTGGCCGACCGGTTAGGGATTACCTTGATCGGGTACGCACGCCGCGACCGCTTCAACGTATACACCCACCCGGGCCGGATTCTAAACGCTCCAAACCAAAAGGAAATCCATGCACCGGAAAAGCCTCACCTACAAACCGATTGATGCGCGCATCGAAGCGCTGGCCGAGGAGCACGGAAGGGACCCGGAAGCCATTCTGGAGATCTTTCGATCCATCCAGGAAGAGAGGGGGGAACTGGCGCAGAAAGCCATCGTGGATGTGGCCCGCGTTCTGGGAGTCCCGGC
>DASWHG010000014.1:0-2660 GCA_036393315.1 Anaerolineales bacterium | reverse complement strand
ACCTACGCAGCCGCCTCTGCCTGGTTGGTAGCCAATACCTCTGCCGGCGAGCGCGTCTTTCAAACCGATTGGGATGACTTCCCCCGCCTCTTTTACTACAATACCCACAATACCTACTTGATCGGCCTGGATCCCACCTACATGCTCATTTATGACGCCGATCTTTACAACCTATGGGTGGACATCACCCAGGGACAAATCGAGCATCCTTCCACAGCCATCCAGAAGGATTTCGGCGCGAGCTACATCATGACCGATTTACGCCACAAAGCCTTTTTGGAGCGAGCAGCGCAAGACCCGGGTATGCTGGAAGTGTACCGGGATGGGGAGGCTGTGCTTTACCAGGCCGTTAGCCCTGGAGGTAAAAAATGAATCTGCTCACTGCTGCCCGCTTTTTGCTCGTTGGAATGCTGGGTACGCTGGTCGATTTCTCCCTCTTTGCTTTGTTACACACCCCGCTTGGCATGCCCACCCTGTTCGCCAATTCACTCTCGTATAGCGCCGGCATCCTTAACAACTATATTCTTCATCGCCGCTGGACTTTTGCTCACCGTCCTCAGCGCGCAGCCAGCAAGCAGTTCTCGCAATTCATGGGAGTCAGTCTGAGCGCACTATTGATCAACAATCTGGTGGTTCTGCTGTTGACCTCCTCCTTCAGCGAGCAGTTTGCAGAGAATGCCTTCGGGGTTTATTTCGCAAAAGTTTGCGCCATCGGCGTGGGCATGATCTGGAATTTCCTCGCCAACCATCTTTGGATCTTCCGCGCCGCGCCGGCTTCCGATCCCCCAGGTACACTAACCCCACTCAGGCCGTGATCGTATGGATGCTTTATTTTGAAAATGGGAGCTCAATCCTGGCCGTATTCCTCCAGGTAGCGGCGGTGAGCCCGAGCGACTTCTTCGGCCGGGATCTCTTCCGGCGTACCGAGCTGCAAGGCATAAAATACCGTGCGGGCAGAATCCTCGACCATAACCGCGGCTTTCACCGCCGCCTCCGGCGTTTTTCCGACCGTGAAGACGCCGTGGTTCTTCATCAAGATCGCCGGGCTCGAACCGATGGCGCGGATCACCTCCCGTCCGATCTCATCACCGCCGACCTTGCCGTACCCGCCGCAGGGGATCGGCCCGCCGAACTCGTCGCAGATCGCCGTGAGGTAAACCGGGATCTCCCGGCCCAGGGCAGCAAAAGCGGTTGCAAACGTCGAATGGGTGTGCACCACGCCCATGACCTCCGGGCGGTGACGATAAATGTAAAGGTGGGCGGAGTTATCCGAAGAAGGCCGGTAATCCCCTTCGACGATTTTACCGTCCGGGTCGACCACGACCATGTTCTCAGGGGTCAGGTCTTCATAACGGATCCCGCTGGGCTTGATGACCACCAACCCGGTCTCCGGATCGCGGCCGCTCACATTCCCCATCGTCCAAACGACCAGGTTGTGTTTGGTTAGTTCGAGGTGCAGCCGGTGGATTTCAACACGCAGAGAGGTGAGCATCGGGAGCTTCCTTTACGAATGAATCGCTTCAGCCTTGATCCGTTTAAGGGTCTTCATGACATCATTCCCGCCGCGTCCAAAGTAATCGTGCAAGCGGACATACTCGGCATACAGCTGGTCGTAAACTTTCTTATTCGCCGGGTTGGGTTTGAAAGTTTCCTCTTTCAGGCGGGCCATGTGCCGGGAAGCCTCGAAGATCGAGTCGTACCCTCCAGCTTCCTTCCCGGCGGCGACTGCCGCATGCATGGCTGAACCGAGCGCAGGGGTTTGCTGCGAGGCAGTGACCTTCATTTCACGGCCGGTCACATCGGCGTAGATCTGCATCAAAAGCCTGTTCTTCTCCGGCAGGCCTCCGCAGGTGACCAGCTCATCGACGGGGATGCCATGGTCCTGGAAGGCCTCGATGATCACGCGCGTGCCATAGGCGGTGGCCTCAATCAGCGCCCGGTAGATCTCCTCCGGCCGGGTGGCCAGCGTTGCCCCAACCAGCAGACCGCTCAGCTCGACGTCGACGAGCACGCTGCGGTTGCCGTTCCACCAGTCGAGAGCCAGGAGACCGCTCTCGCCGGGCTTCAGGTGGGCAGCTTTCTCTTCGAGCAGCTGGTGGATATCGATACCACCGTCCTGCGCCTCCCGCGTGTAGATGGCCGGGACGCAGTGTTCTACGAACCAGGCGAAGTGATCGCCGACACAGGACTGCCCGGCTTCGTAGCCAAAGAAACCCGGAATGATGCCATCTTCAACGTAGCCGCAGATGCCCGGGACGATGCGCTCTTCCTTCGAAAGGATCATGTGGCAGGTGCTGGTGCCCATGACCATGACCATGCGACCGGGCTCGGTCACGGTCACAGCCGGGACGGCGACGTGAGCGTCCACGTTAGCGACCGCCACCGCCGTGCCGGGTTGGAGCCCGGTCCAACCGGCAGCCTGCTCGGTCAGGCCCCCAGCCCGTTCTCCGACGGGATAGATGTCCGTAGAAAGCTTTTCCGCAACCACATTTTCGAGGCGCGGGTCGAGCGCGGCAAAATATTCTTTTGGAGGGAAGCCATCGCGCTTCGACCAGATGGCCTTGTAACCGGCCGTGCAGGAATTGCGCTTCTCTTCCCCCGTCAGCTGCCAGATCACCCAGTCGGCAGCTTCGATCAGTCGATCGGCTGCCCGGTAGATC
>DASWHG010000013.1:0-2415 GCA_036393315.1 Anaerolineales bacterium | reverse complement strand
CAGAACCTTGGTGCCGTTAGATGAATCTTAATGCTTCCAAACCCGCTGCGATTGTCCTGCTCGCATGCGCCCTGGGCTTGATCTCGCTCACTACGCCACAGGCGGGGGCGCAGTCCGATCCCTTCGCCGGGCGTCCTCCGGTCGTGCCCCGCTGGGCCTTCGAACCCTGGGTCTGGGAGGACACCACCAACACCCAGGATTCGACCGTCTCCCTGGTGCAGGGCTATTTGGAGAGGGACATCCCGGTCGGGGCTGTGATCGTCGACAGCCCGTGGTCCACCCACGAAAACGGCTTCGTATGGGACCCGGCCCGCTACCCGGACTCGCAGGGGATGATCGACGGTTTTCACGCACTGGGCGTGCGCGTCATCCTGTGGGTGACGGGATTTATCAACAACGATTCACCGGAATACGATTTCGTGAGGGCTGAGGGATTCGGGGTCTCCGGAGGCCAGGATTTCTTCTGGTGGCGGGGAACCGGCATCCACCTCGACTTCACCAACCCGCAAGCGCTGGATTGGTGGCATTCCCGCATGGATCCCTTGATGTCGATGGGCATCGACGGTTGGAAGGTTGACCGGTCGGCCGATTACGTATCCGACCCGGTGGAGACTTCCATCGGCAGCCTCTCTCAGCAGGCGTTCAAGCAGTATTATTACGCGGATTTCTTCGATTACGCCACCAGTCGCAACCCGCAAGCGATCACATTTGCTCGCACATACTCGGGCCACCAGAGCGGTGCGGGGGCGCCGGTCTCCAGGGTCTCCATCGGCTGGAGCGGAGATTTCCACGGAGATTTCTCCGGCCTGGAGGCCCAGAAGAACGACGTTTACCGGGCTTCCCGGCTTGGATACGGGGCTCCCGGAATCGAGATCGGTGGATATGGAGAAATCCCCCCGGACAAGCGCTCGCTGATCCGCTACGCCCAATTTGCAGCCCTGACGCCGCTTATGGAAAACGGCGGGTTGAACGGCGGAGAGGCTGAACACCTGCCCTGGTTCTGGGACCAGGAAACCGTCGACATTTACCGGTACTACGCAAACCTGCACAGCGAGCTGGTCCCGTACCTGTTCAGCTATGGCGTGGAGGCGAACCTGACGGGTGAGAGCATCCTGCGAGACGCCGATCCTGAGAAGAGCCAGCACATGTTGGGGGAAGTGATCCTGGTAGCGGCGATCACCTCCGACACCGAGGCAAAAACCGTGGTCTTCCCCCAGTCGGGGCGATGGATCGATTATTGGAACGAGGCGATTTATTATGATGGCGGGATAATCACCCATATGAACGTCCCTCTCCAGCGGTACCCGATCTTCATCCGGGCCGGGGCTATCCTGCCGCTGAACGTAACCAATGCCGTGACCGGGCACGGGGATGTCTCCGCCGCCGGGAAAACCACCATCGTCATCTACCCGTCCGGCGTGAGCGACTTCACCTTCCACCGGCCGCTCGGAGATGGCCTCGAATATTCGGACGTACGCATCCAGGTTGATGAGCAGGCCGGGATGATCGCGGTACGGGGGACTGTGCCGGGTGATTACCGGCTGCGGGTAAAGAGCTTCGCCAACCCGGTCTTCGTGCAGGGCGCCAGCCGCTGGTCGTATGATTCAGCTGCCCAGTACGTGATCATCGACCAGCAGGGGATGGATTTCACAGTCACAGTGCAGGGGCTGGCCGGCTACAGCGGCGGGAGGGAGTCCGGGGCCGTGCAGCCAGGGGCAAGAGCGCTTTCCGCTCCGTCTGCGGGCGCAAAAACGATCTTTGCCCCCTTGGTCTCGAACGCAACCTGGCGGATCAAGATAACCCCCTGCCAAACCCGCCCACTGATCGTGGTCTGCAGGCCAATCGCAAAGTAATCCACTTCGGCTCACTGCTCGTATCGTTTTAACAGATCTTATCGTTAAAACGCAGGAGGCCCTATGAAGGTTCAATTGGCGATCATTTTTGGAATTCTGGTACTGCTGGCAGCCTGCTCGCCGCCCGCACCAGGCCCGGAGGCAGCATCTCCCCAACCCGAAGCGACCCCATCGGCAGTTCAGGAAGTAGAACAACCGTCTCCTACCATGGCCGTGGCCACCGAAATGCCCACCTCAGTGGAGACGCCGGATGTCACAGCCCCGGCTGCGCTCGCCCCTACGCTTACGGAGTGGGAGCTGGTGCAGAATTCAATAGAGTCTTTACGTAACCTGCTGGACCGGGAATCGGATGGTTATCAAGGTCTCACCACGGCCCTGGAGCAGCTCGAGCCGAACCAGGCCTGGTGCGGTGGACTGAGCGCTGCCATTGGAGATTTCAATTACATTAACGACGAGGAGAGTGCCCAGGCGCTTCGTGATCTCCAAGAGACGCAGGGCTGTCCTTAAGGCCTAAACCGGTTGCGTTCTGCCGCGAACTCTAGTAAAGTAAAGGTATGTAACC
>DASWHG010000012.1:0-10483 GCA_036393315.1 Anaerolineales bacterium | reverse complement strand
GAAATCCGTGCACGCAGGCGATATCGCCTCCGTGCCTAAGTTGGGGTCCACGTCGACGGGAGACACACTCTGCGATAAAGGCCATCCACTCGAGCTGCCCGTTCCCGGGTATCCGAGCGCGCTCTACCGGGTGGCGGTCTTCCCCAAATCTCAGGCTGACTCTGCTAAAATTAGCCCGACTCTTTCCCGTCTGGTCGAAGAAGACATGACCCTGACCTGGCACCAAGAGCCCAGCACCAACCAGACGATCCTCCAGGGTATGGGCGACCAGCATATTGATGTGGCAATTCGCAAGGCCGAACACAAATTCCAGACCGGGCTAAATGTGGAAGAACCGCGGGTCCCTTACAGGGAGACGATCACGAAACCAGGGTCTGCCCAGTACCGGCATAAGAAGCAAACCGGCGGAGCCGGGCAGTTTGCCGAGGTCCACATGCGGGTAGAACCGCTCCCGGATGAGGATTTCTCGTTTGTCAACGAAGTCTTCGGAGGCGCGATTTCCAGCAGCTTCATGCCGGCGATCGAGAAAGGGGTCCGCAGCGTGATGAAGACCGGCGTCGTGGCTGGTTATCCGGTCGAGCACGTGAAAGTCGCCGTCACCGATGGCAAAGAGCATCCGGTGGACTCGAAGCCGGTCGCATTTGAGATCGCCGGCCGGGAGGCGTTCAAGCTGGCCGTTAAAGAAGCTGCACCGGTTATGCTCGAGCCGATCATGAACGTGCAGATCACCGTGCCCGAGGCGAATATGGGCGACGTCCTGGGCGATCTAAACACCCGCCGCGCCCGCGTGCAAGGCATGGACACCCAGAAAGGCCGCTCGATTGTCACTGCCCAGGTTCCGCTGGCTGAGATGCAGCGCTATAACACCGACCTGCGCTCGATCACCGGGGGGCGGGGTGTCTTCACCATGGAATTCTCCCACTATGAGGTGGTTCCGGCGCACATTGCGCAGGAGCTGATCAACGCCCGCCAGAAGGAACTGGCCGCGGCCAAGGAAGAGTAATTCCTATTTCTCGTTTATTGAATAATAGAAGACGAAAGGGGATGTGTGCGCTTTTTGGGCACACATCCCCTTTCGTCCTTGATATTCATGGATGCCTGGAAGTGCGCGCCAGCCCCAGGCGGATGAAGAGCTGCGGGGCGAGGCCGGAGATCCAAAAACCGACCAAGAAATACCTCATGTACCGCAGGGCATAGGCCAGCCAGAATTCTCCGCGCGGCAGGATGGCTCCCAACCCGTACCACAGTAAAATCACACCTGCCAAACCGATCGGGTAGCGCAGAAGCCGCCGTCCCCAGGTTCCTCCGGCGTCAAAACCTTGCCGGCTCGACAGCCAGATAGCCCCTGCGGCCAATCCGAACAAGGCTCCGGCTGATGTCATCAGCTCGGACAGGCTCAACGGACCGGTCTCGAGGATTTGGTGCGAGGCTGCAGCTGCGTTCTCGATCCATTCAGCCGGCATCTGCCAATCGCCGAGGCTGTAACGCACCAGGGCACCGGCCAGGACGAATGCGAAGGAGAGGGTGGAAGCGGCCATCATCCTCATCCACAGGCTCTGCCTGGTGAGCCAGGCCAGCACCGGCGTTTCGAAGCGCAGGAAGAGCCAGAGCAAGAGGAAGCCGGCCACCCAACCCGCCAGAACGTCGCCGAGAAAGTGCACGCCCAGGTAAACCCGCGAGAGGCCGATGAGGAAGATCACCAATCCAAGAATTGCCAGGGCTAGCGGGCGTCGCAGATAGGCAGCCAGCAGCCCCCAAACGGCGGCTGCGTTGGTGGCGTGCCCCGAGGGGAGGCCAAAGGAGCTCTCGAAGGCCAGCGCCCGCACCTGCGCGCTGACCCAGAAAGGGCGCGGCGTATGGAGCGCCAGCTTCAGGATAATCCTCAGGTTATCCGCCAGCAGCAGGATGAGGCCGATCCTCAGCCCAAGAGCCATGCTGATGCACCAGAGGAAGGCAGGCATAACCAGTAGGAAGAATTCCTCCTCCCCCAGGAAAGAAAAGAAGCGCATGGGGAAAATTAGCCAGTCACCCAGGCCTTGCATGAAGAGCACGATCTGCATTCCGAGATCAGGGAGATTTTCGATCATGGGATACCTCTCTTTTTCAGAGCGATGAAATCGTTCTGGGGGTTAGCGTGGTACACAGTCCTATGCAGGCAAGGTTATGAGATCTGACCTGGGGCAGGGACCGGTGTGTCCTTCGAGACCGGTGAAAAACGCATACTGATCAGAAGGGAAAGGAAGATCAACCCAGCGCCCAGGGTGTACATCCAGAATGGGTTCATGGTGAAGAGAAAGCCGGCGAGCGGCGCGGTCAAGACGACCGCAGCGGCGCCAACCGTTTCAGTCAATCCATAGGCGATCCCCATCTTTTCCGGTGGGACCAGCTCCCGGACCTGGGCCACTCCTAATGAACGGGCGGTCCTGAACCCGCCCAGCAGGAAGAATCCGATCGTGTATGCCGGCAGGCCGGATCCCTGCCACAAGATCAACGCGAACGCGCCCACCGCCGCCTGCCCGAGAAGGAATCCAATTCGGGCGGGCAGCTGGCCGAGCCGCAGGTTGAGGGTGACGACTCCAATGCTGGAGATGGAATAAAGCTGCCCGATCTGCCGCAGATTCAGGCCGCGCACGTTCTCAAGAAAGTTAGGCGAGAGCGGTTGCGGCAGGTACATCGCAAAAGTTGCCAGGAAAATCACCGCCAGATAGACGTGGTAGCGCGGGTTGTTCAGCCACCTGGAGTTCTCTTTATTGTAGGTAACCCGCTCCACCGGTTGAGGCCGGATGAAGAGGATTACCAGCGTTGAGACGATGAAGATCCAACCGGCAAGGTAGTAGGTCTGGCGCAGGCCCATGCGGTCTCCCACCTGTCCGCCAATCCAGGGACCGAGCACGGCCCCCAGGTTGTAGAAGGCCGAGACGAGGGTAATGGCGCGGCCGACCGATAGGCGGCCCCGAGCTGCGGTCACGTAACTATTCAGCGGGGAGAGGACAAACAGGGTAGTGCCGTACAGCAGAAAGCCGATCACGAAGACAGGCAGCCCGCTTGCTAAGGCCATGATCCAGGTCGAAACCATGCCTAACGCCCAGGCAGCGATCATCAATCCCTTGCGTCCGAGACGATCGGCGAGATAGCCGGCCGGCAGGTGCGAGAAGGCCGTTGCCAGGCCAAAACCGCCCAGGATGGAGCCGATCTCGATCGGATCGGCGCCCAGTTGCTGCAGGTAGACCGGCTGGAAGTAAAGGAACAGCCCTTCTCCCAGCCCCCAGGTGAACAGGGCGATCGCGATGAGAACGAGATCGCGGCTCATGGATAGGCCGGTTGGACCCTCTGGATGAAATCCGCTGTCTCCTGGAAGATGCGCTGGCGTTGTGGTTCCCGCGTTACCACGTGCCCGCAGTCCTCGACGAAGAGCATCTGCTTGTCTTGGCTGCCCAACCGTTCAAAGATCTGCTGCATGTTCGCCGGGTCTACCCCGGTATCGTCTCGCGAGTGAACGAGCAGGACAGGGGCTTTTACCTCGGGAAGCGCGGCCCGCATCGCCGCCAGCAGATCGCGCAGCTCGGCGATTGCACGAGTGGGGTAAGCCGGGTAGTCGACGTGATCTTTGGCGGCCTCGAGATTTCGCCAATCCGGAGGGCCTTTCGCAACCCGGGGGAAAACCCAGCGCAGGACCTTGATGAAAGGGAGGCGCGGGTCGGCGGGAAGATCGTACGGTGTGGACATGGCCACGACCCCAGCAGCAGGATAGCGGGAAGCGAACAGGAGCGCGAGCGCTCCTCCCATCGAGAGGCCGGCGAGGAACACCTGCTGAGTCATGCCGTTCAGCAGGTGCCAGCCATCTTCGACGGAAGCCAGCCAGTCCTGCCAGCGCATGCGGACCATGTCCTCGGGCCGGGTGGCGTGGCCGGCCAGGCGCACGCCCAAGACCGTGTGCCCCTGGGCAGACAGATATTCGCCCATCCAGCGCATCTCTTTAGGGGAACCGGTGAAACCATGCACCAGCAGGACGCCCGTTTGGCCGCCCGGGAAGAAAAAAGGCTCGGCAGTCGGGATCAGGAGTTGGGATCGAACGCCGCTCATGTGTCTGGATCAGCGACCGTTCAAGATGAGCAACTCGCGTGGCAAGTCGCTCAGGCTCTCGCAGCCAGAGGGTGTGATGACCGCGTCGTCTTCGACGCGCACCCCGCCCCGGCCGGGGATGTATATTCCCGGTTCGATGGTGAAGGTCATGCCTGGCTCTAACAGCAGGGGGTTACCCGACCGGATGTAAGGGTCTTCATGGCCCTCCAGACCGATCCCGTGACCGGTCCGATGCGTAAAGTACTTTCCGTAGCCGGCCCGTTCGATGACCGAACGGGCGGCGTAGTCAACCTCTGAAGCCATCACTCCCGGCGCAGCCAGGGTCCGTGCGGCCATGTTGGCCTCTTTGACGATTGAGGCAATGCGCGCCAGCTCGGCATCCGGCTCGCCCATGGCGAAGGTGCGGGTAAGATCAGATACGTAGCCGCCGGCACGTGCACCCCAGTCGATGATCAGCAGATCGCCTCTCGCCAGCGGGCGGTCGCCGGGAACGGCGTGAGGGTTGGCGCTGTTCGGACCGGCGGCGACGATGGGAGAAAAGGGCGCTTCCGGGTCGGAGCCGTGGCGCAGCACCTGCAGGGTGAGTTCTGCGGCGATCTCTCGCTCCGTCTGGCCGGCCTGGATCGAGGGCAGGATCGCTTGCAGGGCCTGTTGGGCGATCGTGACTGCCTTTCGCATCGCGGTGATTTCCGCCTCATCCTTCCGAGAGCGCAGCTGTGCCACACTCTCCTCGGCGCCCACGAACTGCGCCTCGGGCATGGCTGCCTCCAACAGGCGAAGCTCGAGCAAGCGCAGCTGGCGGGGTTCTGCACCGACCATGCCTGACCCCATTTGAGCGGCAGAGGCGGCCTTCTGGAAAACCTGGCTCCATAATGCCGGGTCCTCGGGATAGGTAAACACCTGGACCGGGTAGGGCAGGTTCTCCGCTTTGCCCGCTTCAAATTCGGGCAGCACGATGGTCAGCGGCGCCGCAAAGCTGAAAATCGCCACAACGGGTCGCTCGCTCAGGTGGAAGTGCAGCCCGGTCAGGTATACCAGGCTGGGACCGGCGTTGAGAACAAGAGCGTCCAGCCCGGCCTGCTGTAGGGCTGCGACCAACCGGGCATGGCGAGCAGGATAAATCGAGTTGAGATTGGAATCGGACATGCGCGCTCCTGAGAAATTTAATCGAAGGATTAAAAGTACTGGGATAGCTTCGAAACAATTGGGAAAAGAATTAGCAAGTACCGCCAGCTGCTTACCCCCGATTATATTCGATAAGAACCGATTTCTCTTCGCACCCTGTGCACTATCGTGATTATAATAAGGCCGTCATGTTCGAACTTCCGCTTTTCCCGCTGAATACGGTGCTTTTCCCTGGCATGCCGCTGCAGCTGCATATCTTCGAAGAGCGTTATAAGCGCATGATCCAGCTCTGCCTGGACGAGCGCCAGCCTTTTGGGGTGGTGCTCATCCGGCACGGTCGAGAAGCGCTCGGACCGCTGGCCGAGCCGCACTACGTTGGCTGTACAGCCCGGATCTTGGAAGTCGAATCTCTAAGCGAGGGGAGGATGAACATCGTGGCGCTGGGACAGCAGCGTTTTCGCGTGCTGTCGCTGGATTACGAGCAGCCCTACCTGGTCGGGAAAGTCGAGCTTTACCCGATCGAAGCATTGGATGCCCATTCTCTTTCAGAGAAAGGCCGCCTTCTGCACCCCTGGGTTAGACGCTACATGGAGATCCTATCCGAAGCCAGCGATGCAGACCTGGATCCCGAACACCTGCCTACCGATCCTCTGGTGCTGGCTTACCTGGCGGCAGTCCTGCTCCAGATCCCACCCGACCAGAAGCAGAGCCTGCTGGCTTCCGCACAGGCGACAGATCTTCTTTCCAACATCTACGACATTTATCGCCGCGAGGTTGCTTTGCTCCGGCGGCTGCTTTCTTCAGAAAAGCAAGAAAACACAGGGAAAATTTCGCTCAACTAGCAACCGTAGGGGGCAGGAGAGAGGAGGACTTCGATGAAGACCAACAAAGAAGAAGCCAACACCAGGCCGAGCGCTTTTTCCCTGGTTGTCATCCTTTTTGTGGCGCTGCTGCTGCAGGCCTGCACAGGGGCAGCGGCGACTGCGACGCCGGCCGCCGCCCCCTTGGGAACACCGGAGGCGGTTTCTACGCCAGTGGAGGCGCCACCCACAGAGCCGCCGGCCCAAACGAGTGTTCCGAGTATTGAACCGGCCCCACCAGTGGAAGGGATCTACACAGGCCTGCTGCGGATCGCCATGGAACCCATCGTCCAGACGGATCCAGCCTTAATCTCATCTGATTCAGAGGTGCTGGTCGCCGCGCACGTGTACGATTACCTGGTGGATGTTACCCCACAGAATACGATCGTTCCCCGCCTGGCGACGGAGTGGGAGATCAGCGATGACGGCCTGGCATATGTGTTCCAGCTGGCTCCCGGAGTCACCTTTCACGATGGCACCCCGCTCACAGCTGAAGATGTCGTCTGGACGTTTGACCGCTTGCGCAATCCGGATGCAGGCCTGCCGACCCTGGACCTGTACAGCAACATCGCTTCGGTCGAAGCGACCGGAGACCTCGAGGTAACGTTCCAGCTGGTGCAATCCAACCCCTTCTTCCTGTTCGACCTGAGCGACAACCATGCCCTGATCCTGAAGGCGGGCACGGAAGATGCCTCGACGAACTTCAACGGGACCGGGCCTTTCCGGGTCGCTTCGTACAGCCCGGAAGACAGGATTTTGCTGGAAGCCAACGAAGACTACTTTATCCCAGGCCAGCCGGCGCTGGCGGAGGTCGAGATCATCTTCTTCAGCGACCCTACCGCCCAGGTAGAGGCGCTGCGCGGCGGGCAGGTCGACCTGGCGATGCGCCTGTCTACGGACCTCTTCCTCGGCTTGCAGGATGAGCCGGGCCTGGAGTTCCTGCAAGTTCCAACCAACCAGTTCGATGCTGTCCGGCTGCGCGCCGATCGTGAGCCCGGGGACGACCCTCGAGTGATCCAGGCCCTCAAGCTGGCGACCGACAGGGATGCGATCTACCAGCTGGTGCTGCAAGGCTTTGGTGAAGTCGGAAGGGACAGCCCGATCGGGCCCATGTACACCCAGTATTACACGCAGGAATTCCCTCTTCCGGAGCGGGATGTCGCGGCAGCCAGCGCTCTGTTAGCAGAGGCGGGCTACACGGACGGTCTTGAACTGCAGCTGCATGTTCCGGATACCGGCGACCGGCCGAACCTGGCCGTCGTCCTTAAGGAGCAGTGGGCGGAGGCCGGTGTGAATGTGGAAGTTATCGTTGAACCGGAGAGCGTGTATTACGGCGATGAGGGCTGGCTGGAAGTAGATTTAGGGATCACCGGCTGGGGCTCGCGCCCTTACCCGCAGTTCTACCTGGACGTGATGCTGCGCTGCGATGCGATCTGGAACGAAGCGCACTGGTGCGATGAGGAGTTTGACCAGCTGGCTCAAGTCGCAGGGACCACGCCGGATGATCAGGAACGCGCCCAGGCTTACGCGGATATCCAGCGCATTCTGATCGAACGTGGCCCGATTATCGTCCCGTATTTCACTACCCAGCGCGGAGCGATCAACTACCAGTTCCAGGGGTTCGAGATGAAGCCGTTCCCCGGACGGTCCGATCTGAGGCTGGTCCAATTTATTGGACCATAAGTGCGGCGAAGGAATCCTATTTTGATCGGCTCACCCCCGCCCCAGCCTGCCCATCCGGGCGGCCGGGAGCATTGGTTGGCCACGGGCGTTACGGCCGATGCCCCTGGCTTGCTTCGGCGTGCGGCGGATACGTTCAGACGCCTGTATGCAAAACCGCTGCCGGCGATCGGAACGACGATTACGGCTATTTTCCTTTTGGTGGCCCTGATAGGCCCCTTCCTCGCGGCGTATGGAGAGAACCAGATGATCGCCGGCGAGGCTCGCCAGCCCCCTTCTCCCACCCATTGGTTCGGTACCGACAACCTCGGCCGGGATGTGTTCAGCCGGGTGATCCTGGGAGCGCGTGAGATTTTGAACCTGTCCGGTTCGGGAACGCTGCTGGCCGTGGTCGCCGGCACTGCGATCGGCTTGATTACGGCTTACCGGCGGGGCTGGCTGGACGAAATCGTCATGCGTTTTTTCGACAGCCTGCTGGCACTTCCCGCCTTGCTCCTGGCGCTGCTCCTGCTTGGTACGCTCGGGCCCTCCGGCGGCAGGATTCACGTGGTGATCGTAATCGTTTACACCCCGATCGTGGCCCGGGTTGTGCGCAGCGCAGCGCTGGCGGTGATCTCTAAAGGCTTTGTTGAGGCAGCCCGCCTGCGGGGAGAATCCCTGGGTTGGATATTATTCCGTGAGATACTGCCGCCGGTCCTGCCTGCCCTGATGGTCGAGGCGGCGCTGCGTTTCTCCTACGCGATTTTCCTGGTGGCTTCCCTGGGATTCCTGGGTGTGGGTGTGCAGCCGCCCAACCCAAATTGGGGTCTTATGGTGAAAGAAGCCCGCAGTTTTGTCAATCAAGTCCCTTGGGCCTTGTATTATCCTGCTGCGGCGATCTCCCTGGTCGTGATCGGCGTCAACCTGATGGCGGATGGGCTGAAGCAGATTCTGCAAGTCTCGTCCAGCGATTAGACCTGCGCTTTATGATGCCTGGGAATGCGTCTCCTGTAGCCCCGCTCCTCGAAGTTGAGGACCTGACTGTTGCCTACTGGCAGAGGGGTCGCTGGCTCGAAGCGCTGCACGACGTCTCGCTGGTCGTAGGGGCCGGTGAGACGTATGGGCTGGTCGGGGAGAGCGGCTCGGGAAAGACGACGCTGGCGCTGGCAATCATGCGCTGCTTGAGCCCAAATGGCGCCATCCGGAAGGGGAGGGTCGAGCTGGGGGGCCGCGACCTGCTTTCACTCGAGGAATCCGATCTGCAGAAGGTATGGGGCAGGCAGATCGCCCTGGTGCCTCAAAACCCGCAGTCGGCGCTCAACCCTTCAATTCGGGTCGGCGAGCAGCTGGCGGAGGTGCTTCGCCATCAGCTCGGGCTAAACCGGGCAGCAGCCCGACGAAGGGCTGTCGAATTCTTGGAGATGGTTCATTTAGCCGATCCGGAGCGAGTCGCCGACAGATACCCACACCAGATCAGTGGAGGCATGCAGCAGCGAGTCCTGATCGCCATGGCGCTGAGCACCGAACCCCAACTGCTGATCCTCGACGAGCCCACCACCAGCCTGGATGCGACCACCCAGGCAGTCATTCTCGACCTGGTCAAGGAGCTGATCCGCAGCCGCGAGACCGCCGTCCTTTACGTAACCCACAACCTGGGGGTCGTCTCGCAGGTGTGCAACCGGGTCGCGGTGCTGTATGCAGGCGAGATCGTAGAAGACGCTGCCGTCGGGGAACTGTTCAGTAAACCACTCCACCCGTATACCCAGGGTTTGCTCGATAGCCAGCCTCGACTTGGCGAGACGAAAGAAAGGGTCCTGCTGCGCGCCATCCAGGGCCAGATTCCAACGCTGGAGGAACGCCCGGGCGGGTGCGTCTTCCGGCCACGCTGCCCGCTGGCAGTCGAAATATGTGAAGAGCGCCCGCCGCTCTACCGTGCAGGGGAGGGTCGCCGCTCACGCTGCCACTTCTGGGAAGCGATCGAACGGGGCGAATTAAACGCCCACCAGCCACTTCCGGAATCACTCCAACCGGTACGCAGAGAGGAAGGTCGTCCTCCGCCTATACTCGGACTGGAACAGGTCGAAGTCCATTTTCCGCTTCGCCGGTCCCTGGATCAACTGCTGCGCGGCGAGCCCGTTCGCCAGGTCCGTGCGGTAGATGGAATCAGCCTGGAGATCCCGGTGGGATTTACACTTGGGCTGGTGGGGGAAAGCGGCAGCGGGAAGACGACCCTGGCCCGCGCCATCGCCGGCTTAACACGACCGACCGGCGGCTCGATTTTATTGGCGGGCCAGACTCTACCCGGCGACCTGTCTCAACGAAACAGGTCAAGCCTGAAACGCCTGCAGATGGTCTTCCAGAACCCGGAAGAGGCGCTGAATCCGTACCTGACCGTAGGCGAATCGCTGCGCCGGCCGCTGGTGACCTTGCTCGGAAAATCGCGGCAGGAAACTGGCCAGCTGGTATTCGACTTGCTGGCAGCAGTGCGACTCCCGGCCAGATACGCCCGGCGCCTTCCCGGCCAGCTGAGCGGGGGCGAACTGCAGCGGGTCGCCATCGCCAGGGCTTTCGCCTCTGCTCCCGACCTGTTGCTGTGTGATGAGCCGGTCTCCTCACTCGACGTCTCCATCCAGGCCTCGATCCTGAACCTGCTGAACGAGCTGCAGTCCGAACACGGCAGCAGCCTGCTCTTCATCTCGCACAACCTGGCTGTGGTCGGCTACCTGGCCGACGAGATCGCCGTGATCTACCTGGGT
>DASWHG010000011.1:0-2634 GCA_036393315.1 Anaerolineales bacterium | reverse complement strand
CGGTATTGCTTTTCCAAAGCCTTTTGCGCTCGTTGACAGAACAGGAGTCCGACCTGGCGATTGTCGCCTCGACCCTGGCGATCGCGGTGTCCTTTACCCCCTTGCGGCAGCGGATCCAGGCGGTTATCGACCGGCGCTTCTTCCGCAAAAAGTACGACGCGGAGAAGGTGATTGCGCGCTTCAGCAACGTCCTGCGTGACGAAGTGGATCTGGAAAAACTTTCCATGGCGCTGTTGGCGGCCGTCGAAGAGGCCATGCAGCCGGAGCGGGCGAGCCTGTGGTTAAAGCAAAGCGCCAGACGGAAATGACCCCTCAGCAAGCTCGACCAGGATATCAGCTGCTCGCTCGCACTGCTCAGTTGACACGTCAAGGTGGGTGACGGCGCGGATGGTTCGGGGGCCGAATGCGAAAACGAGGACCTTTTTCCAGAAAAGCCTTCACCTCAGCCATGAACTGCCCCCAGGCGGGCTCGTTCTCGAGCAGGATGTGGTTCTTGCCCTCCAGCAAGACGAAGCGCGCGCCGGGGATCGAACCGGCCAGCCGGCGGCCTTCCTCCAGGGGGATCAGGGCGTCCTGCCGGGCGTGCATGACCAGGGTGGGGGCCTCGATCTTTTTCGCCAGATCGCTCACATCAACCTGAGCCGAGCTTTGAATGATGCGGCTGGCTGTTTGCGGCCAGGCGGATATGCGCTGCAACTCGTTGAACCAGGCCAGTTGTTCAGGCGTGCCCTCAGGGATGAATAGTGTCGTGAAAACCTGGCGAAAAGCCGGGCTTTCCTTCCCCCAGCCGACACGGACCAGCTGGTACAGCAGGCGGATCTCCTCCAGTTTACCCGCATCGACGTCCCGCAGCTCGCGGCCCCGGGCGTAACCGCCGTACAACACCAGGCGGGTCACCCGTTCGGGGTGGCGGGCGGCATAAGCCGTGGCGATCGAAGCGCCTTTGGAGAGACCCAGCAGAACGAAGCGCTCCAGACCGGCCGCATCGACTACAGCCTCCAGGTCCCGCACCCAGGCTTCGAAGGAGATCTCAGCGACTTCTCGCTCGGAAAGGCCGCAGCCGCGTTCGTCGTAGCGGATCAGGGTGTGGTCCCGGGAAAAAGCTTCCAGCCAGTGGCGCCAGACCGGGCTGTGCCAATCGAACTCAAGATGGCTGAGCCAGTTGGCGGCCTTGACCAGGGGTGCTCCCGAGCCGGAAGCGGCGTAGGCCAGCTGGGTACCGTCCCAGGAGCGACAATAGGAGATGCGTTGTTCCAGGGGATCCTGACCGACCCGGTCGCCGGCGCCCGGCGGCCGGGCAGCAGTATGCAGCGGCGGGAATTCCAGGTGCGGAAGGTCCGGATGGGTCAGCCCGAAGATGCGCTGGGGCCGGTCCACCCCTTTGAGATCGTGCCAGCCGAAATCCAGCCAGCTGGACCCATCGGGCAAAGCCAGGCTTCTCCGGACCTGTTCCGAAGCCAGGATCTGCCCGCCCCAACCCGCGGCCATGATGCGGGCGGTATGGTTGAGAACCGGTCCATAATATTGATCTTCGCGCCGGAAGAATTCCACGCCTTCGTTGGCTTCGGGTACACCGTGCAGACCGATGCGAATGCGGAGTTCGCCGATCTCTCCCCACGGCTGGCGTCCCAGCTGGCGCTGGATCTCCAGGACCACCGGCAGAGGGTTGGCGTTCTCAAAGGCTGCCACGAGGCCGTCACCGCGCCTCTCCAGGATGCGCCCACCAGCTTGTGTGATCTGCTCCTCGAGGATGGCGTTGTGGCGCAGCAAGGCCGGGAGCATGGTCTGGCCGTACAGATCCCATAACGGCGTGGAGTTCTCAATATCGGTTAGCAGGAAGAACAGCATGGAAATGCAGGCACAGGAAATAAAAATGCACCCTTCGGCAACCAGACTACCTTGGGATCGAATTAACCTTTCGGCCCCTCCGATCTCATTAGGCCCTTAGTTTTGCGCCCTTGCTTTTCAGCAAGTTTGCCTTTTCGGGGTGCCATATTATTCTAGCAGATTGGAGCTGCAAAGTCAATATGACCGGCCAGGCCTTAGCTGAATCTTAATCTGAGGAAAAGTTGATCAGGCAATGGCGATTGAAGACAATCGCTCAGGCGATTGGGGGAGCGGGGGAGCCAGGGAGCAGGGGAGAGGGGCTCGGTCAGGAGACCGGGCCGATCGGTATGGAGTATAGATAGGGGGTCCGGTCAGGAGACCGGACCCGATCGGTGCGTGGAGGCCAACCGCCGTCCACGATCCACCGTCCACGTCACTCATTCGCCCCGGGCGCGGATGTATTCCTGCACGTCCACGTTCAGGACGACCTCCTCCACGTCGAATACCGCCCAGGGCGTGCCCGCGTCAAACCAGGTGATCGCCGCCCTCGACATGGTCGGGTTCCCATTAACGCTGTCCCATTCCAGGACCTGGGGGACCCACAGGGTCTTCGATTGGCTGTCCTCGCCCTGGTAGCGCATGGCCTCCAGCACGTCCACCATGCCGCTCTCGGGGTCGAAGCGCACCACGAAGGTCTGCTCGCCGCCCTCGAAAGGCACGATCAGCAGGGCGTTCTCCCCGTCCACCGCCTCCCAGCGCACGCGCGGGTCGGTCAGGAAGATCGCCGGGAACCACATCGATTCGCCC
>DASWHG010000010.1:0-1760 GCA_036393315.1 Anaerolineales bacterium | reverse complement strand
ATGATGGCGGAATACGCCCGCCAGGTGTACGCCGCTGGAGCGCGCATCATCGGGGCGTGCTGCGGCAGCACCCCGGCGCACATCCAGGCGATTGCTGAGGCGTTGAAAGCCAAGGTAGAGGCCGGATGAGAACTGCTTTGATCGCCTGCGGGGCGCTTGCCCGGGAGGTGCTCGCTCTCAGGGAAAAACACGGCTGGGATGCGGACGTCCTGGGCGTGCCTTCCTTGCTGCACAACGAGCCGGGCCGGATCCCGGCCGCGGTGCAGCGGCGCATCCGGCAGGCGCGCGAAGCGTACGACCAGGTGATCGTGGTGTACGGAGACTGCGGGACCGGCGGCATGCTCGACCGCCTGCTGGAGCAAGAAGGCGTCCAGCGGGTCGCCGGGCCGCACTGCTACGAGATGTACGCCGACGGGACGTTCGACAGCCTGATGGCCGAGGCGCCCGGCACCTACTTCCTGACCGATTACCTGGTCCAGTCTTTCGACCACCTGGTCATCGAAGGGATGGGTCTCGACCGGCACCCCGAACTGCGAGATGAGTATTTCAGGAATTACACCCGGGTCGTCTACCTGGTTCAGCGTGAGGATCCGGCGTTGCTCGCCAGGGCTCACTGGGCGGCTAGCAGTCTCGGTCTGCCTCTGGAAGTCCGCAGGACCGGTTACGGCAAACTCGAGACGCGCTTGAAGGAGCTCTTAGAGGGATGAACCCAACCTATCAGATCGTCTACTGGCGGGACATCCCGTCCCAGGTCAAGGTACGGGTGGGGCAGGAACGGGTGAGCTGCATGCTTCCGGAGCGCTTTCTGGAAGCCATCGACGAGGCTGCCATGCATGCGCGTAGCACCAGCGAGGATGCTTACCTGGAGGAATGGCGCGCGACGGAATGGCAGGATGCCGGGCAAGATGCCGGGCAGAATGCCGAGGGAGACCCGCAGGAGCTGGCCGACCGCCTGGCCGCTGAACTTGACGAAGCTTATCCACTCGAGCGGCTGGAAGCCCTGAAGGAAAACAAGGGCTATGCCTTGGCAAACCGCTGAAAGTGTTTTGGATAAATCTATCGTAAAACAGCGGTTTGCTCGAGTGATTGGCGGTAAAAGGGCTGATGTTACTATGAAATACTTTCCGCCAATCACCAAGTGCTCTCCAAACCGCATGATGAGCCGATTTGTATTTGCACGGAGAGGTAATTAGCAGGAATGCTGCGGCGATTACAGGATCATCCTCGCCTGCTCGAGCTCGCTTACCAGGCCAGTTACCGGCTGCTGCGGCCGTTCCGGCGCTGGCTGGTCCCGGAAAGCCGGGCTGAACGATTCCTGGCCGGCCTGGAACGGGTCAGCAAGAGGGCGCTGTTCGACTGCCGGATGTGCGGCCAGTGCATCCTGCACAGCACCGGCATGACCTGCCCGATGACCTGCCCAAAGAACCTGCGGAATGGGCCGTGTGGAGGCGTTCTCCTCAACGGCAACTGCGAAATTCTCCCGGACAAACCCTGCGTCTGGGTGCTGGCCTGGGAGCGGTCAAAACACATGCCTGTTTTTGGGGACGAGATCGTCCACATCCAGGCCCCGCTCAACAACCGCCTTCAAGGCACATCGGCATGGATCAACGATTTTCACCTGCAGCAGGAAATGACCCCGGACGGTTGGGTGGAATCAGGTCCGGTTCCCGTTTGGAGCGTGTCCTGCGTTCCGGCCGGTTCGCGGTGACCGCCGAGCTCAACCCGCCCGACAGCGCCGACCCCAATTCCGTTTACGATCG
>DASWHG010000009.1:0-3349 GCA_036393315.1 Anaerolineales bacterium | reverse complement strand
CTGGTAGAGCCGGCAGGTGTTGGGGCCGGGCATGCCGTTGGTCTTGGCCGTGGCGGGGAACGGCGGCGGCAGGCTTTCGTCCGTGCAGCCTCCCCGGTAGGTGTGCAGCATGTTCGCGGCCAGCTCGGGGATCTTGGGACCATGATCGTTGAGCACCAGGTGGACCTCAGCACCCAGCGGGTTGGTGAAACCGTTGCCGAACCAACCACCCGGCAGAGCGCCGGCCGGTATGTGGCCGGCAAAGGCGGCCTGCCCGCTCTCGCCCGCGACGTGGCCGGTGCCATAAGTGACGTCAGCCTGCACGGCTGCCGTGTTGAAGAGAACATCAGCGGAGGTACAAGGCGAGGTGGTGCAATTCTCCGGCGCGTTGATCGCCACAAACCAGACGGTGTAAACGTGACCCGGATTGAGCTGGGCAGCATGGAAGGTAAACGAGGCACCGCTTTCAGTCGTATTCAAGGTCGCCCAGGCGCCTTCGACTGGACCGGCGCCCGATTGGGGATGCCAGTTGACTATGGCTTCCACCGGCCCGCCATCACCCGAGGCAATCACCTTGCCAGCAGCAAAGAGGGAGATGGCGGCCAAAAGCAGCAGGCAGAAGAACCCGACTAAGAATTTTTTTATTCGTTTCATTTTTGCTAACCTCCTTCAGCTTCAGGTTGAGTTATGCTCGACATCCAGTTTTGGTGATTAAAATCTATTTTGCCATTTGCATTCTAGCCACCCCCTCTATTGCCCAGGCTTACATCACCAAATAGCCGCCTCCCCCACTTCCGCCGGCAGCTGCGGCAACAGCATAGACCACCAGCAGCGAGAACGCGATCATGACGGCCGTGAGATAAATCAGTTTTCGCTTAAACATCGGTTTCACCTCCTTTCGCGCGGGATATACATCCTTCTTCGCGCTCGCGGCACGCAGAAGGCGCTCTTTGGCTGCCGCTTGCAGCAGCCTATCACGGTATTGTTCCTGGTAAGCTTTCTTTATCCACCAGTTGTCCATGTCGACCTCCGGAAAATCATTCTGGTTTTTTCGTCAATTCAGCAGATCTCGAGTAGACAGGATATGTTTGGATTCGAAATCATCATGCTACCTCCTTTTATTAATTACCATTGTTCGTCAACCGGTCCACACTTCGCAGCATGTGCCGTCAGGATAGCACCATGCAAACTTTAAAAGAAGTAGGGGAAAAGGTTGGAAAGAAGGGTCCCGAATCGACGCGATTCTCCGCTCAAAACGCGGGGGAACTCTGCTCCTGAGAAGGGGGTGGGGAATTAGTAGGGATTCGCTTTTTGCAGATGAATTTACGATAATTTCAATCTATAATGGTGTCATTTCATGATTCGGAGCGAGGCTCCACTTTTTGAGGGTGATATGGAAAACCTGAGCGGACGGATGATCAAAGGGTACCAGTTGATGGAGCGCATCGGCGCCGGAGCCTTTGGCGCGGTCTACCGCTCTTACCAGTCGACGGTCGGGCGCGAAGTGGCGCTGAAGATCATTCTGCCCGGATTTGCCAACCATCCCAGCTTCATCCGCCGCTTTGAAATGGAAGCCCAGCTTATCGCCCGTTTAGAGCATATCCACATGGTTACTCTGTACGATTACTGGCGTGATCCCAGCGGAGCATACCTGGCGATGCGCTGGCTGCGCGGCGGAAGCCTGAAAGAGGCGATCCAGGAGCGACCGTTTTCCGTCCGGGAAGCTGCCAGGCTTATGGACCAGGTGGGCTCCGCTTTGGCAGCCGCCCACCGCAACGACATCGTCCATCGAGACCTCAAGCCGTCCAATATCCTGCTGGATGAAGAAGGGAACGCATACCTGGCGGATTTTGGCATCGCCCTGGACACGGGGATGCAGGCCGGAAGCGCAGCAGAGACGGAGCCCATCCTAGGATCGCCCGCTTACCTATCCCCGGAGCAAGCCCGGCGAGAACTGGTCACGCCCCGGTCGGATATCTACAGTTTGGGTGTAACCCTTTACGAGATGCTGACCGGCAAACACCCATTCGCCGGGGCCTCTGCCCTGGAATGCCTCTATAAGCATATAAACGAGGCGCTTCCCCCGATTGAGACGCTCGATCCCGAGATCCAGGAAGGGGTGAATGAAATCGTGCAAAAGGCCACGGCCAAAAATCCCCGGCAGCGCTACCAGGACATCTTCGAGATGGTGGCCGCATTCCAGGAAGCGGTACACCTCGGGGAGGATGGGCAAAATAAGGAATTGGTGGAATCCCTGACACCCCGCGAGCAGCAAATCCTCGGCCTGATCGTCCAGGGGCGCACGAACAAACAAATCGCGCAGGGGCTGTTCGTCGAGGCCTCGACGGTTAAATGGTACATCACCCAGATTTACCGGAAGATGGGCGTGCGCAGCCGGGTGCAGGCCATGGTGCGCGCACGAGAGCTCGATCTCATCCAGCCTGGCGGCGATTCTCCTGCGGCAGGGGCCGGCGCCCATACGATAGAGCCTGGCGCCCAAATGCCGCCCAATCCGTATAAAGGTTTGCGCGCCTTCGAAGCAGCCGATAGCCGGGACTTCTACGGCCGGGAGGCGCTCACGAAAAGGTTGGTAAACCGCCTGGGCGAAGAGGATTATCGCGGGCGTTTCCTGGCAATCGTGGGTCCCAGCGGGAGCGGTAAGTCCAGCCTGGTCAAAGCCGGGTTGATCCCGGCGCTGCACCGCAGCGCTCTTCCCGGCTCTGAAGATTGGTTCATCGTCGCAATGACACCAGGGTCCCGCCCTCTGGAAGCGCTGGAAGTCGCTCTAACCCGGGTTTCCGCGGACATGGCCAGCAATATCCACGGCCAGCTGGAAAGCGGTGAAAGAGGGCTGCTGCGTGTCGCCGGCTTGATATTGCCCAATGATGGCAGCGATTTATTGATCGTCATCGACCAGTTCGAGGATTTATTCTCTTTAGTGGAAGAAGAAGCCGCTCGCCGGCACTTTCTTGACCTGCTTTATGCGGCCGTAACCGACTCCCGCAGCCGGGTCAGGGTGGTGATTACCCTGCGGGCGGACTTCTATGACCGGCCGCTTCACTATGCCGACTTCGGAGAACTGCTGCGCCGCCGGATGGAGACGGTTCTGCCGCTCTCCGCCGAGGAGTTGGAGCGGGCGATCCGTCGCCCTGCCGAGAGTGTTGGAATACGGTTCGAGCCTGGACTGGTGGCTACGATCATCGACGAGATCAATTACCAACCGGGCGCCTTGCCCTTACTGCAGTATGCTTTGACGGAGCTATTCGAAAACCGGCAGGATGACCTGCTCAGCTACCGGGCCTACCGGGATATCGGCGGCGCGGCCGGGGCGCTTGCCAGGCGGGCTGAGGAGATCTATCAGGACTTGAGC
>DASWHG010000008.1:0-3962 GCA_036393315.1 Anaerolineales bacterium | reverse complement strand
TGGCTTTCTCAAAAATGGGGTTTGGGGTGGGAGAAGGCGGCAAAGCCGCCTTCTCCCACCCCAATTTCCTCTTTGCCCCCGCCCTGGGGCGGGGGTTAGGGGGTGGGGAAAAGCAGGGCTTTCGACTTTGAGAAAGCCATGTTAGGCGCCCTGGACGCGAGTGTTTTCCAACAAGCACTCTTCAAGGATTACCTGCAGGGTCGCCAGAGCCGCGGCGCAAGAGACCAGGCTGCCGCTGAAGGTGGTCTCGTAGGAGGCCAGCCCCCAAGCCTGCATGATCTCGCGGCGGTGGAATCGCTTTTGATAGACCAGCCATAGTTTCCCGCTGGAAAACCCTGAAATCGAAACAATTCAGTTGCCTTTAGCGGCGACGGCTTCAGCCGTCATGCGTTCTTCGATGCTCTCCTTAGCGCCTGGCAGGCGCATGGCCCTGACCACCAGGTCGGCCAGCGCGACCACGCCGACGCCCAGCCCGTAGTGGCAGCTCAGGTCGCCCAGCTGCAGCCGGCAGTTCTCGCAGGCTGCCGCGACTACCCGGGCTCCGGAAGCCCGGACCTGATCGGCCTTGGGTTTGCCTCCCAGCATGCGCAGCTCGGCTGCCTCAGGCAGGGCTACCAAACCGGCCCCGCCGCCGCAGCAGTAGGCCTCCTCACGGTTGGGCGTCATCTCCATGAATTGAGTTGTTGCCGCGTTCAGGATGATGCGAGGCTCGGCCAGCACCCCACCCTTGCGACCCAGGTTGCACGAGTCGTGATAGGTGATCGGTTCGGGATTGGCGCTCGGGTCCAGCTGCAGCTTGCCTTGCTGGATGTAGTCGGCCAGCACCTCGACGATGCTGCGGACCCGGAAGGTGAATTCCTCGCCGAACCAGTTCGGGGCCAGCCAGCGCATGGCGTAGTAAGCATGCCCGCACTCGGAGATGACGATCTCCTCCACGCCCAGCTCCCTGGCCTCGTCGACGATGCGCCTGGCGATCTCCTTGGCGCGGCTGGCATCGCCTAAGAAAATGCCGTAGTTGGCCGCTTCGTAGATGCTCAAGGTCCAGTCCTCGCCGGCGGTTTCGAAGATGGCCGCAGCGGGCAGGATCGTGTGCGCACCGGCCAGGGCGACGTACAGCATTTTCGCGCCCTTCTTCTGGAGCGGGATGCGCGCCTCTGGATCCCCGGTCAGGGCCTGCAGCTCTTGCTCCATATCCAGGATGCTGTCCTTGAAGAACTCCAGGTAGATCTCGGGGTCGCGGCCTTTCTCGATGGCGGCGTCCGCCAGCATCTCCAGGATTTCCGGGGCGTTGCCGGTGGCGGTCGCCATGGCGCGCAGGGTGGACATCAGCAACGGTGTATCGACGCCCATCGGGCAGTTAGCGGTGCAGCGGTAGCATAGTGTGCACTTATCGAAGGCGATCTGGGCGAACTGGGCCAGCTTCTCTTCGGTCAGGCGCTCGGCGCCCGTCCAGGCCGGGAAGATCCGGCTGAGGAAGTCGTGTTCGGCGCGGTAGACCTTGCGCAGCTCCTCGGCTCGAGCAGCCGGGATGTGTTCAGGGGTAGGCTCGGCGACATAGTAATGGCAGGCTTCGGCGCAGATCCCGCAGCGGGCGCACACTTCCAGGGCGGCCGCCAGGGGCTGGTTCAGCTGCTTTTCGAGGATCGCCAGAGCGGTGTCAACTTTTTCGGAGTTCATCGCTCACCTTAAACCCTGCTGGCTGTGTGGGAGAACGGCCCGGATGCCCACGAACTTCCCGAAGAACATCCGGGAATACGCGTAGTAGATGCAGTGGCGGATCTTGCTGAAGGGGGCATAGACCAGCATGGCTGCACTCGCCAGGTAGAAGAAGGGCAGGGCAGCCGGTACGAACAGCCACAGGCTGGCGCCGGCCAGGAACAGGCTGACGGCCAGCACAGCTGCGTAATCGTCGGGCGTGCTCAGGGCCTTCAGGTTGCGCTCCAGGAGGCGGGCGGCGAAGCCGGCCAGGCCCAGGAGTGCACCCAGGCCGGCCCCGATCGCCAGGAGCGAGCGCCAGGCGGGCGGGAGCTGGCCCAGCCACGGGCTGGCCAGCAGGATGCCCAAGCCCAGGAAGATGCCCAGGTGGAATGCCACGCCGCGCAGGTAAGCGATCGTATGCAGGCGGGTGCTCTCCTTCGCCCACGGGGCCATCCCGAGCGTGTAGGCATAAATCAGTCCGGCGCGCGGGCTTCCCTTGGGGACAGCCCGGTCGGCCGGGCGGGCGAGCCGGTTGAAGGCGCGCAGCCGCCCGGCGAAGGCCAGCAAGGAGAAGACGAAAGCCGCTCCGGCCAGGATCTGTAGGAACAGGATCCGTTCCATGGTGGTTCCCGGTTAGCGGGCCCGGCGGACGACGAAGTGGAACTGCTTGTCCACCTTTTCGAGGGTGACCAGCTCGTTGCCGGTCGTGCGGCACCAGGCGGGGATATCGGCCATCACACCGGGGTCGGTCGCAATGGCTTCGATCGTCTCGCCGATCTCGACTTCCTTGATCGCTTTGGCCATCTTGACCACAGGGATCGGGCAAAGCAGGCCTTTCAGGTCGAGCACTTTCGTGTGTGTAACAGCAGACATAGGATTACCTCCAAATGACAAAATCAATTTTATTTGGGGTGTGTGCGGCGGTGAAGCCGCGCGCACACCCCATAGTTAATTTCGGATAGAACCTAAATAAACATGTTGATCTTGCTCTCAGCAGCTTCCTCGAGGAACGTGGCCACGCCGACCGGACCGGTCACATTCTCCTGGAAGGTGTTCGGGTCGAATTCCATTACGTCCATGCTCATCTGGCAGGGCATCATCTTGACGCCCAGGTCGACGGCCATCTCGTACAGTTCGGGCAGCGTGGCGACGCCCTTCTGCTTCATCATCACCTTGAACATCCAGCGGCCCATGCCGCCCATGTTCAACCGGCTGGGGCCGATCGCATCCAGCCCGCCCCGGTTCATCACGCCGAGCATGCGGCCGAACAGGCCTTTGCCGGTGAGCTTGCCGGGCTGCTGCAGGGCTTTCAGGCCCCAAAAGGTGAAGAACATGCAGACTTCCATGCCGGAGGCAGCCGCGCCGGTGGCGATGATCAAGGCAGCCATGACCTTGTCCATGTCGCCGCTGAAGACGACCATGGAGAGCTTGTTCTTCACGGCTTTGCCGTTGCTGCTGACTTGCATGGTATTTTCGGCCGGGAAAGCGGTTGCGTTTTCAGCGAACATTAGATCCTCCATAAAGGGTGGATAAGTTGGTTTGGTTTTGCTATTCTTCGATGATTGCGCTGGCCAGTTCAGCCCTGTGTGACAGGTGATCGCGCAGGGCGGCGCGCAGCAGGTCGAGGGCTTCGATCAGGCGCAGGTCTCCCAGGCGGTACTCGACCGACGGGCCGAGGCGGGTGGCGGTGACCATGCCGCGATCGCGCAGCACCTTAAGGTGGCGGGAGACGGCCGGCTGGCTCATCCGCAGGCTGGTCGCCAGTTCGGTGACGTTCTGGGGCTGGTCCGAAAGGGAGTACAGGATCAAGATGCGCTTGGGATCGGCCAGGCCGGCGCAGAACTCGGCGTGGAGCTGGTTGACTTCTTGTTCGAGAACTTGGTTCATGGTTTTATTTCCTTCACCTATATGCATATCCATATACATTTCTTGTGAAAATTATAACTTACCGTCTTCGGCGGAGAAGTGAAAGATGTAACGTAGATGACGGATGAATGTCATCACTGCGAAAGGGACGGAAAACAAAAACCCCCGCTGTGAAAGCGGAGGCTTCTGTGGCTTGCAAAGGCAGATAAAACACTCACTCGAATTGAGTGTAGCATAACTCGCCCTATTATTTCTTATCGCTTCTGCAAGGTGCTAAACTTTGGGAGGGACCGTCCGATAACATCAAATCAGCCTTCCCCCCCGCCATAGGAAAAATTACGAGTATAATCAATCTCACAGGACTTATGCAGTTGGTGGGAGGATGTGGGTGTTTGAGC
>DASWHG010000007.1:0-17268 GCA_036393315.1 Anaerolineales bacterium | reverse complement strand
AACCTCGTCTCCCAGCCGGACGAACAGGAGTCGATCCCCAGAAAGATCGACATCGGCCACCAGGTGACACGCAAGTTTTCTTCTTTGTCGAACTGCATCCCCGCCGGAACGGTGACCGAGGGACTGTTGAACGTCCCGATGACGGCCCACATCCTGGGAGGCTGTCCTTTTGGTGTAGATGATCGGGAGGGTGTCGTGGGCCTGGACTGCCAGATCCACAACTATCCAGGGCTGTATGCCATCGACGGCTCGATCGTACCGGGCAATCCCGGGGTCAATCCCAGTTTGACCATCACGGCGCTGGCCGAATACGCCATGAGCCAGATCCCTGCCAGGGAGAACGCGCCTGCCCGGCAGCCGTTAGGGGCCTCCCCCTCCGTCCCGTTTCATCACCAGGAGCCTCACGCCCTCGCTTCGGAGCACCTCTAACAGCCCGGCCAAGCGGCTGATCCGTTGAAAATACCTGGGCATCTCCTCAGGCACGAGGCGGCGAAAGCCGAACTTTTCGTACATCGGGCCTAATTCTGCGCGGCACATCAAGTAGAGATCGCCGGGGTGAGCCGCACACAGATGAGTAATCAGCGACCGCGCGACCCCGCGCTCGCGCCAGTCCGGGTGTACGACGATCGAAGCCAGCTCCTGCGAGCCGTCGCGATGCGGCTTGATCTGGCCGCAGCCGATCACCTCCCCTTGGTGAGAAATCGCAACCACGAAGCGCCGCCAATCCAGGCCGGTCGGGTTGATCCGGCCGGTTTTGACCAGCCAGCGGATCGCATCCATGTCGCCCGCTACGGCCGGACGGATAGAGAACTGGGTCTGATTCAAGGATCATTCGCCTGGAGGAGAGCCTTTAGCGCTCTGGCGCCGCTCCCGCAGCAAAAGCGGCGATCAGCCGGGCGAGCTCGGCCGGCCTGTGCAGCGGGATGTCGTGGACGGTGTCCACCAGCCAGTGGACCTGCAGGCCGGGGAGCGCCTGCCTGGCCTGTTCGGCCCCTCTTCGTTTATGGGCCAGATGATCGCTCTCGGGCGGGTTATGCGGTTCGGGAGGGACGGCCAGGATCGACCAGGCCGGGCATCTCACCCGCTTGAACCGCTCATAGGTCTCGAACTCCCACATGGCCCGCACGATCTGCATGTGGCGTTCGAAGGTCAGGCGGGGCCAGATCGTCTCGTCCTCGCGGACTTCAAAATTGGCCAGGATGATCTGGATCACGCGTTCGTCCGCGCTCCACTGCCCGGTCCACGCCGACAGGCGCGCCAGGAACTCTTCCTGGGAGGTGCCTCCCAGTCGCGGCGGGGTCAGCCGTTCGCGCACCTGCTCCCAGGTCTGGTCAGGACCGTCGTCGAGCTGGTTTACGCCTCCATCCACCAACACCAATCCCGCGGGCGCGCGCGGCCCCATCTGGAATTGGGCGGCGTAATCCAGGGCGACCATCGCTCCCCAGGAATGGCCCACCAGAACCGGCCGCTCGACCTGGGCAGCGTCGAGGAAAGCCAGCAAATCTCGGCGGTAGGTCTCGAAGCCGTAATCGCCGTCCGGTTTATCCGTCAACCCGTGGCCGCGCAGGTCAGGGGCCAGCGGGACCAGCCCGGCGAGGACCAGCTCCGGAGCGACCAGCTCCCAGATGCGGGCGTTGGAGGCCAGCCCGTGCAGCAGTACGACCGGACGACCGGCATCGCCCAGGTTCCAATTCAGGTAATGGACCCGCAGACCGTTCAGCAGGAAATAAGAGGAATTCATCACGCCGGAGGACGGCCGTCACGCTTCGGCCAGGAGCCCTTCCAGGATCTCTCGCGCCAGCTGCGGGTCGGCCTTCCCGCGCGACTTCTTCATCACCTGGCCGACGAACCACCCCATCAAGGTCACCTTGCCTGCCTTGAACGCTGCCACCTGGTCCGGGTTCTCTGCCAGGACCTCGGCTGCAAGCCCTTGGATGGCGCTCTCATCGCTGACCCGAGCCAGGCCTTCCGCCTGGACGATGTCCCCCGGGGCGCGGCCGGTGTCCTCGACTTTTTCCAGCAAGGATTTGCCGGTCGAGGTGTTGATCGTACCAGCGTCGACCAGCTGGATGATCTCTGCCAGGCTTTCAGGCGTCAGGCGCAGGTCACCCGCTTGGACGCCGCGCTCGTTGATCATTCGCAGCACGTCGTTCATCAGCCAGTTGGAGACACGCTTGGGGTCTCCACCATAGGACTCGACCGCCGTTTCATAGTAATCAGACAGGCTGCGCTCGCCGGTGAGGATGTCGGCGTCGTATTCGGGCAGGTCGTACTGCTCGACAAACCGCCTGCGGCGCTCGAGGGGCAGCTCCGGCAGGCTGGCCAGGATCTCCTCCCGCCAGGCCTCGTCGATGACGACCGGAAGCAGGTCCGGCTCGCGGAAGTAGCGGTAATCGGCCTCCGTCTCTTTGGAGCGCATCTTGCGCAGCACCCCGGAGCGGTCCGGACCGCCTTCTTCGTCCCACTCCAGCGTCCAGGCCTCGATGCGCTGCCCGGCTTCTACCTGGCGGATCTGGCGCTCGATCTCGGCCTCGATCGAGGCGCGGATCGCCACGATCGAGTTGACGTTCTTGATCTCCGTCTTCGGGTTGAAATAGTCTGCTCCCTTCGGCCGGATCGATACGTTAGCGTCGCAGCGAAGGTGCCCCTTCTCCATGTCCGCTTCCGAAATGTCCAGCCAGCGCAGCAGCTGGCGCAGGCGGATGATGTATTGGGCGGCTTCGTCCGCCGTGCGCAGGTCCGGGCCGGTGACCATCTCGACCAGCGGCACGCCGCAGCGGTTGAAGTCGATCCAGCGCCGGCCATTCTCGTTCCTGGTCTTGCCGGCGTCCTCTTCGATGTGCAGCTTGTGGATCGTCACCCGGCGCGTGTAGCCCTCCGGCATCGGCAGGTCCAGGAAGCCGCCGAGCGCCAGGGGCTGGTCGTACTGGGAAATCTGGTAGCCCTTGGGCAGGTCCGGGTAGAAATAGTTCTTGCGATCGAAGTAGGAGACTGGCTGGATTTCGGCGTGCATCGCGGCCGCCAGCAGGGCGGCTTTCTCGACCACCGCCTGGTTCAGCACCGGCAGAATACCCGGCAGCCCGGAACAGACCGGGCAGATGTTGGTGTTCGCCGGCTCATCCCAGGAATCAGCCTTGCAGGAGCAGAAAATCTTCGAGGTCGTGTTTAACTGGATGTGGGTCTCAAGCCCAATCACCGCTTCGTATTCGGGCATCGTGTCTTTCGCTATTCGTGCTCGTCAATCACGGAGTTTGCTCTGGATCTTCTCGCCCCGCAGCTCCCGCAGGGCATCCGCAGCGATCCAGCGTGCCGGCTTCGAATCAACCCGGGCAATCTGTCCCGCAGTCTCGATCGCCAGGCGGTTCAGGCGGCGGTTGCGCTTGCCGATCTGGCGCAGCGCCCAATTGACGGCTTTCTTTACATAGTTACGATCGTCCGTTGATTCTCTCGCCAGGATAGGCAAAAACAGTTCGAACCGGGCATCACCCGCCTTTTTGTCATGCACGGCCAGGGCTGCCATCAGCGTAAACCCTGCCCGCTTGGTAAATTCCGCTTCCCTTTCGCTCCACTCGACCGCCTTCCGGTAGGCGAAAGGGGTCTCGTCGAACAGGCTGCTGCAGCATTGGTCGCAAACGTCCCAGGAGTCGAAATCTGCCGCCCAGCGCTCCATCTGCGCCTCGGTCACCCGCTTCGGATCGGCGATGAAGCAGGCCAGGATGCGGGCTTCGTGAATCCCCGAATCCCACAGCTCTCCTACAAGGGCGTGATCTTTGCCGGTCTCTTTCGCGATGCGCCGCAGCTCTGGGATCGAGATGCCGTACGTGTTCTCCGGGTTGATCCCATAGCGCGCCATCCCGGCAACGGCCTCCGGGTTGGCGAGCCCTTCCAGCTGATCCAGGATTTCCTGGGTCTTGCCGCTCATGAGGCCATTTCCAGGACGGTAGGTCTCAGGCTACGCCAGGCCTTTCCTTCCGTGGCCAGTTCGAAGGCGCGTCCAATCTGCAGCAGGGTCGCTTCCGAGTAATCGGGGCCGAGCAGCTGGGCGCCGATGGGCAGGCCTTCCGGGTCGAACCCGACCGGGAGCGAAAGCCCAGGGATGCCAGCGTGGTTGGCAGGCACGGTGAACTGGTCGGCGTACTGCATGAGCACCGTGTCGCCGTATACGGCTCCGATCGGAAAGGCCGGGGTGGGGGTCGTGGGGGTCAGCAGCGCGGCCAGGCGGTAGCGCCCACCCGGGTCGAAAGCCTGCTCGAAATCCCGCCGGATCAAGGTGCGCACCCGCAGGGCGCGGTTGTAATACTGCTCGCTGTACTGGGCGGCGCTCACGTACATGCCCATCAGGATGCGCAGCTTGGGCTGCAGGCCGAATCCCTGGGCGCGGGTCTTCCGGTACATCTCCGGCAGATCGGCCACCGGGTCTGGGGTGCGGTAGCCATATTTGACCCCATCGTAGCGGTGCAGGTTCGAGGCGGCCTCGACGCGCGAGATTACGAAAAAGGTCGGGATTCCGTACCGTGTGTGCGGCATCGGGACGTCTTCGACGATATCCGCGCCCATCTCCGCCAGGTAACCGGCTGTGCTGAGGATGGCCGATTCGATTTCCGGGGAGACGGGCTGCTCGTGCAGCTCGCCCGTGCTGGCATCGAAGAAGGTGATGCGAAAGTAATCCGGGGAGAGGCCAATGCGCAACCCCCGGATTCGCTCTTCCAGTCCGGCGCCAAGCGCAGCCACGTAATCGGGCACGGGAACGGAAGCCGCGGTGGAATCGAACGGGTCTGGGCCGGCGATGACCTGCAGCATCAAGGCCGCGTCGGTGACATCCCGGGCCACCGGCCCGGGGCAGTCCAGCGACGACCCGAAGGCGATCAAGCCAAAGCGCGAGACCCGCCCGTAAGTGGGCTTCAGGCCGACCACGCCGCAGAAGGCGGCCGGCTGGCGGATCGACCCGGCCGTATCGGTACCCAGGGAGAGCTGCCCTTCCCCGGCCGCCACCGCCGCGGTGCTTCCACCGGAGGAGCCACCCGGGACCCGGGCGGGATCCCACGGGTTGCGCGGGCTGGGCTGGAATGCCGACGATTCGTTGGAAGACCCGAAGGTGAACTCGTCCAGGTTGACCTTGCCGAGCATGACCCCACCGGCGGCTTCCATCCGCCGGACCGGCGTCGCGGTGTAAGGGGCGACGAAGTTCGCCAGGATGCGAGAGCCGGCGGTGGAGGGCGTCCCCTGCACGCAGAAGATGTCTTTTACGGTGAACGGCACGCCCGCCAGGGGGCCAGGGACCTCGCCGGCAGAAATCTGCCGGTCGACCGCAGCAGCCTGGGACCGGGCCCGATCCGCGGAAACCGTGATGAACGCGTGGACGCGGCGCGCCTCCTCGGGTGAAAGCTCGCCCGGCTCAAGAGACCCGGGCTGGCCATCGACCTGCTCCACCCTGGCCAGCGCCGATTCCACGGCTTCCACTGCAGAGATGTCCCGGCCGCGGATCAATCGGGCCAGTTTGTGGGCAGGAAGATCACAAAGTTCCATAGATGCTTGTATTCGCGTTTCTTTCCGGCCGGTGGTCCAGGGTCCTGCCTCACTCTAACTCGGTGTGCGGGATTTCCGGGACCACGATGTGCCTCTCCTCCGTTTCCGGAGCCTGTTCCAGGATTTCCTCCGTATGAGCGAAAGGCACCCATTCATCCACACGGATGGGCGGCCGAGTTTCGGAGGTGAAAGGCACTCCGTGCAAGGTGACCGGCGTGCCCGGGTCCAGCGGGATGGCGGCCAGCTCCTGTACGGCTTTCAGCTGGTTGTTCAGCTGCTGTCGCAGGTACTCGGCTTCCGCCGGGCTCAGCTCCAAGGCGGCCAGTCGTACCAGGTGGGCGAAAGTTTCTTGATCGATCTCGTTGGTCATAAGGGTTTTCCTGGATTGAGATACGCTGATTGTACTCGGGTTAGCCACTCCGGTCAAAGGTTGGGTGAAAGCCACGCCTGGCCTTCCCAGGCATCGAAATGGAATATCCTCCCCAAACCAGGCATGCTATAATGGCTTCACGCAAACCGACGTAACCTTTGGAGGAAATATGAGCGGCAGTGGATTGTTTCCCATGACGGAAGAACACGAGATGATCCGCCAGGCTGCCCGTGATTTTGCCCAGAAAGAGATCGCCCCCATCGCCGCCGAGTACGACGAGACCGGAGAGTTCCCCAGAGAGACGATCCGGAAAATGGGCGAGATGGGCTTCATGGGCATCGAGGTGCCCGAGGAGTATGGTGGGGCAGGCATGGACACCCTGGCCTACGTGCTGGCCCTGGAAGAGATCTGCAAAGCAGATGCAGCCCACGGCACGATCATGTCGGTAAACAACTCCCTGTTCTGCTACGGTATTTTAATGTTTGGGACGCAGTCGCAGAAAGAGAAGTACCTGCGGGCGATCGCCTCCGGCCAATCGGTCGGGGCCTATTCGCTGACCGAACCGATGTCGGGTTCGGATGCAGGGACGATGCGCAGCCGGGCGGTCCGGGAGGGGGACAATTACGTCATCAATGGACGCAAATCCTGGGTCACCAGCGGTCCGGTGGCCGATTACATCGTGCTCTTCACGATGACGGAGCCGGAGAAGCAGCAAAAAGGAATCACCGCTTTCCTGATCGATACCGATAAGCCGGGCTTCTCCGTCGGTAAGGTGGAGCCGAAGCTGGGCATCCGGGCCTCGGCCACCAGCGAGATTCTTTTTGAAGATTACCGCGCTGGGGCCGGCGAACGCCTGGGGGAGGAAGGGGAGGGCTTCAAGATCGCCATGACGGTGCTGGATGCCGGCCGCATCGGCATCGCTTCCCAGGCCCTGGGGATTGCCGAGGCCGCTTACGAAGCGAGCGTGGCATATGCCAAAGAGCGGGAAGCCTTCGGGCAGAAAATCGGTGAATTCCAGGGCATTTCCTTCCAGCTGGCCGATATGAAGACCCGCATCGAGGCCGCCCGCCTGCTGACCTACAGCGCAGCCATGGCGAAAGAACGCTCGAAGAAGACCGGCGAGCGCTTTACCCTGGAGGCCTCCATGGCGAAGCTGTTCGCCTCCGAGACGGCCATGTTTGTCACTCACGCTGCCGTGCAGATCCACGCCGGGATGGGTTACTCCAAGGAACTGCCGGTCGAACGCTACTTCCGGGACGCCAAGATCACCGAAATTTACGAGGGCACCAGCGAAATCCAGCGGATGGTGATCTCCCGGATGGAAACCGGCCTGAGATAGAAAGACTGCGGGGAGCGCAAACAGGTGAACATCATCGGCTCGAGCGAGCTCCCGGCGCCTGATTCTGAGACGGCAGGCAGCGTAGACACGCCCCCCGCTGCGAGTGAAGGCAGCCTCCCTGGCGAAGACCCGGCGCTCACGGAGGACAGCAGCCTGGAGCTCCCGCCAGGCGAGCCGTTGGCTTTTCCTTCACCCGGCCTCCCCGCTCAGCCCGATCGCGTTTCTCACGTGCACATTTCCCTCGATCTGCCGGAGGGCGCGCGGGTGCGCGTCACGATCGAATCCCTCTCCAGCCCAGGCCGGGAATCCGGTGCACCTGCAAAGATCGTCTTCGAAGGCGAGGATACCGCATCAGGCACCTTCAGCCTGGTGCACGCGCCCGGCTTCCCGGCCGGCGTGCAGGGGGACGTTTTCCAGCCGGTACCGAAGATCATACCCCTCTCCTGGCAGCGCCTGAAAACAGCCCTGCAGAGCTGGCCTTACTCGCTCGAAATGACCCTGTTCGGCTTCGCTCTGGCCGTCTACCTGCTGACACGCCTGGTGGGCCTGGCGAGCTTCCCGATCTACTTTTTCACCGACGAGGCCGTCCAGACAGTTTCGGCGGTCGACCTGATCCGGGATCATTTCCGGGACCCGGAAGGTGTCTTCCTGCCCACCTACTTTAATAACGGGCCGTTTTACAATTTGAGCCTGAGCGTCTACCTGCAAGTACTGCCCTACCTGCTCTTCGGCAAGTCCGTGCTCGTCACCCGCGGGACCTCGGTGTTGGTCTCTCTGTTGGCTGCCGGTTCTGTAGGTCTGATCCTGCGGGACATTTTTAAAATCCGTTACTGGTGGAGCGGAGTCCTGCTGCTCGCGGTCGCCCCCGCCTGGTTCCTGCATTCCCGCACTGCCTTCGAGGTGGTCATCTTTGTATCCCTATACGCCGCGTTCCTTTACGCCTACCTGCTCTACCGCTACCGCTCGCCGCGCTATCTGAACGCGGCCGTGCTCCTGGCTGCCCTGGCCTTCTACTCTTACAGCCCGGGGCAGGTCGTTATGGCCGCCACGGGGCTGCTGCTGCTGGTCTCAGACGGGCGCTACCACTGGCAGAACCGGGGGACCGTGCTACGCGGCTTTGCCTTCCTCGCGATCCTGGCCCTGCCTTACCTGCGTTTTCGCCTGCAGCAGCCTGAAGCACCGATCGACCACCTGCGCAAACTTGGCTCTTACTGGGTACAGCCGCTGTCTTTGAACGAGAAACTCTCGCATTATGCCTCCGAGTACCTTTATGGTCTGAGCCCGGGCTACTGGTACATCCCGAACGAGCGCGACCTGCCGCGCCACCTGATGAAGGGCTACGGCCACCTGTTGCGCTGGACTCTTCCTTTCGCCGTCCTTGGGCTGATACAGGCGTTGAAACAGCTGCGCTCCTCGGCCCACCGTGCCTTGTTCATCGCGCTGATCCTCGCGCCGGCCGGCAGCGCCCTGGTACAGGTAGGCATCACCCGCGCTCTGGTGTTCATCATCCCGGCGACCCTGCTCACGGCGCTCGGCCTGTCTGAAGCCCTCGCCTGGCTCGAGGCTCGCAAACTGTCCCGTCCGGTGCTGTCTGCCGGGGTGTTCCTGTTCCTGGCTGCGGTCAGCGTTGGCATGCTGCGAGACGCGCTGGCCAATGGCCCCACCTGGTATAACGACTACGGGCTGGGCGGGCTGCAGTACGGCGCCAGGCAGCTGTTCCCGCGGATCGAAAACTACCTGGAGGGCTCTCCTGGCACCCGCATCATCCTTTCGCCCGCCTGGGCAAACGGCACCGACATTGTCGCCCGCTTCTTTTTGCCTGACCCGCTGCCGATCCAGCTGGGCAGCGTCGATGGGCACCTGTTCGAACGCCTGCCCCTGGACGATAACACCCTTTTCGTCATGATCCCGGATGAATACGAGAGGACGATCTCGAGCGGTAAGTTTACAGACATTCAGGTGGAGCAGACTCTCGCTTACCCGGATGGCCGGCCCGGGTTCTACTTCGTGCGCATGCGCTACGTTGAGAACATCGGCGAAATCCTGGCGGCCGAACGCGAGGCCAGGCGCGTCTTGCAGACAGCCCAGATCTTCCTGGATGGGCAGCCTGTCCAGGTGAAGTACCCCCTCCTGGATATCGGGGAGGTCATGCATATGTTCGACCGGGACCCGAACACGCTCGGCCGGACCCTGGAGGCTAACCCGGCGATCCTCGAGCTGGATTTTACCCAGCCCCGCACGTTGAGCGGGCTGTCCATCATCATCGGCAGCACGGAAGCGCAGATCACAGCCCGCCTGTACCCGGACTCCGGAGCCGAGCCGCTGGAATTCATCGAAGTGCTGCAGGGTACGCTCGAAGACCCGGAAGTGTCTCTCGATTTTAGCGACAGCTTTTCCGTCCAGGCCATGACGATCGAGATCGAGGACCTTCACCAGGAGGAACCCGCTCACATCCACATCTGGGAGATCGTACTGAAGTGAAATCCGGAGGTCAATGATCGTGAAAGCCATCCTGCTCCATACCCACGGGGGCCTGGAAGCATTAGAGTACGGCGAGATTCTCACCCCGGAACCCGGACCTGGAGAAGTGCTGGTCCGCCTGAGGGCGGCTGCCCTCAACGCCCTGGACCTGTGGGTGCGTAAGGGCTGGCCGGGCCTCAAGCTGCTGTACCCACACATCCCTGGCGCAGACGGCGCCGGCGAGGTGGCTGCCCTGGGACCCGGGGTGACGGGCTGGGCGGTGGGCGAACGGGTGGTGATCAATTCGAACATCGGCTGCGGGGAGTGCGAGTTCTGCCTGGCGGGCCTGGACAACCGCTGCCGCAGTTGGGAGCTGCTGGGAGAAACCCGCCACGGCACGTACGCCGAATACGTGCGGGTGCATGCCCGCAACCTCCACCCCATTCCGGATGATTTTGATGTTTTCACCGCCGCGGCAGCCGCGCTGGTCTTCCACACCGCCTGGCATTCCTTGATCTCCCGTGGAGGGCTGAGGCCGGGCGAAACCGTGTTGGTGGTCGGGGCTTCCGGCGGGGTCAACACGGCCAGCATCCAGATCGCTAAATTGGCAGGCGCGACGGTGTACGTGGTCGGATCCAGTGCGGAGAAGCTGGCCCTGGCCGAATCCCTGGGGGCAGATTACCTGGTCGACCGCTCCGAGGAGCAGGATTGGTCGAAGCCTATTTACCGGATGACAGGCAAGCGCGGCGTCGACATCGTGGTGGATAACGTTGGGACAACCTACCCGCTCAGCTTCCGCGCCGCCCGCAAAGGAGGCCGGATCCTGACGGTTGGGAACACGGGCGGCCCGACCGTCGAGATCGACAACCGCTATATCTTCGGCAAGCACCTGTCACTGATCGGCTCTACCATGGGCACCCAGACAGAATTCAAAACCGTCATGGACCTGGTATTTGCCGGGCGGTTGAAACCGGTCCTCGACCGTACCTTTCCACTCGCACAGGCACGCGACGCCCAGGAACGGTTGGAGCGCGGCGAACAGCTGGGCAAAATCACCCTGGCCATCCCGTGAGGGATTCGTATCTATGCGGCCTTTTCTCGTAACGCTGGTTGCCATTCTGGTGTTAACCATTACGGGCATCCACCTGGTCCGGCTTATCCAGACGCTGTCCTGGTGGGATTTCCTTTCCAGTTTGCCGCACGTTTCCCCCATTTACCTTGCCCTGACTGGACTGTTTTGGACCCTGGCCGGCCTCCCAATCGTCGTCGGTCTGTGGATTGGCAGGCCAGGGCTGCCTGGGGCCACTCGCCTGTTGGCCCTGGCCTATGCCCTCTATGTTTGGCTCGACCGCCTCCTGGTGGCAAACGCTGACAGAGAGATGGAAAACTGGCCTTTTGCTGTTGGGGTCACGGCCCTGTTCCTGTTTATCGTTTTCTGGACGTTCTCTCGTCCGCAGGTGAAGAATTATTTTGGAGAGATGCATGAGCAATCACGCGAAAATTAAAGAATTGCGCGATCTGAAGTCCCAGAGCCGCCAGGGGGGCGGTGAAGACCGGGTCCAAGCCCAGCACGCCCGCGGCCGCATGACTGCCCGAGAACGCATCGATGTGCTGCTGGACAAGGGTTCTTTCCGGGAGGTGGATGCCTTCGTCGTCCACCGCACCAATGACTTTGGGCTGGACCAGCAGAAGTACCTGGGGGACAGCGTCGTAACCGGCTGGGGGACGATCGATGGCCGGTTGGTCTACATCTTTTCACAGGATTTCACCATCTTCGGCGGCAGCCTGGGTGAATCGCACGCAGAGAAGATCTGCAAGATCCTGGATATGGCCATGAAAAACGGCGCCCCAGTCATCGGCCTGAACGATTCCGGCGGCGCCCGGATCCAGGAGGGAGTCGTCTCTTTGGGCGGCTATGCCGATATCTTCCTCCGCAACACGCTCGCTTCTGGGGTGATCCCGCAGATCAGCGCCATCATGGGGCCGTGCGCTGGCGGCGCGGTCTATTCGCCGGCCCTGACCGATTTCATCTTCATGGTCCGTAATTCCTCTTACATGTTCGTCACCGGGCCGGAAGTGGTTAAGACCGTCACTCACGAGGAGGTTTCTTTCGAGGACCTGGGAGGTGCCAGCGTCCACTCGGAAATCTCCGGCGTGTGCCATGTTGGAGCTGACAGCGAAGCCGATGCCCTTTACCTGATCCGCAAGCTGCTCTCCTACCTGCCGCAGAACAACATGGAGGACCCCCCTTACATCCCTCCAGGAGACGACCCGCTGCGCATGGATGAAGGCCTGGACAAACTTGTCCCGGATGACCCCTCCAAACCCTATGACATCAAAGAAGCCATACACTTCATTGTGGACGATGGCCAGTTCTTCGAGATCCACGAACAATACGCCCAAAATATCGTGGTCGGTTTTGCCCGTCTCGGAGGCCACAGCGTCGGAATCGTCGCCAACCAGCCCGCGGTCCTGGCCGGCGTGCTGGATATCAATTCATCCACGAAAGCGGCGCGCTTTGTGCGCTTCTGTGATGCTTTCAACATCCCCATCGTTACCTTCGTCGATGTGCCCGGTTTCTTGCCGGGCACCGGGCAGGAACACGGCGGCATCATCCGCCACGGGGCCAAGCTGCTCTACGCTTACTGCGAAGCCACCGTGCCGAAGCTGACGGTCGTTACCCGCAAAGCCTACGGCGGAGCTTATGACGTGATGAGCAGCAAGCACATTCGCGGCGACGTTAACCTGGCCTGGCCATCGGCCGAAATTGCGGTGATGGGGCCGGAAGGGGCCGTCAACATCATCTTTCGCAAGGAGCTGGGCCAATCCGAGGACCCGGCCAGGCGCAAAGCCGAGCTGGTTGACGAGTATCGCGAGAAATTTGCCAACCCGTACATCGCCTCCTCCCGCGGGTACATCGACGATGTGATCGAGCCGCGCGAGACCCGGCCGCGCCTGATCAATGCCCTCGAGATGCTCGGCAACAAACGGGATGCGAACCCGGCCAAAAAGCACGGCTGTATTCCCCTTTAACGATCGGGAGCCCTCGGCAGCGCTTGCGGCGTTCGCCGGGCTCCATTAGCCGGGCAGGCGCGATGCGTGAACTGAGAACGATCAACAGTCACCGGATTTTTGTGGAAGCGCGAGGCCCAAAGAAGGGCCACCCGGTCGTCTTGCTGCACCACGGCCTGGGAGCCGTGCGCTCCTGGAGGAAGCAGATCCCGGTCCTGGCTAAAGCCGGCTACCGTGTGCTTGCTTACGACCGTTGGGGCCATGGCAAATCTGACCCGCGCAGCAGCTGGGGAATGCCGTACTTCGAATCGGACCGGGCGGACCTGGAGCAGCTGCTGGATGGGCTGCGCGTGGAACGGGCTGCCCTGGTAGGCCATAGCGATGGCGGGAAGATCGCCTTGTATTTCGCCGCCGACCACCCGGAGCGGGTTCCCAGCCTGGTCGTGGTAGCCGCCCACATCTACGTGGAAAACCGGATGGGGCCGGGAATCCAGCAGGTGTTGAATGATTTCGAGACAGATAATCGATTTCGAGAGAAGCTCCACCGGGTGCACGGTGAAAAAGCAGCGGCGCTGTTCCGAGGCTGGTACAGCGGTTGGACGAACCCGGCCTGGGTGGATTGGGACATGCGCCCGGTCTTGAGGAAAATCACCTGTCCGGCGCTGGTCGCCCAGGGGCTCGAAGACGAACACGCCACCCCGCAGCACGCCCGGGATCTTGCCGGGAATATCGCCGGGGCCGAGCTGTGGCTGGAGCCAGGGATCGGTCACATGCTGCCGCAGGATGCACCGGAGGAATTCAACCGCAGGTTGCTGGAATTCCTGGAACGGAATTTATGGGAGCAGTAAATGTTCAATAAAGTCTTGATCGCAAACCGGGGCGAGATCGCCGTCCGCATCATCCGTGCCTGCCGAGAGCTGGGGATGCAGACCGTAGCGGTGTATTCGGAAGCCGACCGGCAGGCGCTGCACGTCCGTCTTTCGGATGAAGCCTACTATTTAGGTCCGGCCCCTGCCCGGGATTCCTACCTGCGCGGTGACAAGATCATTGCCATCGCGATGGAGAGCGGCGCTGGAGGGATCCATCCTGGCTACGGCTTCCTGGCCGAACGGGCCGACTTTGCCCAGGCCTGCCAGGATGCTGGTCTGGTGTTTATCGGGCCAAAACCGTCCTCGATCGCGGCCATGGGGGACAAGGCTGTGGCACGTGCCACGGTGGCCGCCAGCGGCGTCCCGGTCGTGCCTGGCACCGAAGGAGAAGGTTCCCTGCTGGACGAAGAGCTGCTGTCTCTCGCCCCGAAGATCGGTTTTCCGCTGCTCATCAAGGCAACCGCCGGCGGAGGCGGTAAGGGCATGCGCGAAGTACAGGCGCTGGACGAGATGGCCGGCCTGCTCCAGGCGGCCCGGCGCGAGGCCGAGGCAGCCTTCGGAGACGGGAATGTCTACCTGGAGAAGCTGGTCGAGGGGGCGCGCCACATCGAGTTCCAGATCCTGGCCGACAACCACGGGAACGTGGTCCATCTCGGTGAGCGCGAGTGCTCGCTCCAGCGCCGCCACCAGAAGCTGTTAGAAGAATGCCCCTCGCCTTTTGTGGGCGACGACGATGAACTGCGCCAGCTGATGGGCTCGGTGGCCGTACGGGCAGCCCAGGCGGTCGATTACGTCAACGCCGGGACGATCGAGTTCCTGGTGGATAAGGACAAGAACTTCTTCTTCCTCGAGATGAACACCCGCCTGCAGGTAGAACACCCGGTTACCGAAATCGTCACCGGCTTCGATATCGTCAAGGAGCAGATCCGCATCGCGCGCGGCCGTCAAATGCGCCACACCCAGGAAGATATCCAGTTGAGCGGGTGGGCGATCGACTGCCGGATCAACGCCGAAGACCCGTACAACCAGTTCCTTCCCTCTACCGGCATCATCAGCCACATGATCCTGCCTACCGGTCCCGGCGTCCGGGTGGATACCGGCGTTTATCCAGGCTTCGAAATCTCGCCTTACTATGACTCGCTCATTTCCAAGTTGATCGTGAGTGGGGAGACGCGCGGTGAGGCGATCCTGCGCATGCGCCGGGCCCTGGAAGAGTACAAGATCATCGGGGTTCGCACCAACATTCCCTTCCACCAGCGCTTGATGGACTCGCACCGTTTCATGGGCGGGCAGTACGATACCCGTTTCGTCGAAGAGCGCTTCTCCCTGGAAGCCGCCGAGGAGGGCAAAGGTAGCCTGGAAGATATCGCTGCCATCCTGGCCACGCTGGTCGCTCACCAGCAGACCCAGCGGGCGGCCCACATCATCCAGCGCGGGGAGCGAGACACCAGTAACTGGAAGTGGGTCGGGCGTTGGGAAAGGATGCACAGGTAAGATGAGATACGTTACCACCATCGGCGAGCGCGAGTATTTGATCGAGATTTTAAGCGATGGCCAGGTGGCCGTCGACGGGGTGGTTTACAACGTGGACTTTGAATCTCTGAGCGGGCAGCCGGTCCATTCCTTACTTGTCGACAACCATTCGTACGAAGGCTCGGTCTACCCGGTCGAGGAGGGCTGGCAGGTCCTCTTGCGGGGGACGCTTTACATGGTCCAGGTGGAGGACGAGCGCGAGAAGCGCCTCCGGGCGTCGCTCGGCAGCGGCCCGGCCGATTATGGAGAATACCACCTCAAAGCACCCATGCCCGGCCTGATCGTCGCCATCCCGGTAAATGAAGGCCAGGAAGTGGCCAAAGGCGACGTAGTGGTCATCCTCGAATCGATGAAGATGCAGAATGAACTGAAATCCCCCCGCGCCGGGAAGATTGCCCGCCTGCGGATCAAACCCGGCGACAGCGTGGAGCAAAGAGCCACCCTGCTGAGTGTGGTCTAGTGAGCGGATTCCTCGGATCACAGGAACTTGAAATCAAGCTCTACTTAGCCGATCTCCCGGCGTTCCAGGAACGGCTGGAGGCCCTGGGGGCACAGCGGGTCCAGCCGCGCGTTCACGAGTTAAACCTGCGCTTCGATACCCCTTCCGGCGAGCTGGCCCGCTCCTCCCAGGTTCTGCGCCTTCGCAGAGATACCGCCAGCCGGGTTACGTACAAAGGTCCAGGGACCATCGTGGGCGGCGTGCGCGCCCGGCAAGAGATCGAATTCACCGTGGGCGATTTCGAGGCCGCCCGGGCGCTGTTCGAGGCGCTCGGCTACCAGGTGAGCGTGATCTACGAGAAGTACCGGGCAACCTATGAATTGGATGGAGTGCTGGTCACGCTCGATCAGCTGCCATTCGGCGACTTCGCCGAGATCGAGGGACCGGACGCCGGGCGCATCCGCGCTGCCGCCGACAAGCTGGGCCTGGATTGGGAGGCGCGGGTCACCGAGAGCTACATTGCGCTGTTCGACCACCTGCGTAAGGTGTACGCGTTTTCCTTCCGCCACCTGACGTTTGAAAACTTCGCCGGGATGGAGATCTCCCCCACTGAACTCGGCGTCCGGGCGGCGGACCAGGCCGTCTAAACCTATAACATGATGGAGAAGGATCCAACCATGCCTCGCGACTACAGCCTCGACCGGACTCCGCCCAACGTTCAGCGCCGGCCCCAAAACGCCTGCAACGACGACTGGACCCGCAGCTTCCTGGCCCGCGCCCGCATCGGGCACATCGCCACGCGCTGGGATGACCAGCCCTTCATCACCCCCACGACTTTCTGGTACGACCCGGCCAGGCACGAGATCTACTTTCACTCCAACATCTCCGGGCGGGTACGGGCCAATGCGGAACGCCACCCGCACGTTTGTTTCGAAGCCAGCGAATCGGGCAGGCTGCTTCCCTCGAACGTTGCCCTTGAGTTCAGCATCCAGTACGAAAGCGTGATCGCCTTCGGCCAAATCCGGGTGATCGAGGAGCGAGAGGAAAAGCGGAGGATTCTTTACGGCCTGATCGGTAAATACTTCCCCCGCATGAGCCCGGGCGAGCAATACCGCCCGATCACCGACCAGGAATTGAAGCGCACTTCGGTTTATTCGATTGCGATCGACAGCTGGAGCGGGAAGCGCAACTGGAATGAACGGGCAGAGCAGAGCGAGGCCTGGCCTCCTTTGGGGGAAGAATTCTTCGAGGAATAAACGCCGGATCAGTCCGGTATTTCAGGTTCAGTCACCTGCATTGCCTGGTAGGGCAAGCGTCCGGCTGGTATCGACCCAGATAACGCCTGCCTCGATTTTGACAGGGTACTGGATCAGTCTGCGCTCCGCCAGCCGGACCGGCCGGCCGTACAAGTCAAAATGATCGCCCCGGCAGGGATCGATGAAGACTCTCTCTTGCTTCGCCCATTGAACCCTGCAGCCGCCCTTCTCCGGGCTGACCGGTTCGAGTGCGAGGACCTTGTTTCCATCGTTCACGATGAATAGGTGCTTGCTCCGGTCGAGTTCATAAGGATCCGCAGAAGGCTCGAAATCGGATAGCGGGCCGGCCACGATGAAGTTCTCCCGAGGAAAGGCGAACCAGGCGAAGATGGCGCTCACGACCACGAGCAGCAGCAAAAGAGCAGCCAGAAGCGTGCAAGAGGACCAGAGTTTCGATCGAATCA
>DASWHG010000006.1:0-5457 GCA_036393315.1 Anaerolineales bacterium | reverse complement strand
CTCGAACCTCTTCCGCCGCCACGTCGCTCTACCTTCCGATCACGGCTCGTGGGTCTTCTTGTTCAGCCCGCTGTTGATTGGGCTATTTGCCGGTGGGCGCTGGACAGCCGCCAGCCTGACCCTGGTCATGGCAGCTTTGACCGCGTTTCTGATCCGCCAACCCGCCACCATCGCCGTGAAAGTGTACAGCGGCCGCCGGACCCGGCGAGACCTGCCCGTTGCCTGGTTCTGGATCGGCGTCTACGGGCTGGTGGCGCTCCTGGCGTTGGCTGCCTTAATCGCCCAGGGGTTTGGCTACCTGCTGATCCTGGCTCTGCCGGGAGCGCCCGTATTTGCCTGGCACCTGTTCCTGGTGAGCCGGCGCGCCGAACGCCGCCAGTTGGGCGTGGAGCTGGTCGCCACCGGCGTTCTCGCCCTCGCAGCTCCTGCAGCATATTGGGTGGGCATAGGCCATCCCGACCCGTTGGGCTGGTGGCTGGTCGTGCTGGTCTGGCTGCAGTCGGCCGCATCGATCGTCTACGCCTACCTGCGCCTGGAGCAGCGCACCCTGGCGGAGATCCCGGATTTGAATTCCCGACTGCGGATGGGCCGCCGGGCTCTGCTCTACACCACCTTCAACCTGGTCGCGGTCACAGCGTTTTCGATCGCCGGGCTGCTTCCCCCGCTCCTGCCCCTACCCTACGCCCTTCAGTGGTTCGAAACGATCTGGGGAACGCTGCGTCCCGCCGCCGGCATCCGGCCTACGGCCATCGGCGTCCGCCAGCTGCTCGTCAGCACCTTATTTACCATCCTGTTCATCCTCACCTGGCAAATTTGAAAGGTGAAATAGCCATAGCTCTATCCGGAAAGTCCGTGATACAATTCCAATTGCCCCGTAACGCTTATTCGAGTTTGGGGTTTTCAGTTAACAGGAATTTTGAAGCACCAGCAGTCGGTTCCACTCCCAAATCCGGCGAGCCAGCCGGGCATCTCTAATCATCGGATGGAGGAATAATTATGTCTGAGCAGTTCATGCCAACGGAAGTCACCAGCGAGGATAAGCTTTGGGCCGCCCTGGCGTACGTGTTTACACCTCTCGTACCCATCATCATCCTCTTGCTGGAGGACAAGAAAAATCGTCCCTTTATCAAAGCCCACAACATGCAAGCATTGGTCTGGGGTGTGGTGTTCTACATCATCGTTACGATCACGAGCACCTTCCTTATCGGTCTTTGCATCTGGCCACTGGGCTTTATCGCTCAGCTGTATTGGGCTTACAAGGCCTACCAGGGCGAGATGGTAGAGATCCCGGTCCTGTCCAACCTCATCCGCAACCAGGGATGGTCATAATCCGCCAATTGCGCTTATAAAACCGCAGCCTCACCGGATTGAATTCGGGAGGCTGCCTTTTTTTCCACGGTCTTTGCGAGCAATCCTGCCCGCTGCTTCTCCCTGCCTGCCCGCCGGCCAGGACCGTGAATATCATATGGCTTTCTCAAAGTCGAAAGCCCTGCTTTTCCCCACCCCCTAACCCCCGCCCCAGGGCGGGGGCAAAGAGGAATTTGGGGTAGGAGAAGGCGGCAAAGCCGCCTTCTCCTACCCCAAACCCCATTTTTGAGAAAGCCATGAGAAGAGGACATTCGACACTTGACTTTTAACTCACACCTTCGGTAGAATCGTTCTGCCATACCCTAGCGGGAGCAGGGAAGAGAACCGGCTGCGAGCAGGTCACCGAAGGTGCAAGTCCGAGGCACTCGATGCCCGGTCGAAACTCTCAGGTAAAAGGACCCTGTCCCCGTCCACCTCTGGAAAGTCCGAGTATTCGATTATCACATTTTTGGGATAATCGAATACCGGCACCGACGGGGCAAGTGCCAGGTGAACGTCCGGCGCGAATCTCTCAGGTCTCCAACAGAGGGCGCACACTTTCTATGCGTGCGCCCTTTTTCTATCCGGTTTCCTATCCAGCATCTCGCCCAGATCGACCCTCCCGAGAGATCTTTGGGAGCCAATCTATGGAAATATTCAACCTGCAAGCCATACAAGGAGAACGATCCATGAATATCCCCCCAGATCTGAAATACACGAAGAACGACGAATGGGTCAGAGTCGAAGGCAGCACCGGGACGGTCGGCATCACGGACTACGCCCAGGAGCAACTCTCAGACATCGTCTTCGTCGAGATCATCGCCTCCCCGGATGAAGCCCTCAAACAAGGCGATCCCTGCGCAACCGTGGAATCGGTGAAAGCGGCTGCCGAAGTTTACATGCCGGTCGGCGGCACGATCACCTCGACCAACGAGTCCTTGCCCGACAAACCGGAAATCGTCAACACGGATCCGTACGGGGAGGCCTGGATGGTGATGGTCGAGCTTTCCGACCCGGGTGAATTAGACGGTTTAATGGATGCCGAAGCCTATGAAAAATACTGCGAGGAGCGAGAACAGTAAGATGTACATCCCACATACCGCCGCCGACCGGGAGGCGATGCTGCGCACCATCGGCGTGGAACGCCTGGAAGACCTCTTCCAGGACGTGCCGGCCGGGCACCGCTTCCCAGACCTGGCGCTCCCCCCGGCTCTGACCGAAATGGAGATCATGGCCGAACTCCAGGATCTGGCCCTTTCCAACGAGACGGCCAGGGAGCTGGTCTGTTTCCTGGGAGCGGGCGCCTACAACCACTATATCCCCGCTGGCGTCGACGCGATCCTGCGCCGCGGCGAGTTCTATACGGCCTACACCCCTTACCAGCCGGAGATCTCCCAAGGCACCTTGCAGGCGATCTTCGAGTACCAGAGCCTGATCGCAGGCCTGACCGGGATGGACGTCTGCAACGCCTCCCACTACGATGGCGCAACAGCCGTCGCCGAGGCCGTCAACATGGCCTACCACAACTTCCGCGGCAAGCGCCCGAAGGTCGTGCTCTCTCCCAGCCTGCACCCGTCCTACCGGGAGACGGTGCGGACCTACACGCGCGGTTCGGACGTCGTCCTGGAAGGCGACGGCCCGGAAGCCGACGTAGCTGCCGGACCGGACGCCCTGATTCCGCTGTTGGATGAGACGACTTGCCTGGTCGTCGTACAGTATCCGGACTTCTTCGGGCGGGTCTACGACTTCACCGCGCTGGCGGAAGCCGCCCACCAGGCCGGCGCCCTGCTGGCGGTATCGGCCAACCCGATCGCCCTCGGCCTGCTCAAGCCGCCCGGCGATTTCGGAGCCGATATCGTCACCGGCGAAGGCCAACCCCTGGGCATCCCGCTCTCCTACGGCGGCCCGTACCTGGGCCTGTTCGCGACCCGCACCGAATACGTGCGCAAGATGGCCGGGCGCCTGGTGGGTGAAACAATCGACAACCGAGGCCAGCGCGCTTACGTGCTCACCCTGACCGCCCGCGAGCAGCACATCCGCCGCGAAAGAGCCACCTCCAACATCTGCACCAACCAGGGGCTGATGGCCCTGGCCTCCACGGTTTACCTCAGCCTGCTCGGCCGGGCCGGGTTGAGAAAGGTAGCCGAACTGAATTACCAGAAAGCCCATTACGCCGCCCGCGGCATCGCCTCGGTGCCCGGCTTCGAACTGTGGTCAGAGCAGTTATTCTTCAACGAGTTCGTCGTGCGCTGCCCGATCCCGGCGGCCGAGGTCAACGAGAAGCTGCTGGAGCACGATATCCTGGGCGGCTACGACCTGGGCCAGGACTTCCCGGGGATGGAGGATTACCTGCTGGTAGCCGTCACCGAAATGATCACTCGAGAAGACATCGATACGCTGGTAGAGACGCTGGAGGAGGTGACCCATGGCTGAGCACCTGATGTGCGAACTTTCCGTCCCGGGACGGGTGGGGGTGCGCTTCCCCGATCCGGACGTGCCCACGACGCCGCTGCCGGAAGGCATGCTGCGCGATGACTTGCCGATGCCCGAGATGGCCGAGATCGACGTGATCCGCTACTTCACCCGGCTCTCGCAGCTTAACCACAGCATCGACACCGGCTTCTACCCCTTAGGCTCCTGCACCATGAAGTACAACCCCAAGGTCAACGAGGAAGCCGCCCGCCTGCCGGGCTTCGCTTTCGTCCACCCGCTCCAGCCTATCGAGACGGCCCAGGGCGCCCTGGCGCTCATGCACCAGCTGCAGGAGTGGCTGAAAGAGATCGGCGGCTTTGCCGGCGTCAGCCTGCAGCCCGCCGCAGGCGCCCACGGGGAGCTGACCGGCGTGCTCATCATCCGCGCCTACCACCGCTCGCGGGGCGAGAAACAGCGCACCAAGATCCTGATCCCCGACTCAGCCCACGGCACGAACCCGGCGACTTCCGCCATGAGCGGCATGCAGGTGGTCGAGCTGCGCTCCGATCCACGCGGCAACATCGACCTGGAGGCCTTGCGCGCTGAGTGCGACGAGACCCTGGCCGGGCTGATGCTCACCAACCCGAATACCCTCGGCCTCTTCGACGAGAATGTGGAGGAAGTGGTCCGCCGGGTACACGAAGCGGGCGGCCTGGTGTACGGCGACGGCGCCAACATGAACGCCCTGCTGGGCATCGTTCGGCCCGGCGACCTGGGGTTGGATGTGCTGCATTACAACCTGCACAAGACCTTCTCCACCCCACACGGCGGCGGCGGCCCCGGCTCGGGACCGGTCGGCGTGGCAGCCCACCTGGTGGATTTCTTACCCGACCCGGTCGTCGGCATCCTGGAAGAAGGCGACGAGGAAGACCCGCCCTTGTACGGTCTCGTTCACCCATCGCATACGATCGGGCGTGTCAAGGCCTTCCACGGCCATTTCGGTATGTTCGTACGCGCTTACACCTATATCCGCGTGCACGGGCCGGAGGGCTTGCGGGCGATTTCCGAGTATGCGGTGCTCAACGCCAACTACTTACTGGCCCGGCTGAGAGATACCTACCACCTGCCATACGACCGGGTTTGCATGCACGAGTTCGTCTTGGAGGGGCGCTGGCCGGAAGCCCCCGAAATCCACGCCCTGGACATCGCCAAACGGCTGATGGATTACCGTTTCCACCCTCCCACGAACTACTTCCCGCTCATCGTCCACGAAGCTTTGATGATCGAGCCCACGGAGACGGAGAATAAGGAAACCCTGGACGCGTTCGCCGATGCGATGATCAAGATCGCCGAAGAAGCGCACACGGACCCAGAAGTGCTCAAGTCCGCACCGCACGAGACCCCTTACGGGCGCATGGACGAGGTGAGAGCCGCCAAAGCCCTGGTCTTGTGCTGCGTGGCCGATTACGCACAGAAGGAACCCGTCGAGATGGAGGTTGGTGATAGAGAAAAAACATCCTCACCTACCCAACCACTTTGAGGAATCCAGCAGCACTTTCTCCATCAACTTCTCCAGTGTCCGTCCAGCGATATCGCCCAGCTCGCTGGCCAAGACCTTTCCTTTGCGCAGCAGCGCCCGCTGTTTTTGTTGATTATAAAGTGCGTCCAATGGGTCTCTATTCTCCTTGGCTGCCGCCT
>DASWHG010000005.1:0-3722 GCA_036393315.1 Anaerolineales bacterium | reverse complement strand
CCATCCTGGATCGCCCAGGCCCGGCCGCGCACCGTCCGCCATTGATCCTGCTGACGAAAAGGTGTGCTGCCGTCGAGCGCCTGGTACAACTTGCCTCCCGGCTGGAACTGCTCATGGATGTCGTCCATCAGTTTGTGGCCTCGCACGTAAGCGAAACCGCGCCGCTCGAACAGCCAGGCCGATGCGTACGTCAGCGGTTCCAAGAAATACGCCCGCTGCCCCAGGGCTGCCAGGAAGGTTTCGAGATGCTCCAAAACCTGCCGGGAAGCTCGCAGGCTCGAGCGCGCCTGCGCGGGCGCCAACCCGGCCTTCATCGCTCGTTCCTCCTCCGCCAGATTCCGGCGGGCCGTGCCGAACAGGGTAGGTCTCCCATTTTCATCCTGGTCTACCCGGAAGCGAGGGCTGTCTGGATCGTTGATCAGGATCAGGTTGAGCTCGATCCCATCGTAAGCATTGTCGGCCAGTTCCAGGATGAGGATCTCGTCGGGTGAATCGGCAGATTTCCGCACGGAAACGTCCACTCTCCCCGTCTCCTGCTCGCCTTTAATCCGGATGTGTTGGCCTCCGTCCGGCCCTTTCCAGGTGATCGGGTCGATCCCATATTGAGCCAGCAGGTTGGTCGGCAGCAGGATCCGGTAAATCCTCCTTTTTGCATGATCGGGAAGGCTGTTGATCTGCCTTAACGTAATCGGGAGGCTGGAGTCCTGATTCAGCTGCTCGGCAGATAGCGATCCTGCTGGGTGCAGGACCGGCTCGGGCACTCTCTTGACTCGTAGAGATCGGAACACAGGATGCTTCAGCCTATGAATTCACCCTCAGGGCGTTATGACGAAGACCCCATACGAAGAATGAGGTGCCCGTATAGAAGCCACGTGTGGAGAATGGCACCTCACCATTAAGAAGACTCAAGTGGTTTTCTGGCCATCGGATGGCCAAAATTAACTGGATTCTGATTTTTTGCCCTTGGTAAGTTACCAAATTATAACACTTATATACCAATAAAGATGAAAAAGGTAATGATTTATCGTGCTCACCCGGATGAATTTTTAGATAACCCTCTGGCGATCAACATTTACGAGATCATCCGCGCTGACATTTGACACTTGTTCCAGGCGCTTTTTTTTGCTATGCTGTAGATAATCGATCGTCGAGTGAACCAAAACCCATGACTCGCACCATCACATACTCGTTGCGCCTTGGGGCGCGCAGCTCCGCCGAATACCACCGCACCATCGCGGCTTTTGCAGACGGATGGATCGCCTCCACCCTGCCGCAAGTGGCGGATGTCGCCCGGGATTTCCAGGCCTATCTAAAGGAATCCGGCCAGGCTGAGCGATCGGAGACCGAGATCGCCTTCGAGATGCTCGTCCTGGGCGTGCTGCTGCGAGAGCATGGCGCGGACATCTCCCTCCAACCGGCCTGGTACCTAAATCTAATGGAGAATCTGGTCCGGTTGCAAACTGTCTGGCCGCGCCTGGAGCCTGTCGTCAAGACTTGCCGGGGATTAGCCGGCGGAATCTGGACGCGCCGAGCGCTCCGGGAGCCTGGATCCAGTGGAGTAACAGGCCTGAATGCCTGGCTGCGCGCCAACGGGGAGGAGGGCCGCGCCAGGCGCCTGGAGCAGTGGGAGGCCTTCTTAACCACTCTCGGAGATCCGCGGCCCCAACAGGTCCTGCTCCGCTGCCGGGCGCTGGCCTCCGATTTCGCTGAGCGCAGCCTCCTCGACCTGGGGAAATACACGGACGGTGTGGCCGGCTTCCTCTCGAATGAAGCGCCCTCCTATCGCTTCCGTTATGACGCCGCTTTCGTCTCTCGCTCCCGCCTCGAATATCACCTCGGCATGTTAGGCACCGAGATCCTCAACCGGGCTTACCGACAGCGCTTCCTCAGCGCCGGCCGCAAGGTTGTGATCGTGCCTCCTTGCATGCGGGCGAAGCCAGAAGGGGAATGCCAGGCCGTCGAGACCCCCTTCGGGGCCCGCTGCCAGGCCTGCACCCCCGCTTGCCGCGTCCACCAGGTCACCCGCCTTGGGGAAAAGCACGGCTTCGAAGTCTTCATCATCCCGGACGAGCTCCACGTTTTCGGTTCGGGAGCCGGCCCGGATGATCTGGGCCTGGTTGGGGTCTCCTGCGCCTTGACCAACTGGAGCGGTGGGTGGGAGGCCGACTCCCTTTCAGTGCCCGCCCAGGGGCTTTTGCTGGATTACGTCGGCTGCACCTATCACTGGGATAAGCACGGCATCCCCACGGACACGAATTTTCATGCCCTGCAGGCCCTGCTTGGGATCCAGGAAAACGGGCGACAAGCCAACCATAAGGAGAGCCAATGAGCCAGTCCCATCTCCCCCGCATGCTGGAAGCCGCCTCCGTCCTGCTGTTCTTCCTTCAGGCGGTGCGCGTCCTGTTCTCGGTGCTGTTTGGGATCATCTACGACCAGGTGTTTGCCGGGCCGGTTACCTACTGGCTGTTTATCAGCATCCTGTTGGTGATTGGGGCCTTCCTGGCGCCGTGGCTCACCCCGCGCACGCCGGGCCGGTCCTGGCTGGCGGTCTTCGCGATCCTCGCCGCCCTGGGCAGGATCGCGCTTTCCATCAACGACGCTCAAGTTCGTTTCTGGGGCTCCTTGGTCGTGCTGGCGGCTGCTGGTTTATACCTGGTCGCCCTGATCACGCTGTCGAAGCCCATCGCGCTGCCCGCCCTGGTCGTCGCCCTGGCCCTCGACCAGCTCTTCCGCCTGGCGGGCGATACCTACGACGTCAGCCTGCGGCCGGGCTGGCTGTGGGTGCAGGTCGCCTGGACAGCGTTGCTGGTCATCCTGGGAGTCAGGTGGAACTTGCAATCTGCTCCTGCCCGGCGATCCTACGGAGCGCCCGGCGCTTTTTGGGGCCTGGCTATCGGCAGCTTCTTCTTCCTCGAGACTTCCCTGCTCTCTCTCCCCAATGCCGTCGCTCGCTGGAGCGGCGGGTCGTATCCGCTGGTCGCCCTCGGCCTGCTGGCCATCACGCTGCTCCCCCTGTCGGTCACCTTCCGCCGGTCCGTGCTCTCGAGCCTGTGCCAGTCCAGGCCGGCCCGCGCGATCCTGGTGGCAGTCCTGGTGGGCGGCCTGTTGATCGGGTATTTCACCGCCGGGGTCCCGTCGACTTTCCTGCTCCTGCTCTCCCACATGATCGTGATGGTCGGGGTTACCTGCCTGCTGGGTGGCCCCCCTGCCCGCCTGCAGTTCGCAGGCCCGAAGCTCGCGCTTGGGCTGTTATTCTTTCTGCTGCTGAATTTCTTCAACGCCTTCGCTTTTACTTACCCATATGTCCTGCCCGCCATGCGCGGGCTGGGTTGGGCGGTCTACCTGGTGGCCGCCCTCACATTCGGGTCAAACTTCATCAGCCAGCCCTTCTCCGCCAAGGACCCGGAGGAGCTGGCCATCCGGCCGGCCTGGCTGGCGATCGGGGGAGTCCTGGCGCTGGCGGTCGCCCTGTTCTCAGTCCGGCCGCTCCCCACCTTGCCTCCCAATGAGCCTGGGACCCGCCGGGTAGGCACCTACAACATCCATTATGGCTACGATGCCGCCTGGCGTTACACGCTGCCCGAGATCGCCGGCGCCATCCTCCAGGAGGGGGTCGATTTCGCCGCCCTGCAGGAGGTGGATACCGGCCGGCTGACCAGCTATGGGGTCGATAATGCCTATTTTCTCTCCCGGCGGTTAGGCATGCACGTCATCTACCTGCC
>DASWHG010000004.1:0-14922 GCA_036393315.1 Anaerolineales bacterium | reverse complement strand
AGCAGGTATTACTGGCCAAGCGCAGGCCTGCCCGCAAGAAGACGGCTTGAGTGCGATCAAGAACCGGCCTGATATTCGAAACGAGAAGGGAGAAAATCGTCCCATGAACCCCCTATTGAGCGACGAACAGATCAAAGCTTTAGCCGCCATCGACACCCCGACCGTGTGCAACGCCATCGAGGCCTTCGACGTGCGCGGCCGGGTGGAAGGATTCTTCGGGATGGACATCCGCTGCCTCTCGCCGGAATTAGGCGTGATGACCGGGTACGCGGTGACGGCGCGGGTGGACGCCTCGACGCCGGGGGCTCCGCCCAACCAGGCAGCCTGGGAAGATTGGGTGCGGGCAATGGACGGCGCGCCGAAACCGGTCGTGCTGGTCTTTCAAGATGTGGGGCCAAACCCCCGCCGGTCCGCCCACTGCGGGGAGGTGATGGCTACCCTGGCCAGACGGCTCGGGACGGTCGGCCTGGTGACCGATGGGGGCGTACGGGATATATTAGAGGTGCGCGGGTTGGGATTCCACTACTTCGCCGCCGGATTGGTGCCCTCGCACGGCACGACCCGCTTCCTGGAGGTGAACGTGCCGGTCACCCTGGATGGGGTGCACATCCAGCCAGGCGACCTGATCCACGGCGACATCAACGGGGTAACGACCATCCCGGCGGAGATCGCCGGGCAGGTAGTGGAAGCGGCGCAGCGGGTGCGCGAGCGCGAGGCCGGGGTCATGGCTTATACAAGAGACCCGGACTTCAGCCTGGAAGGCTTCTTCCTGCGCATGTTTGCCCATTAGCTCAGCATATCAGAATGGCCTAGCAGTGTACGCATATGATTTCATTTTCAGATGATGAGACCCGCCGGCTGCGGCTGCAAGCCCAGCGGCTGCTCCCCGGGGAAGGAGGCAAGGATGCAGGCGCTGCCCAGGTCGTCCAGGCGCTATGTGGACTGCAGGCACAGGAGGCCGGCGCGGCTGTTCTGGGGGTGCGGGCGCGCAGCACCGGTCTGCTGGCCAAAGACGTGGAGCACGCCCGGGTGGAGGAGCGGTCGCTGGTGCGCACCTGGGGCCCACGCGGCACGCTGCACCTGCTGGCCGCCGCGGACCTGGGCTGGCTGGTGGCGCTGCTCGGCCCGCTGTTCGTCGCAAAGAACCAGCGCAGGTACCGGGAGCTCGGCCTGGACGAAGAGACGATCGCCCGGGGGATCCAGGTGATACGAAAGACGCTCTCAAGCCGCGGACCGCTCGCCCGGGCAGAGATCGGCCGCGAACTTGCAAAGGAAGGAATCCCCACGGAAGGCCAGGCGCTCATCCACCTGATCGGGCGGGCAGCGCTGGAGGGATACGTCTGCCTGGGCCCGGACCAGGGCAGCCAGCCATCCTACGTGCTGGTCGAAGATTGGATCGACGTCGACCCAGCGCCGTCGGGGGAGGCGGCGCTGGCAGAGCTGGCGCGGCGCTACCTGGAGGCCTACGGGCCGGCCGGGCCTGCTGACCTGGCCGCCTGGTCCGGGCTGGGGACCGGGGAAGCGCGGCGGGCCTGGGAGCTGATCTCGCAGGATAGGGTCGAAGTTCAGGCCGCGGGACGCCCGGCCTGGATGCTGGCAGAGCGCCTCGATGCACAGCCCGCCGGGCTGGAAGCGCAGCGGGACCGCTCGCCGTCCGTGCGCCTGCTGCCCCGGTACGATACCTATCTACTCGGCTATGCGGGCCGGGAGCTGGCCGTACCGCCTGAGCACGCCCGGCGCATTAACGCTGGAGGTGGGATCATCCACGCCGCCGTACTGGTAGACGGCCGCGCCCTTGGCACCTGGCGGATCGAAAAAAAGCGGGACCGCCTGGAGATCCTGGTCGATCCGTTCGAGGCGCTCGACCCGCTGCTCCTCCCTGAATTGGAAACCGAAGCGGAGGACATTGGCCGCTTCTACGGGTTGGAGACAGGACTGCAGATCCTGCCTCCCGGGTTATCATAATCACTCCTTCATATTATCTTTAAATCTTTTTGATAAACTAAGGGCGAGAAAGCTTCCGCTGCAGGTGCTTTGCCGGGCGGAGGTTGTTTTCGATGGTTGGAAGTTAGAGAGGAGAACCGATGACCCGATTCATCCTCCAGCGCCTGTTGTTCATCCCGATCGTTCTGGTGCTGGTGAATTTCCTGGGGTTCACGTACGCCCACTACGCCCGGCCGCTGCGGGCGGCGCGCACGCCGTTCGTCCGGGCCGAGGAGGCCGGGTCGCTGCTACCCGCCTACCAGGCCTATGTCGTTGACCTGCTGCAACTGGACTTCGGCATGCAGCTGGATGTTCCCGGCAGCGTCCGTTCGAACGTGGCGGTCACCCTGGGCGAGACGCTCTCGAAGGCGACGGTCGCCAGCCTGGGGCTGATGGCCCTGGCGCTGCTGCTGAGCGTTATCCTGGGCTTCCTTCTGGGATTCCGGGCGGTGCAGAACGACCCGCCCGGCGTGGCCAGCTGGCTGACGCTGGTGTCGACCGTGGGCCTGGCGATGCCCAGCTTCTATATCGGAAGCCTGTTCATCCTCGGATCGGTGTTTTACGTGCTTTGGCGCGGCCCAGGGACGGATATGCCTTTTCCCCTGGATGGGTTCGGTTGGGACAGGCACCTGGTGCTGCCCATCCTGGCGCTGATGGCCAGACCGACCGTGCAGCTGGCCCAGGTAACCGCCGGGCTGCTCTCGGGAGAGCTGAGCAAGCAGTACGTGGTGGCGGCCCGCAGCCTGGGTTACACCTGGCGCTCGATCCGCAGCCAGTACGCCCTGCGCAACGTGATCGCCCCGGTGGTGCTGACCATCGCCGGCCTGCTGCGGCTGCTGGTCGGCGAGCTGGTGCTGATCGAGTGGCTGTTCAGGTGGCCCGGCCTGGGACGGCTGCTGGCCTGGACCCTGGTCCCGGCTCAGCTGACCTCCTCACGAGGTTCGCCCCTGTTCCTCAACCCGCAGGTGATGGCGGCCGTGCTGACCCTGATCGCGGCGCTTTTCCTGTTAAGCGATTTCATCGCCGCGATCCTGGTGCGGATCTTCGACCCGCGCCTGCGAACGCCTGAGAGCGAAACGTACCAGGTTTGAGAAGGTGAGCACCCATCCCCTAGAACGTGCGAAAGAAGCCATCCAGCAGGGTGATACCGCCCTGGCTCGCCGGATCCTTGTAGCGTTCCTGGAGAAGCAGCCCGCCAGCGCGGCTGGCTGGCGCCTGCTAGCCCAGTGTGTGGAGAAGGAATCCGAGACGATCTTCTGCCTGGAACGGGCTCTTAAGCTGGATCCCGGCGACGAACAGACGCGCCGGGCGCTGACCAGACTGCATGGCCAGCGGGGATCTGGCAGCGCCGGAGCACCCCAGGTGGAGAAACCCTCAGCGACCACACAGCCAGTGCGGGTGGCCGCACCAGCCCGGGAGTTTTCCCAGGAGGAGCAACTGGCTGAAGGCGCCAAGAAACCTGGCAAAGGCGAACCGTTGCCGTTGAAAAACGGCATAGGAGACACACCTTTAAACCCCTATAAGACGCTGCGCAACTGGCCGCTGGCCCTGGGGCTGGTCCTGGTGGCGCTGGTCCTGCTGCTCGCCATCGCCGGCCCTTCCCTGGCCCCCCGCGACCCCCTCGAAGAGCACAACATCTTCCAGATCGAAGGCCAGTGGCAGATCCCGCCCCTCAACCCGCTCACCCCCGGCTACCCCTTCGGCACCGACAACTTCGGCCGCGACCTCTACTCCCGCCTGCTCTGGGCTGTCCGCCCCACCATGGTCATGGTCTCCATCGTCGCGGCCGTCCGCCTGCTGCTCGGCCTGCTCTTCGGCTTGCTGGCCGGCTGGCTCAACGGCCGCCCCGGGCGCAGCCTCGACGCCCTCATCGAAGCCACCCTGTCCGTCCCCATCCTGCTGGTCGCCCTGGGCGCCATCGCCGTCGTCGGCGTCGAACTCGGCATCTGGGCCTTCATCCTCGGCCTGTCCCTGACCGGCTGGGTCGAGACCGCCCAGCTGGTCCGCGAGCAGACCCGCATCGTCAAGGGCCAGGTCTACGTCGAAGCCGCCCACGCCCTGGGCGCTTCCAACCGCCAGATCCTGCTCCACCACGTGCTCAAGCAGATCTCCCCCATGCTGGTCATGCTCTTCGCCTTCGAAGTCTCCTCCACCCTGATGGCCACCGCCGGCCTGGGCTTCCTGGGCTACTACATCGGCGGGGACGTGTGGGTCACCGTCCGCGATTTCGTCGCCCGGCGCATCAGCGGGATGCCCGAACTGGGCCAGATGCTGGCCACTTCCTGGGTGACGCTGACCCGCCCGTGGGCGATGGTGGCGGTCGGCACGCTGGTCTTCACCACCGTGCTGGGCTTCAACCTGGTAGGCGAAGGGCTGCGCCTGGGGCTGAACCTGAACGTGCGCCGGCGGGGGATCGCCGGGAGGCTCGGGGAGCGGGCGGGTATGTGGTTCGACCAGCACGTCTGGCACCCGGCCGCCCAGGCTGCCAGCAAGCCGGCCGTGCGCACCGGCCTGGCGGTAACTGCCCTGCTGATCTTAATAGGCGCAGGGGGGAACCTGCTGCGGTCGGTGGAGCTGGGCCAGTTCGCCGGAGGCCAAACAGGGGCTCCGGCAGAAAGCACCAACCCGGCAACCGGTACACCTTCCGGGGAGGAGCAGAACACTTCGCCGGGCGCAGGCCAGGAACCGGCTGGCGAGACTTCGCCGACACCCCCCGGCGAGCGCTTCGAACCCTCGATTGCCTGGGAAATCGCCGACGAGGGTGGCTTCGACGGCGGTCCGGCGCTATCCCCAAACCAGGAAACCTTGTATGCCGTATCTGGGAGCGGGACTCTGTACGCTATTAGCCTGGAGGGGGAGATCCTCTGGCAGTTGGACCTACTTGCAGGAGGGGTTGGAACTCCCGCACTGGACGCGGCCGGGGACATTTACGCCGCAGACCGGGAGGGCGGCCTGAACAAGGTGTCTACGGCAGGAGAAGTGCTGTGGCGCTTCCAGAGCCAGGCCGGCGACCGGGCGCACTCCGGCCCCGTCATCGGGCCGGATGGCGTAATTTATTACACGGTTGGCACGAGCAGCCAGGGCACCGTGCAGGCAGTCTCGCCAGATGGGCAGGACCTGTGGGCCACCCCGGCGGAGACGGCGGGTTTCTTCCAGGCGCCGGCGTTGAGCGCGAGCGGAGAATTTGTCTTCCTCAAGGAAGACGTCTTCTCCGCCGAGACCGGCGAACGGATCGAACTCGAGTCCGAATTTCGGATCCACCGCTTCTTTACCGGGCTGGATGGGAAGGATTACCTGGTGTCCGGCAACAACGTGGTCGAGTGGCAACGAGAGGGCCAGTCGATCGAATTCGTGGATATCGCCCAGTGGGATTCTTCGCATGTGACCTTCGGCACGCCCAGTGAAGTTGGCGTGACGGCCGAGGGCCAGGCCTGGCTGCTGTACACCTCTCCCGGAGGCAGCACCAGCCTGATGTGGGTCACCATGGACGACCAGGCGCTCGGTAAGGCGAGCTACCGGTTCAGCAGCGGGAAGCTGGTCGCCAGGCTGCCGGATCTCGGCGCGATCCTGTGCGGCAACCAGCCTTTCGAGGATCGGAACGCGGAGTGCGCAGCCCTGCCACTGGAGGCGCATGAACCGCTTTGGAACCTGCGCATGCCCGGCAGCGGGGAGGTACAGGGCGGCTTCTGGCTCGACGAACGCCTGTACCTCACAACCAGCCTGGGCAAGATACTGGCCATCGCCGGGCAGCCGGTGGAAGCAGAGAGCGAGACCGCCGAGCCGGGGCAGCCCGGGCTGGTCTGGTCCTACTCGGTGTCCGAAGGTTCCTTCGGCCGGCCAGTCCTATCCCCGGATGGGACGATCTACTTATTGATGGCGGAGGAGAAGAAGTTGCACATCCTTGGCCCGGACGGGCAGCTGCGCGCCACCCTGGACCTGGAGGCCGGCTCTTACATACCTCCTGCCGGGTTCAATCTGGGGTCGAGCGATTTTTCGCCCGTCGCGCTCCCCGACGGCACGCTGCTTGTCCTTTCGGAGACGAACAGTGTGTTCGCGGTAAGCCCGCAGGGATCCTTGCTGTGGGAGGCAGCCCTGGAAGCGGAGCCGGCCCAAAGCCCGAAGGTCGACGGGCAGGGCAGGATGTATCTGACCGACAGCCAGGCCGGCCTGTACACCTTCGACTCGAGCGGCCTGCTCTGGCGCTTCCAATCGGAAGCCGCCCCAAGCAGCGCCAACGGCCTGGCAGCCGGGCCGGACGGCAGCTTTTACTACGTGGTGACGAACCGCAGCATGGGGATCATCCAGGCCGTTTCAAGCGCAGGTCAGGCCCTGTGGGCGACTCAGGTGAAAACCTCCAATTTCTACGACGAGCTGCAGGTCAGCCCGGACGGGCAGCTGATCGCGCTGGACGACGACCTGTTCGATGCACAGACGGGAGAACGGCTGGCGTTCGAACTGCCGGTGCAGGTGGACGAGTATATCTTTGGGGAAGACGGGGGCACCTACCTGCGCTCGGTCCACACCGTGATGGCCTTGCGCCAGGGTCCGGGCGGCATCGAGATCTTCAACTCGGCCGCTATGGGCGGCGGCAACATCGTCTCCCGCCCGCCTGAGGAGGCACAGGTCGACCGGAACGGCGTAATCTGGCTGTACTATCGTGAAAACCTGGTGTGGTTGTCTCAGGACGGGCAGGTGCTGGGCACACAAAACCCCGGCTGGGGGCCGGGAGTGTTCATTACGGAAGACTATACGCAGTCGCGCCTGGTTAACTGCCACCACTTCCTGGAAAGCGAGACCCTGGAGTGCCTGGCTTATGCCCCCGGCTCCGATAAGCCGGTCTGGAAAATCGCCATCCCTGGCATCCCGTTCTTCATCTTCGGCTCCCTGGACGGCAATATGGCCTTCCTGAGCGACGGCAGCCGGCTCCAGAAAGTTTACCTGGGCGAGATCGAATAGCCCCCTCCCCTTCCCCGGCAGGCGAAGGCGCAGCAAAAAACCCCACCATAACCGGCGGGGTCCCTGTTTCTCTAAGTTTTTTTTGTAAACCGTTTACCTTCTAAACCGCAGCTCCCCTCGGGCGGAGAGGTTTAAACCAGGTTGGCCTGCTTGGATTCATGCAGGATCGCTTCGACCTCCTGGCTGGCTTCTTCGATGGAAACGCCGGAGGCAGCGGCCCACTCCTGGCAGAGACCCTCGCGGGCCCGGCGCAGCCAGGTCGAGTCGGCCTGGTTCAAAGGCTTCTGCCAGGCCCGGGCGGTAAGGTCGCGCACGATCTCGCACAGCACCTGGAAAGAACCCTGCCGCAACCGTTCGGAAAGGTCAAGCTGGCGCTTGCGATGGTCCTGGTCCAGTATGGAGGGTGGGCTCATCAGGAGTGTGCGGTACCGGCTTAGGTCCCGGCTGTCGGTCAAAGGACGCAGGCGCGTAGCCTGAGGGCCATTGACCGGCACCCAAACCGTGCCAGCATGAATGGCGATTTCATAATACAGCCGCTCGGTCGGCCCGCCAAAGCCTCGCTCGGCAAGCCCGACGATGGAGCCGACCCCGTGGGCCGGGTGAACGACGCGATCGCCAATTTTATAAGGCATGGTAAACTCCTTGCAGCCAACTAGGGATCGAACCAAAAAACGAGACCTTATTGTGGGAAAGGATTAATAACGCTTGGTCCCACGCTTATCCCGGCCGCGGCGGTCTTTGTCCCTTGGGCCGTAGCCACCGCCTCCACCCCGCTGGCCGTACCCACTGCCACCACCACGCCGGTCGTCGAACCTGCCGCCGCTGCGTTCTTCCCGGGGGCGAGCCAGGTTGACCTTGAGCTCGCGGTCGTTCCAGCTAAACTCGTTGTACATCCGAATGGCGTTTTCAGCCTCTACCTGGGAACTCATTTCTACAAACGCAAAGCCACGCGAGCGGCCTGTGTCGCGGTCCTTAATCAACGCGACCGAGGTCACCTCTCCCGCTTTGGCGAACAGATCAAGCAGGTCTTCTTCAGTCGTGGTGAAAGGCAGGTTCCCGACGAACAACTTCGATTCCATTTAGTTATCTCCTTAGATGAGAAAAAATGCCACCATCCCATAATGAGTCTGGTAGCAGAAGCGCACGCAAATTCAGTACACGATGTGAGTTAAAGTATAACACAGATTTAATCGTCGTGGGATTGAGTCGTATAGACAACTCATGGCTTTCTCAAAGTCGAAAGCCCTGCTTTTCCCCACCCCAAACCCCATTTTTGAGAAAGCCATGATAGACAACTGTGCTTCCAGCAGCAAACCACGCTTGCGCCCGCGACTCTCCGAGTGTATACTAGCTCTCAAGCGAAACCCTTCGCCCCCAATCGGACCGGACTACTTAATGGTGAACGATGAATCTTGACTCCCTCCCGCTGGACCAAATCCTGGCTGGCGACTGTGTCGATGTCCTGGAGCGCCTACCGGAGAAATCGATCGACCTGATCTTCGCCGACCCGCCATACAACCTGCAGCTGCAGAAAACCCTGTGGCGGCCAAACATGACCCGGGTCGACCCGGTGGACGACGATTGGGACCGGTTCCGCGACTTCCCGGCCTACGACGAGTTCAGCCGGCGATGGTTGGCTGCCTGCCGCCGAGTCTTGAAGGACAGCGGCACGATCTGGGTCATCGGCACCTACCACAATATTTACCGCCTGGGGGCCATCATGCAGGACCTGGGCTACTGGTTCCTCAACGACGTCGTATGGATCAAGACCAACCCGATGCCAAACTTCCGGGGAGTGCGCTTTACAAACGCGCACGAGACGCTGATCTGGGCCAGCAAGGCCCGGGGGGCGAAGTATACGTTCAACCACCATGCCATGAAGGCTTTGAACGACGGCCTGCAGATGCGCAGCGACTGGCGTCTGCCGCTGTGCTCGGGCCCGGAGCGGATCAAGGTCGACGGCAAGAAAGCCCACGCGACCCAGAAGCCGGAATCGCTGCTATATCGCATCCTCCTGGCCTCCAGCAACCCGAGCGATGTAGTTCTGGACCCGTTCTTCGGGAGCGGCACGACCGGCGCCATTGCCCGCAAGCTGCACCGCCGCTGGATCGGGATCGAAAAAGAGGCGCGCTATATCCCGATCGCCAGGGAGCGGATCGAGGCCGTCGTCCCGGAGAAATTCGACCCGCAGGTCTTCGATGTGCGGGATCCGAAACGCCTCCGGCCGCGCATCCCGTTCGGCAGCCTGCTCGAGAACGGCCTGCTGCAGCCGGGACAGGCGCTCTACTTCCGGGGCGACCGGGAGAAAGCGGCGCGCCTGAAGCCGGACGGCAACCTGATCCTGGACGGATTCCAGGGCTCGATCCACCAGGCCGGGAAATATCTGATGGGCGGCAGTCCGTGCAACGGCTGGGAGCACTGGTATTACGAGGCGGAAGGGGGCGAGCTGCGCCCGGTAGATGCGCTTAGAAGCGTGCTCAGAAGCGTGCTCAGAAGTGTGCTAAGAAGCGAGCTGCGAGGCGAGCCGCGCCAGCAGATGCAGTCCCCGGCGGTTTCTCCCTCTGGGCAGGACGAGATGGGCGCCGATGATCCTCGTTGACAAGAGCGTGATCGACCTGGTCCCCGGCTACGAGCGGGTCCGGCGCGCCGAGGAAGAGCTGCTGCAGCGCTGGCGCGAACCGCTGCTGGCAGCCTACGCCCGCCGCAGGGCACTCTACGAGCAGGAGCTGGATGAACTACGGCGGCGCCAGGCCGAGTTCCTGGCCCGAGCCCGGGTCGGGATGTGGCTGTCGAGCGCGCTGGTGATCCTGGGCCTGCTGACCTTTTCCGTCCTGTTCTTAATCAGCGAGCTGGGCGACCTGCGCGGACCGCTGTTCTGCTTCGGACCGCTGCTGATCCTTGGCGGCCTGAACGGCTGGGCGATCCTGGGGGTAATGTGGCTGTGGCAGCGCAGCCGCGAGAAGCCCAGGCTCCCGGACCACCCTTTGAAGAACGGCCTGGTCGAACCGCTGCTGCCGATCTGGCGGGAAGGCCTGAAAGGTCGCCTTCCCGCCGAGAAGCCCTACGAAGGCGCAACCGGGGAGTACCACTTCATCGCCCGCCTGCAATCCCTGGACAGCCAGTCCTACATCCTTTACCGGCTCCAGCAGAAGTCTGGCAACGATGTGGACGTAACTATTGTCGGACCAAGGGGCGTGTGGGTGTTCGAGGTCAAATATCTGAAAGGTACGATCTGCTGGCGAGATGGGGTCTGGAGCCACACAAAGACCTACCATGCCGAGGGTGGAATACCGGTTACCGAAAGCAAAGAAATCGGCGAGGCTTACGACGAACAGTGGAAGCGCATGGCCGACGACGTCACCGAGACGATCCTGCGGCACGCGCCCGGGTTGGTCGAGCGGGTGCCGAAGATCGCGCGGGTGCGGGGCGGGCTGGTCTTCACTCACCCGGGATCCAACTACGATATCCTGCCCGGCAGCCCTTTCAACTGGGGTGTGATCCAGTTCTGGCTGGAAACGCTCAAGAAGGTTCCGGATATCCCCGGGATGGACGAACGGGCTGCGATGGAGGTGTTGGAGGTGCTGCTGGCGCGCCACCGGCGGGTAAGCGGGGAACACGCCCAGCGCTCCATGAACACCTATGCAGTGAAGCTGGTGGAGGGAGGCGAAGCACGCCTGGCTGCCTGGGTCCAGGAAGTGTAGCCGATGGAAGAAGAGAGACGCAGAATGGGGATTGAAGGCGGGCCCCCTCCAGGCCGCTGGCCGAAGGTGTGGGGACAGCTGCGCGAGCCGGTCAACGGGTTGAGCCACGCCGCCGCGGCCCTGGCGGCGCTTTTCGGGCTGGCTGTGCTGTTGGCCGTTGGGCGGGACGATCCCTTCAAGCAGGCTTCCCTGCTGGTCTACGGGGCCAGCCTGGTGCTGATGCTGTCGTCCAGCGCCGCCTACCACCTGGTCAAGAGCCGGGCGGAGGTCATCCTGGCGCTGCGCAAGCTCGATCACGCCGCGATCTACCTTCTGATCGCCGGCACGTACACCCCGATCTGCTTCAACCTGATGGCCGGATTCTGGCGCTGGGGGATGCTGGGCATCATCTGGGGGCTGGCGGTGGTAGGCGTGGTCAGCAAGCTGTTTTTGATCCACGCGCCACGCTGGTTCACGGCTGCGGTCTACCTGGGGATGGGCTGGCTGTCGATGCTCTCGCTGGGCGAGATGCTGCGAGTCCTGCCAGCCGGTGGGCTGGTCTGGCTGTTCCTGGGCGGCGCAGCCTATACGCTGGGTTCAGGGGTGTATATTACGAAGAAGATGGACTTCTTTCCGGGAGTGTTCGGCTTCCACGAGGTCTGGCACATCTTTGTGATCCTGGGATGCCTGTTCCACTACCTGGCCATCCTGCTGTACGTGGCGCCGGTCCCGGTTGGCTCGTGATCGTGGAGAAAGAGCCAGCCCTTCGAGATCTATTGGATGCCATGGCGGTAGGGCGGATTCCGGCAGGCGGGCGGTGGGAGGAGTGGCAGGTCAGGCCGGTGACCGGCGGCGCCAATAACCGGCTGTACCACGTACAAACCCCCGGTGGAGACCTGGCGATCAAATTCACGTTGCGTGACCGGCGAGCACGAGCGGCTCGCGAGTATGCCGCGCAGCGAGCGTTGCAAGAGGTGGGGCTGGCCGTGGCACCCCGGCCCATATTGCTCGATTTGACCCGCTTCCCCCTCCCGATTGTGGTGCAAGAGTGGCTGCCCGGGCCGGTCTCCGCCCAACTGCCGGCGGGCGACGAAGGCTGGGAAGCGCTACTCGACCACTTTTCGGCAATCCACTCCGTAACCCCCGGTAAGACAACCGTCCCCCTGCGGAAAGCGGTCATCAACTTCGCCAGCGCCGGGCAGGGCGTCCGGACCGTGCAGCGCATGGCAAGCCGGCTGCCTCCCTCTGCCCGACCAGGCGACCTGTGGGACCTGGTCCAACGCCTCGGCGCGGCCCGCTTTCCTCGCTGGCAGCCCCCAGCCCTGGCGCTGTGCCGGACGGACCCAGCCCCGCTGAACTTTATCCGCCGCCCGGGTGGGTGGGCCTCGGTGGACTGGGAGAACAGCGGCTGGGGCGACCCGGCCTTCGAGATCGCCGACCTGCTGGCGCACCCGGCTTACCTGGACGTTCCACCTGAGCGCCAGGAGTGGCTCATCTCCACGTACTGCCAGCGGTCGGGCGACCCGGGCGCCGAACTCCGCATCCGGAACGATTACAAGATTATGCAGGTGTTCTGGGTCGTACGGCTGGCCCGTTATCTCTACGAAGTCCCGCGCGGGCAGGACGAACGGCTGGTCGACCGCCCGGATGGATGGGAAGCGGACATCCGGGCGAAGTATGGGAGGTATGTGGAGGAAGCGTCAGCAGGGCTGGCCGACCGCCAAACCGGGCAAAACCGGGTTCCATGATATACTTTTCTACGCTGTACAATTGTTGACTCTAAACCAGGCTTCCCCTCCGAACCAGCTTCGCTCGATCCGTACCGCCCTTCTCAAGAAAAATGGAATCGCCCAGAGAGATCTCGGCCATAATAACCGGTTCCGGTCACTTCCTCCCTGAAAAGGTGGTATCGTCTGCAGAAGTCGAGGCGCGCGTTCGATCCTGTGGATATGACATTCCCCCCGGTATTATCCAGCGTCTGACCGGCGTCGCTTACCGCCGCTATTGTCCGGATGGCGTCTCTTCCGACCTAGCCGCAGAAGCGGCGCGCATGGCGCTGAAGGACGCCGGCCTCTCCCCCGCTGACGTCGACCTGCTGATCTTCGCCTCCGCCACTCATGACGTGGCCGAACCGGCCACGGCCAGTATCGTGCAGGCCAAAACCGGCTGCCAATCGGCTCACACGATGGACATCAAGAACGCCTGCAATAGCTTCCTCAACGCGCTGGACGTCGCTACTGTCTATATCCAGCTGGGCCGCGCCCGGCGCGTCCTGATCGCCTGCGGGGAAGTGCTTTCGCCCGTGATTAACTGGCAGATCCGCGACCAGGCCGATTTCCTGCGCAAAATTGCTGCCCTGACCCTCGGAGACGGCGGTGGAGCTTGCATCCTGGAAGCCTCATCAAACCACGATCGAGGCGTCTTTCCGGGAAAATTCTTCTCAGACGGCCGGCATTGGCAGCTTTCCACTGTTCTTTCCGGTGGGACTCTCATGAAGCAAGATGCTTCCAGGTTTTACTTCGAATCGGAGAGCGGCCGTTTAAACAGCCTGGCGCTCGAGCACATTCCCAACCTGATCAACCAGGTCCTTGCTGAGCAGTCCTGGGTCTTCTCCGATGTATGCATGGTGGTCCCTCACCAGGTCTCGGTCCAGGTCATCCAAGAGATCTGCCGGATGATGGATTATCCTATGGAACGCTGCATTGTCACGGTAGATTGGCTGGGGAATATCGCCGCCGCCAGTATCCCGGCGGCGCTCAGTCTGGCCCGTTCGGAAGGTCGCATCACCCCCGGGGATAAGCTGCTGTTGGTGGGAGGCGCGGCCGGATTCAGCGCAGGCGTGGTGCCGGTCGTATTGTAAGACGGACCGTATTTCGGGAGGAGATCATGGCCGAGACTGATCATTTATCCGATAAACGGGAAAATCTGCGAGGCCGCCTGCTGTCCGGGCGCTACCGGTCGATCCCCGGCATCCTGCTGGATGGGGTTGCCAACCTGGTACGCAAGATCACCCGTATTCAACGGCCCATCCCTGACTGGGCATCTGGCTTCCTGATCGCGATCCTGACCCTGCTGGCCGGCTTCCTCATCTCGCTACTGGCAAGGGAGCGCTTCTGCGACGCCGGCTCCTGTGACCATCTCAAGATCTCCCTGTTTTCTGCTGTCATCGGCCCGCTGATCCTGGTGACGAACAACGTGATGATCAAGATGTTCATCCGGACCTTCTCCGGCAGAACCCTGGATTTTTTGCAGTCAGAAGCGGACCTGGAAGATTTTGAGGCCTGGCTGGACCATACATTTACCATTCATATCCCCCTGGCCTTTGGCCTGGTGGCTGGCTCGATCCTGGGGGTATTCCTGGTCCTGACCTGGCAAGACGTTCACGCAAACCAGTCCCTGATCCTGGGTTCAACCACGATCGTCGTGCTGAGCTCGATTCAAGGCATGCTGGCGGTTTACTACCTTTATCCCTTCTACCTGGCTTTCCCCGCCCGCTTGAGCCGCTATCGTTTCGACCTGTTCATCGTCGATCCAAGCAGCTCGCAGGTAACGAAGGAACTGTCGGATCTATTTACCGCCATCATGTACATCACGGTCAGCCTGGTCGTCCTGGTCACCATCGGCTTTTGGCAGATCGGTTTCTTCTCTTCTAACACGCTGCTGTTCCTGGCCGTCGTCGTTTGGGGGCCTACGGTCTTCCTCTACCTGGGAAGCCAGTACCACCTGTCCAAGATCATCAACCGTACCAAGTGGGAAACGCTCGCCCAGCTCCAGGCCTCGATCGAAAAACTGCACTGCCAGGAAGATATCCCCTCGAAAGAACGGTTGGAGCACCTGGAGCAGCTGCTGAATTACCACGACCGCATCAAGAATGCCCCTAACTCGGCGCTCAACCTGCGCGCCGGGCTGAACTTCCTCACCTCCCTGCTCTTCCCGGTCATCGCCCTACTCCTGGCGAACTTCAACCAGATCCGAGAAATCCTGGGGCTCAACCGGTAGCGTAAAACTCTCACTCAAACACCCCAAAATCGGCATAACATAGTAAGATAAACCGGGGCGAGGATAAATACCCGCGGGGTGGCGTAGAACGCCAAAGCTCCAGCCGCCGGCCCGAATCTGATACCAGAGGTGTTCATGCTGCTCATAGACGGGAATAACCTGACGATTGCCGAAGTGGTGGCGGTGGCGCGCCAGGGGCTCGAAGTCGAGCTGGCGCCGGAAGGCCGGGAACGCATGCTCCAGTCGTATCATTGGGTGCAAGAGATCGTGAACGCGGACCAGCCGGTGTACGGGATCAACACAG
>DASWHG010000003.1:0-1645 GCA_036393315.1 Anaerolineales bacterium | reverse complement strand
ACAAGCATCCACTGAGAGCCAACCGTGAGTACTACACCTTCAGGCGACTTAAGCACGACTGGCGCGTCCTGCTGCCCGCAGGCTACCAGGTGCAGTTCATGGATACGCAGCTGCTGGCGAACCGGTCGCTGCAAAACCTGGAGCACCTGGAATCAGAATTGTGCTCCGAGCGGGAATCGGTGAAAGCGTTCCTGGAAAAGAGCTTCGGCGCCTGCCTGATCCACGACGATACGATTGCGGCCTGGTGCCTGACGGAGTACAACCATGGCAACCGCTGCGAGATCGGGATCGAGACCGTCGAAACGCACCAGCGGCGGGGGTTCGCCACGCTCACCGCCTCGGCCTTGATCGAGCACGCCAAAGCTCGCGGGATCCGCCAGATCGGCTGGCACTGCTACGCCAACAACGTCGCTTCCGGAGCAGCGGCGCGCAAGACCGGCTTCGAGAAGGATCGAGACTACCCGGCTTACACCGCCTGGTTCGACGAGGTCGACAACCTGGCCGCCAACGGCAACGCCCGCCTGCGCGAAGGGCGGTACGAGGAGGCTCAGGACTGGTTCGAACAGGCCTTCGCTCGAGGGGAAGCCAAAGATTGGGCTTATTGGGGCGCGGCGCGGGCGGCAGCTGCGCTGGGCCAGGATGAGGCCGCCCTGCGTTATCTTGGACAGGCGGTCGAGCGCGGCTTCCGGGAGCTGGCGCTTTTAATTCAATCGGAAGATTTCAAGCGCCTGTACGGGAGCAGAAGCTGGGCGGCTCTCATCGCTCAGCTGGAGAGCCGGTTAGGAGAAAGACCATGAGCATTGGCATTTTCACAGACAAAGAGCATGCGCCTACCCAAGATGAGATCCGGGCTGCCCTCGAGCCTGCATTCCCACTCTGGGACCGGTTGGTGCGCTTCATCGAGGGTACCTACGACCTGGCGGGCGAGCTCTCGTTCGGGGGGAGGAAGTACGGCTGGAACCTGTGGTATCGCAAGAGCGGCAAATCGCTGGCCAGCCTCTACCCGCAACAGGCGGGCTTCACGGTCCAGATCGTGCTCGGCCGGGAGCAGGTGGAGAAAGTCGCCGGGCTGGAGCTGGGCGAACACGTCCGGACGGTGTTCGAGACCACGCCGCAGCTACACGATGGGCGCTGGCTGTTCATCGCCGTTCGGGGCGAGCGCGACGTCCAGGACATCGAGCAGTTGCTGCTGGCCAAGCGCCGGCCCGCCCGCAGGAAGACCGGTTAAGCGGATATGTAACCACAGATAAACACAGATGGACACAGATTTTATTTATAACTGTAATTCTGGTCTTTTTCTTGCGATTATCTGTGTTTGTCAGTGTTCATCTGTGGTTTCAGAACTCGTTTTGTTAAAAGTGCCAGACTACTGAGGTAAGGAGAATCAAATAAAATGCACACAACGTTGAGCGAAGAGCAGATCGAGGCCCTGGCCGCCATCGACACGCCCACCATCTGCAACGCCATCGAGGCCTTCGACGTGCGCGGCCGGGTGGAAGGATTCTTCGGGATGGACATCCGCTGCCTATCGCCGGAATTAGGCGTGATGACCGGGTACGCGGTGACGGCGCGGGTGGACGCCTCGACGCCGGGGGCTCCGCCCAACCAGGCAGCCTGGGAAGATTGGGTGCGGGCAATGGACGGC
>DASWHG010000002.1:0-1820 GCA_036393315.1 Anaerolineales bacterium | reverse complement strand
GTCAGCCACCCGCTTCAGGAACAACATGCCAAAAATGTATTCTTTATACTCCGACGCGTCCATTTTGCCGCGCAGGATGTCGGCGGCTTTAAAGAGGTGATGTTCCAGTTGGGCGAGGGTTAATTTGGGCATATCGTTATTGTACTAGGGAAAGGCAGGCTGCCAAAAGGAATTTTCATATGCGTCAAACTCAAGGTGGAAGCAGTATGAGTTTTTCGATGCCGCGTTCGCTGGCATTGTTGGTACCATCCAGGATTTCCTCTCCGCTTTGAATCAGTCACCCAAAAATCAAAAATTTGGCCGTTGACATAGAACGAATGTTCTGGTAAGATGGATCAGGCTTGTCTGGACGGTACCGGTTACGCCCCCTGGGGCCTGAAAGGAGTTGTACAGCGATGGCCAGACAGCGTTCACAAGCGTTAAGCAAGCGGCACATAAAAATCCTGGAAGTATTGGAATCCTACCAGGAGGAAAACGGCTTCCCGCCGACCATCCGCGAGATTGGCTCCCGGGCCGGAATCAGCTCGACCTCCGTCGTCAACTACTACCTGGAACAGCTGGTGGGACACGGGTACATCGAGCGGGCAGGGAATACATCCCGCGGCGTGCGCCTGGTCAAACCGCTCGCCGCCGCCCGGCGGGCGATCGAGGGCCTGCTCCGGGTCCGGCTGCTGGGCCGCATCGCCGCCGGCAAGCCGCTGCCCGTGCCGGCCTCCGACTTCGATCTCTACGATGAGGAGAGTGGGATCGACATCCCCACCAGCCTGCTGCCCGCTCGCGAGCGTAAGCAGCTCTACGCGCTGGAAGTCGACGGGAATTCGATGATCGACGCCATGGTCAACGACGGCGACCTGGTGATCCTGCGGCCCACCAAACACGCAGAGAACGGGGAGATGGTGGCCGCCTGGTTGTACGACCAGGAGGCGACCACCTTGAAGTTCTTCTTCCGGGAGAACGGCCACATCCGGCTGCAGCCGGCCAACCCGGCTTACGAACCGCTCCTTTTAGACGGAGATGCCCTGGAGATCCAGGGCAAGGTGGTGATGGTCATCCGCCAGTTCAGGGGCCTGGCGGCCTGAGTAAGGCGCCCGGACCGTCCGGGTGCCCGATCGTCGAATTCAGGGGGGTTATTCCCCGACAGAGTGCGTGACGGCCCGGTGAAGGGGCTGCCAGCCCTGGGCTGCCAGTTCGGGTGTGGGGAGGGCAGCCTCGTCGGGCTTATCCGAGAACCCGAACAACAACGCGCCCCGGTGCTGCCAGTCAAGGGCTGCAGCCCGCACCTCCTGCGTGATCACGATCTCGTTGGACAGCAGATCCTGGGGATCGGCATCCTCGGGCAGGTGGTCGAAGCACCGCAGGGTGGTCAGGTATTCGCGCCGCCGGAAGGGTTTGAACGGGGTGGGATCGCCGGCTTTCACGCTGGTATAAACCTGGTTGTGGATTTCCGCCAGCCTTGCTGGCAGCTCCCTTCTCTTACCCTCCACTTCAGCCAGTAACTGCTCGAATGAGGCCAGGCTTCCCTGCCGGATGCGGGTGGCCAGGTCATCGAACGAGTACAGCCCGCCCCCCAGGATCAGGCACAGGTAAGCGACGGTATCCTGGTTGTCGCTGGTAAAGGGGTGGAATTCAGGCCGGTTGAGCCGCTCGTAAGCGGACCGGAAAGCCTGCATCTCGAAGGCCGCGCCCAGCAGGTCCGCCAGGGTATCCTGCACTGCCCTCAGGCGGGCCTGGTCGATCACGTGCCCGTTGCGCCCGCGCGCGCCTACGACGGTCTTGTCGAGGTCCAGCACGATCGCGGTCGCTTCGTCGACCGGGAACCC
>DASWHG010000001.1:0-5447 GCA_036393315.1 Anaerolineales bacterium | reverse complement strand
GAAGCGGAAGACCAGGCGGTCGAAGCGGGGCAGGCCTTCTACGGCGCGGAAGTAGTACGGGTTCCGGCTCAGGCGAATCCGGTCGCCGTAGACCCAACCCTCCAGGACGTACGGGCCCCAGCCCAGCGGAGTTCGGGTGGTCATCTCGCTTTCGACCATTTCCTGGGGAGCGACGCCGCGCAGCTGGTGCTCGGGCAGCGGGAAGAAGAAGTTGACGGCGTACTGCAGGTCCAGGTACCCGGGCAGCCCGGTCCAGCGGGTGGTGCGCTCATTCAGGATGCCATAGGAGGCGGTGCGCTCGAGGGTCTGGTAGTTCATCGGGAGAGGCAGGCTAAACCAGCCGCAATCCCCCTTTTCCCCGCACTCCCGGGCGACTGAATAGCTGAAGTTTGAATCCCGGGCGGTGAGCGGCTCGCCGTCGGACCAGCGCAAGCCCTCCAGCAGGATGAAATCGGCGGAGAGCTGCCCCATCTCCAGCGGCCCCCCATCCCAGGCTACGGCGCAGCCCGGGCGGGTGCAGCCATACGGGCGCACCTTCTCGCCCGCGGCCAGCGCGACCACCTCCCCGGCGTCGTTGAACACCTTGTCGCCGGCCGCGACCGCGACTGGCTCGATGCGGGCGTCGCCATCGGCCAGGCTGGGCAGCTTCTCCAGGATCACAGGCTGGTAGTCGTAGCCGTTCGTGTCGACCGGCCCATCGTAGATCGCTTCGAAGATGTTGCTCTTGACGCGCATCATTCCCCCGTAGACGAAGAGCGTGTCGGGCTCTGCACCCAGGCAGATGGTGAGCGTGCGCGGCGCCGGGGTCGGTTCCGGGGAATTCGTGGGCGTGGGCGCGAGCGAGGACGCGATACTCGTGGCGGACGGGAGCGCTTCGTATGTAGGAGGCGGGGTGGTTTCCGGCGTGGCGGCGGCAGGTGTCTGTCCCGGACCACAGGCTGTTAAAACGAACGCCAGGAACACCACGATCCCAAGTGGAAAGCGGCGAGGGTAAAGATGGATTTTCATGGGGACCTCCGGGGAGGATAGAAGGCGAACGGCCCGGGGTTTACCTGGCGGTGGTTTCGAGTGGTGGGCTTTTACAAGTAAACGGCCAGGTGGCTGGTTATTATATTATCGCGTAAATTTTGGAATTATGGGATTAAAAATACCGGTCCCTAATCCTGTTCTCCGGTCCAGTGCAGCCACTCGAGATTTAATGATTCCAGTGAGCGGTATAAACGCTGGTCAGCAGTCCAGAGATCGGCTTCCAGCGCTTCTGCGATTGCGAGATAAAAACTGTCGTAAGCTGCACCGCGGTTCAGCTTCAATGTCCATGCGTAAGCCAGCAGACTCTGAGTCTCATCGGGCAGGACCACCTGGACGCCCAATGCCAGCACCTGCCGGATCGCCACCCGGCCTTCTTCCCCGGTGATCTGGGCAAAATGCACAGCCTTGGCGAAGGCAGTGGTGATTTCGTAAACCCAAAGCGCCGGTGCAACCAGCGGCGTGTCCTTCAAGCGCGCCAAAACAGCCTGGCAGGCCTGTAGTTCCGGGTTTGGCAGGATGGCTTTGACGACCAGGCTGGCGTCAAGAACTGTGATATCACTCGCCATCCCGGCTCTCTAGATCCGCGCGGTCACCGGCGAGTAAAGCATCTACGTCTACAAGTTGGTCCCCGCGCCGCCGGCGGATTTGTTCAGCCAGCGCCTGGGCGTTGGCCAGCCATTCGTCACGGGAAAGCTGGCTTATTTCCGTTCGTTGTAACTTCTCGTAGTCTTCCAGGCTCACCAGGGCAGCTTTCGGTCGACCGCGAGAAGTCAGCACAATTCGCTCGCCTTTGTACGCAACGCGGTTTACAAGCTCCGAGATGTCCCGCTTAACCTGACCGATACTAACCTGTGTGTTCACATAATCCTCCTAAATTGCAATATCCTGATATTACAATTATACCATCATGGATATCTGCTGACAATGCTAGGGTGAAAGTCGAAAGAGTTCACCCTGTGTTATAATACGAGCGTATTGGTCATAATGACCAACTCATAGGAGGTTACCCATGGAGAAAATCAACGTTGCCGAAGCGAAAAGTCGCTTCTCCGAGCTGATCAGCCGGGCAGCGACGGGCGAGCGCTTCCTGATCCAACGGCGCGAGCGCCCGGTGGCGGCGCTGATCGGAACGGCGGAACTGGAACGCCTCGAGCGCACCTCCCGCGCCGCGCGCAGGCTGGCACTGGCGTTGGGACAAGATGAAGCCATCCTGGAGAAAGTCGAGCAGCGCGAGCTGCACCCGGCGATGGCAGCCTTCGGCTTATGGCTGGAAGAACCGGAACTGGCTGACCTGGCGGACGAGATTGTCACGGATCGCCTAAAGCCCTCCACCCGCGCGGACTTGGACGAGACTTCGTATCCGTGAAAATCCTGGACAGCGATCACTGCGTGGCGATCCTGCGCGCCCGGCTGGACCTGGCTGGGCGCGTCGCTCCGGACGAGGAACTCGGGATCACCGCGATCAGCGTTGGAGAACTGGTGCACGGGGCGAACAAGTCGCGGCGCGCCGCGGAGAACCTGGCCCGGCTGGACGTGCTGCTGGCGACTCTGACAGTTTTACCCTACGACGAGTTGCCCGCCCGGCGCTTTGGGCACCTCAAGGCGCAGCTCGAGCAGGCGGGCGAGATCATCAGCGATCTGGATTTGCAGATCGGGTGCATTGCCCTGGAGCGTGATGCCGCGCTCGTCACACATAATCAAAAGCATTTCTCGCGGTTGGCCGGCCTGGCCGGGTTGGTGCTGGAAGACTGGCTGGAGGTATAAACAATCGTTCTAAAACTGGAGTACAATCATATCCTGATCAGGCGATTGGAGGTATACATGGACCGGCGCTGGCAAGATCGAATCACGATTGACCCTGAGATCCATCACGGCGACCCTTGCATCAAGGGAACCCGTATCCCCGTGGCGATGGTGGTCGGCAGCCTGGCGGATGGCATGACGTTCGATGAGATCCACGCGGCTTATCCTCAACTGACCAACGAGGATATTTACGCTGCCCTGGCATACGCTGCGGAAGTGATGCGCCAGGAAATCGTCTACCCGCTTTCCTCATAATAAGCTCTCCCAATACAAGCGACCACGATGCAGATAAAGGTAGACGAGGATCTGCCCAGGCAAGTTGTCGCCTTGCTTCGCGAGAAAGGCTATCAAGCCGACTCCGTGGTCGAACAAGGCATGGCCGGTTGGAAAGACGCCGAGCTGTGGCGCAGGCTGCAGGCTGAGAGCCGCTTCCTGATTACCGCCGATAAAGGTTTCGCTGACATTCGCACCTATCCACCCGGAAGCCATTGGGGAGTCATGCTGCTCCGTCCGGATCAGGATGGGATTCGACCAACGGTTGAGCTGGTAGAAAAGGTTCTACAAAATTATGATCTTATTGAATTTGCCGGGAAGACCTCGATCGTATCACCACGTGGCATACGTGTACGCAAAAGCTTTTGAAATTAACGATTAAGGCTGCCACTGTGGCTGGTAGTCCGGGCCCGGGCTGGCGGCGGTGAGGTTGGTGATCCCCGCTCCCACCTCTCCCCGGAGGCGGGCCTCCAGGTCGGCGACGTAGATGTCCCGCTCCTCCTCCTGGCCAGTATCGAAAACGATTTGAGCGCCATCCGGGGACCAGCTCGGGACGCTGATGAACCAGTCGGCGGGCTCGAAAGCGGCCACGTCCACTACCTCCTTGTCATCCATACCAAACAGGTAGAGGTGACGGATGGAGTCCTTCCCCTCATTGGCTGTGAAGGCCAGGTAGGAACCTTCCGGCGACCAGCTCAGGCCGAAAAAATCCAAGGAAAGCTCTTCAAACCGGTACAGAGTCTCTGGCTCCGACCCGTCCAGGCCGGCCAGGCGCAGATCAGCCGGCTCGTTGTCGTAGACTTCACAGTACATGCAAGAGGTGAAATAAGCGATACGAACCCCATCTGGGGACCAGGCAAAGCTGGGAGTGTTGCGGATGCTGCGGTTGAGCGCCTGATCTTCCGTCCCGTCCGGCCGGATTAAACGCAGGTAGGTGGGCGCCGGTCCGCCACGTACGTAGGCAATCCAGTCTCCGGCCGGGGACCAGAGTGGGTCGTAGACGCGTGCGGGCAGCTCGTTATGCGTCAGGTCAAAAACGCCGGACCCGTCCGCCTGGATCAGGAAAATCCTACCGTACAGCTCGCCGGTGACCGGATAGGTGAGCAGCACCTCGGCCGCCAGGCGGGTGCCATCCGGGGACCAGGAAAGCCACCAGAACCCCTCCACATTCGGTAGATCGGTTAGCTGAACCAGGCCAGAACCATCGTCGTACATCAGGTAGACTTCCGGCTTGCCGGAGCGGTCGGAGACGAAAGCCAGCCGTTGGCCGTCTGGCGACCAGAGCGGGAAGTTATCCGCGGCCGGGTGGTTCGTCAGGTTGGTTGGGTCGCTGCCGTCTGTGTTCATCACATAGATTTCCTCGTTCCCGTCTCGCCGGGAGGTGAAGGCGATCAGCTGGCCGCCCGGGATAGTGGGCGGCACATCCTCCATCGACAATACAGCATCTGTAGAGACCGGGTTGGGCGCGGCGGGCGTTTCGGACTCTCGCCTGGCGAACTCTCTCACCCGTTCTATGTCCGCAGGGATGGGTGATGCCGCGGCGGGCGGCAGGCGAGAGCTTGAGAATAATTCAACCAGGAAGACGAGCAGGGCAACCAGGGCCAGCGCGCCGGCCAGGCTCCCTGCAAGGCTCAATACCAGCCTGTTCCTCTTCGCCCGGTCCAGGCAGACCTGAACCTTTCCAGCCATGCCAACCGAGGTGGGAACGGGGTCCAAACGGTTGTGGAAACTATGGCCCAGATCCCTTTCGAGCGCGGCGAGCTTCCTGTCGTACCTACGGCAATCCTCGCAAAGGAACAGGTGCGCTTCCATGGCCTGGCGCTCACCCGCCTCCAGGCCCTCCCGGCGCAGGTGCAGGTACTGCCGGGCTTTTTCGTGGGAGATCGAGTTCACGAGATCTTACCTTCAATAGATTAGACGCGTGAAAGAAGGAAAATCTAAAAATTTCGGACATTCGTGGTCGTGGCGGTCAGCACCGCGCCGGATCTCCTCACCTGGTGGTACCAGGCCGGATCTCAGTTGACTTCTAGGAATGCAAGCCGTATACTGATTGTAAATGAGCTGAAATCATGCTTACGCCTGGTTTACACGTGCGGTTACTGGGTTCTTTGGAGATCTTCCACACAGGAAGACCGCTGCCTGTCCCTGCCACACGCAAGGCCCAGGCTTTGCTGGCGTATCTCGTCCTGAACCGAGAGCAGCCCCAGTCGCGTGAACGCCTGGCGGAATTGTTTTGGGGAGATCGCCCCGAAGAGAAAGCGCGTAGATCACTGTCTACCGCGGTCTGGCACATCAGTCATTGCCTGCCAGACAAAGTATATATTCTCAGCAATCTAAATACA